>CAZIDL010000032.1:0-25873 GCA_964537825.1 uncultured Weeksellaceae bacterium
ATGCCCATGGGGGGTCGGGGAAATAAAAAAGCTTCCCTCAGCGGGTGAAGGAAGCCTCAGTTCGAAGGAATAAGGAGCGGGGCTTAGTTAGAAGCCGCTTCTTCCTTCTTTTCGGACGTTTTGTCTTCTTGCTTGAAGAAATCCTCCACCCGATCGTTAGGGAGCACTTCTTCTTTGAAGTAATAGGATCCGTTCCTAGGATTGCGCACCATCTTGATGCACTTGGTCTGATCCTTGCTCCCCTGCTTTTGTTGTTTTGCTTTCCTGGCCATCGTTTGCGCGTTTTACTTGATCTCCTTATGGATCGTGTGCTTGTTGAGGTAAGGATTGAACTTTTTGAGCTCGATCCGGTCGGGGGTGTTCCGCCGGTTTTTTTCAGTCACATACCTTGACATACCCGGAACACCGGAATTCTTTTGTTCGGTGCATTCCAAAATGACCTGGACCCGGTCTTCTTTGTTCTTGGCCATGATTCCTAACTTTTGGGATCGCGAATATAAGAGATCCTTACGCCCTAGCGCCGTCCTCGGGTCCCCGTTTTCGTTTCCTTGCCTTCATAGCCGTCCGGCACCTGGAAGAGGCTTTCCTTCAGGTTTTTCTCTTTCAATTCTTTGATACGGGTTTCCTGGGTTCTCTCTCCGTCCTCGAAATAGTACCATAGCACACCAAAACCCTTGAGCCCGTTCCTGTTTTCCCGCCCCTCATTTTTACTAACGGGATAGTAGCGGTCCATTCCATGAGGAAGAAAGGAAATGAAGTCGATCATGGATCGAAGGATGTCGAAATGTTCCTTTTCGACCTGCACGTTGTCAAGGGAGGTTGTATAGACTTTTTGAACCATTTCACCGTCCTGCATCCCTTTGTATTCCTGGCAAGTACCCCAAGGGGAGACGCTTTTGGTATTGCCGGTCTTTTGATATTCGATATCAGGGGAATGGTTGAATTTTTGCCCCATCATCTTCTTCATTTGAGCTCTTTGCGATTCGGGCATGTTCTTCATCTGTTCCTTTGCGCGCTTCATTTGCTCTTCCATCTTCTCGATGTCCTCCTCTGTGATCTTTTGATAAGATTTATCCTCATGATCGATCGTATAGAGCACTCGTTTCTTGTCGTCGTAGATGGTGCTGGTCTTCTCTCCGTTGTTGTTGGCATCACTGCGCATGTGGGACTGCCCGAGGTAGATGGTGGAAGTGCTCCGGTCCATTTCTTTATTGCCCCGCTCGACCACTTCGGTGACCATTTTAAGCCCTTCCTGAGCAGCAAGGGTCAGAGGGAAAAGGATCAGGATAGAGACAAAGATGCGTTTCATGGGCTTTCTTTTTCCTTGGATTTCCCGAAGTTAGGGAATTCAGAGCTTTCTTTCATCAGTTCTTCGACCTTCTTCACCTCCCGTGGCAGACCTCCTGAAAGGTTCTCAGGTCCTTCTTCGGTAACGAGGATGTCGTCCTCGATCCGGATCCCGATGTTCCACCATCGTTCTTCGCAATCCGATCCCTCGGGAATATAAATACCGGGCTCGACCGTCAGCACATTTCCGGGCCTGAGGTCGCCGTTCGTCCCTACATCGTGCACGTCGAGCCCCAGGTAATGGCTCGTCCCGTGCATGAAATAGTTCCGCACCTGCCTTCCGCTCTCGATCAGACCGAGTTCCTTGAGGCCTCTTGCAATGACCCTTTGGGCTTTTTGGTGGGGGTCCCAGAAGCGGTTCCCTGGCCGGCAGGCATCGATCCCCGCTTTCTGAGCTTTCAGGACCAATTCGTAAATGGCCTTTTGTTCTTTTGAAAATTCGCCGTCCACGGGTAATGTGCGGGCAATGTCCGCTGAATAACCTCCGTATTCCCCACCGATATCGACGACCGCTATCTCCGAACTGTCCATGCGGTCTCCGTTGCGGTTGTAATGAAGGACACAGGAATTCGGCCCGCTTCCAACGATGGAAGGAAAACCGGGACCTGAGCAGGCCGACGCCCTGAAGATCTGTTCGACGAGCGCTTCAGCTTGATATTCCCACATGCCGGGAGCCAATTCGCGCATCAGGGTCTTGTGTGCTTTTTCGGTACTATGGACGGCTTTTTGGAGGAATTGGAGCTCTTCCTCTTCCTTGATCTCGCGCATTTCCGAACACCAATTATGGAGCTGTTCGTAGCCCCTTCGCCCCTTGGCCGGGTCGGTCTTCCGTTCGAAATGTTGGAGCAAGCTTGCGAGATCCCCTTTTTCCTGCTCGTTATCGATAACTCCCCGTTTGTCCTTCTTCCAATGGATATGATCGAAGCGCTCAGGACGGAGTGGAAAGTCGGCAAAGGCTGTGTTCGGCAAGGCTTTTCCCACCCCGAGGCTGTCCTCAGCTCCTTCGATACCAAGGCTGCTTCCGTGCCACAGGGCATCCTCAGGATCCTTGGGCGAAAGGAAGAGCAGTTCGTCCGTACGGATGCTGTCGAAGGTCACCGTATCGGAGAAGATCAGGAGGAGGGCGTGCTTCTCCCTGAGCCCTGAGAAGTAGTAAAGGTCCCGGTCCTGAAGGTATTCGTAGTTGATGTCCTTGGACCGAGGCCTTTTCGGAGATGAGAAGAAAGCAGCCATCGAGAGCCCCTCCATCGAGTCCCGAAGCGCTTGCCGCCTTTCCTGATGGAATTCAGCTGGAAGGGAAGGGGGGTATCTTCCCTGTCCCACCGTTGCTGAAGGAAGAAGAACGAAAAAGAGGAGGAGGTGAATGGGAAGGGTCTTCGATCGGGTCGGGTCGCCCTTTCCCCCGCTTCCGTTCATTTTCTGAGATAGCCTTTCCGGCGGGCTTCCCGGACCACAGGCATCACTCCTTTCTTATCGATGGTCCGGAGCGCCTTCTTACAGATCCGCACCCTTATCCATCGCTTCTCTTCGGGCAGGTAAAGGTTCCGGTCGAAGAGGTTGGGAAGGAATCGACGTTTCGTTTTCTTGTTCGAGAAGGATACGTTGTACCCGGTCTGGACCCTTTTACCGGTCAATTCACAGACTTTGGACATGGCGCTTCAGTTTCGGCTATCGACAAAGGGAGTGCAAAGTAAAGGAATTTTTCCGATCCTTTGGCCGCTCTACCGGAGCTTTTCCTTTACTCGGAAGCCAATCGGATGTTGGGTCGGTAAGTCCCCGTTCCCAGCTGGTGTAACATTCGAAAATGGCTGGATATAGCCCCGAAGAAGGTCCGATGTTCATGGTAGGGGACCTGATACTGCTCGGCAATGTTCTTGACGATCGGAGCGATCTTTCGGTAATGAACGTGGCAGATATTGGGGAACAAGTGGTGTTCGATCTGATGGTCCAGGCCACCGATGAACCAGGAAAAGGCCCGGCTTCCCCTCGCATAATTGGCCGTCGTACGGAATTGATGGATGGCCCAATTGTTCTCCATATTCTGGTCCGGTTCCGGCTGATAGAAATCGACATCATCGATCACGTGGGCTGGTTGAAAGATCAGGGAAAGCATCATCCCTGTTAGGAAATGCATTCCCAAAAAGCCCAATAAGGGCTGCCACCAGGGGAATGGCAGCAGGAGGATCGGTAGGAGGAGAGTGACGCCGAAATAAAGAAATTTGATCAGGAGCATTTCGGACAGGGCCTGCTTGTAGGTCCTCCCCTGGGCCTTGAGCAGCCCCCTGGATGCGTATCCCTTCAATTGTACAAAGTCCTTGACCAAAACCCAATAAAGGGTCATGATCCCGTAAAAGATCGGTGCATAAAAGGCCTGAAAGCGATAGATCCATTTCCGTTCGGAAAATGGGGAAAAGCGGAACAGAGCATTCTCGATGTCCTCGTCGTGTCCTTGGATATTGGTGAAGGAATGGTGGAGGACGTTGTGTTGGATCCGCCAATTCAAATGATAGGCTCCGAGCAAGTTGAGGGAATAGCTGAGGGTCTCGTTGACCTTCTTCTTTTTAGAATAGGAACCATGATTGGCATCGTGCATGACGGAGGTCCCTATTCCGACCATCCCAAAACTCATGATGGCCCAGAGGCCGTACATCAGGTAGATGTTCCCGATAAATCCTGTAGCCAGTAAAAAGAGGGGAGCGGAGTAGAGGAGCAACATGAAGCCCGTTTTGACCTTCATTCCGGTATTGGCCGTGAGCGGGGTATCGTTCTCCTTGAAATGAGCGTTGACCTTTTTCCGGAGTTGCTTATAGAATTCGGGACGGTCCTTTTTGTTGAAACGTATGGAGGACTTGGGCATGTATTAAAAAGAGGTTGTTCGGCCTTTTTGATGGCCTTAGTTCGCCTAGTTTTTCCAACAGTTCGAAGGGAATAATGTTCAGAAACCCCCACAACCCTTGGAAATTCATAGACCAAGGTACGGAACGCAAGCTAGGTGGTGGTCAACGATGGGTGATAAAGACCGGTGCTTTCCGGTACTGGAGGACCTTATCTGCTGTACTTGGCTGAAAGAGCATCGAAAAGCTGCTCCGGCCATAGGATCCCATGACGAGCAGCGGTCCATCGTTGAAATGCAATGCGTCCAGGATCACATCTTCGGGCTCCCCTTTCATCTTTTCGATACTGACCTCTTTGTGGCAGTGCTGATCGAGGAATTCCTTCATCAGCCGTTCGTCCCTTTCCGGGATCGCTCCGTTCCCTTCTTTGTTCACGGAAAGAACCCGAACAGGCTTCCGGGAGGCGGTAAGCGACAGGACGTAGGTGAATTGCTTGATCGCGTAAAAGGAGCTGTCCTTCCCATCGTAAGTGAAGATCAGGTTCTCGATGGGCGTGAATTCCTGGGGAACCACCAACAGGGGACAATGAGCATCTTTGAGGAGTTCGTGGATCAGGTCGTCATCCCCTTCCAGGTTCGCAAAATAGGTCTGAAAACCAAGAACGATCAGGTCGGCGAAACGGCTCTCTTCGAGGAGTTCAACGAGCGGCGCTCCCTTGTGGTCGTGCACTTTGTACTTTACGCCAGCGTCTTTGCATTGCTTCTCGAACTTCTCCACCGAGCTCTTCCGCTTTTCTTCCACTTCTTCAGCGTACTCGTCGAATTCGAAGATGTCGTTGTGGTAACTGAAGTAAAGGGGTTCGCGCTGATCCCTTGCTTTTCGTAGCATATCCCCGTAATGAAGGGAATTGATGTAAACGCCCACCAGCAGGTTGTCCTGTTCGGTATCATCCTCCTTGAAGAGGTCGATGGCGTATTGGGTGGCACTTTCGGAATAACGGGAGCCGTCGAGGCCCAGGAGGATCTTCCTACCTTTCATGGGGGATCACGATTTTTTGATCCGAATGCTCAATACCGGACGATCGGCATGATTGGCGACGTCCTCGGCCAGGCTCCCGTTGATCAGGTGGACCAAGCCTCTCCGACCATGGGTTGACAATGAGATCAGGTCCGCATTCACCGACTCTGAAAAGTTCAGGATCCCTGCCTCGATGTATTCGTCGTTGTAGATGTTCACCGTGTAGTTCTTGAGCTCGAACTCCTTGGCGAAATCCTCCATCTCTTGCTTGCTTTTCGCGCTCGTCTCGAAGCTGTTCGGGGTGACCACTTTGAGAAGATGGAGCTTGGCGTTGAAGAGGTCTGCCAATTGCTTGATCCGCGGAAAGGAACTGTAGATCTCTGGGTTGAAGTCGGAGGCGAAGACCATCTGGTCGATCTGATCGGGCTTGACGGAACTTTTGATCGTAAAGACCGGACAATGGGCCATCCGCACTACCCGCTCGGTGTTGGATCCGACGAACATCTCCTTCATGCCGGTCGCTCCATGACTGCCCATCACGATCAGATCGATGTCGTGTTTCTTGGCTTGCTGGACGATGTTCTCGTAGGTCCGTTCGAACTGGACCGCTTCGACCACATTGACCCCTTTGAAGATCGGTTTCTCCTTGAATTGTTTGAAACGCTCTTTGGCCGCCTTCATCAGGGCGACCCCTTCGGGTACCTCTTGATACTCCTCGAAGGTGTAATTGGTGGAATGCGTAGGGATCTCCATCACGTGGAGAAGGTATAGATCGGCGCCTGTATCTCGGGCAATATCCGCAGCAAAGGCGGCTGCATTCTCGGATGCTTCGGAAAAATCGGTAGGGACGAGTATCTTTTCCATGGTCTTAGCTTCTTTTAGGAATGGATGCGTGAATTAACAAAAGAACGAGGATATTCCTTTTTTGTCCCACCTCCGATTGTGAGGATCATCATACTCCACTCTTTGCTTTTTCCGAACGTAGCGCTTTCAGTTTTTGATAAAGCTCTTTTTCTTTCTTGGACAGATGTTTGGGCGTTACAACCCGTACGTGCACGTAAAGGTCCCCTTTTCGTTCCGTCCCCTCGATCGGCATTCCTTTCCCTTTGATGCGCAAGCTTTTCCCTGAGTCCGTTCCTGCAGGCACTTTAACACTGATCTTACCGGATGGGGTCGGAACCGAGATCCGATCCCCGAGCACAGCGCTGGGAACCTCCACATCTGCATCCACATGTAGGTCATCTCCCTCTCGGCGGAACTTGTCGTGCTTGGCGACCCGGAACTCGATGTAAAGATCGCCAGCCTCTCCGCCGTTCATGCCTTTCTCTCCCTTTCCTTTGATGCGTATCTTTTTGCCATCCTTGGTGCCGGGTTTGATCGGAACCCTTAAGCGTTGACCGCCCACGTCGACCAGCCGCTCACCGCCATGGTAGGCTTCTTCGAGCTGGATCTCCAATTCGCTCTGAAGGTCCCTCCCTCCGAAGCTGGCTCGACGGCTTCGGCGACCGCCGCTGAATCCTCCGCCACCGAAAAAGCTCTCAAAGATGTCAGCGAAATCAGAGCCCTGGAAAAAGTCTCCCATGCCAGCCCCTCCAAAGGACCATGAGCTGCCGAAGGGAGAGCCCTGCTCGGCACCGGCTGCCTCGTATCCAGCGTGCTGCCAATTCGCTCCGTATCGATCGTACTTTTCCCGCTTTTCTTCGTCCCCAAGCACCTCAAAGGCCTCACTGATCTCCTTGAATTTCTCTTCGGCCTTTTCATCATCCGGATTATGGTCCGGGTGGTATTTTTTCACCAGCTTTCGATAAGCTTTTTTGATCTCATCCTGGGAGGCGTTCCGGTCCACCCCTAATATG
Organism: uncultured Weeksellaceae bacterium; assembly: GCA_964537825.1. Lineage (GTDB taxonomy): Bacteria > Bacteroidota > Bacteroidia > Flavobacteriales_D > CAYVSK01 > CAZIDL01. Next base: position 7,055 of record CAZIDL010000032.1, read on the forward strand.
TCGTAATAACTCCTGGTCATAATGTATACTTTTTATTATTCTTTCATCCATTATGACAGATGGAGGTGGGGGAAGGTTGAATGAACGGGCCCACCTTTTCCCAGCAAATACCGGGGGCTATCATTTGTTGGGGTGAGGCTGTACAGAATGATAATGCTAGGGGCGACAAATAGGCCGCCCCTACAAAGTCAGCCCCCTACCTACAGATAAGGATCATTCCTTCATCGTCAGACAAAGCACCGGTCGATCGGAGTGATTGATAAGGTGCTCGCTGACGTTCGGATCGAAAAGCCTCCGGATCCCATGATAGCCATGGGTCGTGATCGATATGAGGTCCATTCCTTCACGTTCCGCAAAGGCTCTGATACCATCCTCTATGGTATACTCGTTGAAAACGTGCTTTTCGTAAGGGATGTCCACTTCGAGTTCGGAGAGGAAACGTTCCATTTTGTGGTAGCTGTGAACGGAATCCTCGAACTTTCGTGGTGTGTTCACATAGAGGAGATTCAGGGTGGCTCCGAAGATCTTGGCAAAAGAGATCGCGTCCTTGAGGTCGTCCATAGCATCCGTCTCTTCGAAATCTGAGGCAAAGACGATCTGCTTCATCGAAGAAAGGTCGGAATCCCCTTTTGCGACCAGTACAGGTATCTTGGAGGTGCGAACGACCCTTTGCGTGATGGAACCGACGAAGAGCTCGTTCCATCCGCTTGCTCCGTGGGACCCCATGACGATGAGATCGACGTTGTTCTCTTCGGCCCATTTCACGATGTCGTTGTAATTGTAATTGTAGACGACGTGCTTATGAGCCTTTAGGGACTTGGCCTCAGCTTCGCTGATGATCTCCCCCATCTTAGAATCGATGGCCTCGACAGCAGTATTGAAGTCCTTGTGAAGTTCTGCTTGAGATCCTCCGCTGAAAGGGATGGTGCCCCTACGGGTGTAGGCTTCGAATTCACGCCAATCAACGGGCGTGTTCACTGAATGAAGCAAATGGATCTCAGCGCCGTTGCGTTCTGCGATCCGAATAGCGGTATCCTTTGCATTATCAGCGCATTCGGAGAAATCGGTGGGGACGAGCAACTTCTTCATGGGTCCGCGAACTTCGTTTTGGCGGGATGAAGGTAAATGATCCAATGGATCGGTAGAACAAGGAATTCTTCTCATGAAATGAGAGGGGGCGATATCAAAAGATCGCCCAAATAATGCTATCAAGCAGGATATAAGCGGCGTTCACCCCGAATAGAACAGCCGCCCCGAGATCTTCGTGCTCGAGCGCTCTCTTCGAGGAACATTGGGAGAGGACCACGAGGAGAACAGGTAAGAAGAAGAGGATGAGCAGGTAGCTCCTATAGTTCTCAGGAAAAAGCTCGGGCCAAAAGTAGTAGGTGAGAAAATAAACGCTGGTCATCCCACCCCCGACCAAGAGGGAAGCTTTGATCCCTGTATTCGAGCGCTTGAGTCCGATGGTGAAGGCCATAATGCCAGCAATTCCCCAAAAGAGACTGATGTTTTGGTAAAAAAGCAAGGGATAGCCCTGAAGGAGAATGAGCAAAGACCCTATTAGGTTCCAAAGAAAAAGGAGGACCAAGAAAGGGAGGAGGGTCAAGCTGTTCGCATCACGGATACGGGTTATTTGTTGGATCCCGAATACGACGGAGAGAAGGTGTATGAGAAGTCCCACGGTCTGAGACAGTATCAATGTGCTCAATATTAGATGTTTTCGTCGGAACTAAAGCTCCTAAAGGAAATGAGAGCTATTAGGAGGAAACCCCTTCTATCCGAACGATCCCGAGCTTCTTGAAGAGCAGGATGAAGGGATAGACCGGGTCGAACTCGAACCAGCGCTTGCCGAAGTTCGGGCTCTTCTGGAACTTGTGGTGGTTGTTGTGGAAGCCTTCCCCGAGCATCAGAATGTCCAGGGGCATCAGGTTCCGCGAGGTATCCTTGGTCTTGTAGTTGGTATAACCGTATTTGTGGGCGAACCAATTGATGATGGCACCGTGAAGCGGCCCCATCACGAAGTGAAGGGGAAGGAGGAGGAAAAAGGCCCAATGCGGGGCAAAGACCAGGTAGAAGGCAGTGTAAAGGAGTGCCCAGAACCCGCGGGTGAAAAGGTTGTCGGCGAAACGGTCCAAGCTGTGCCAGGAGGGAAGCTTTTTCTTGTATTGGGGTTGGACCTCGATGTTCCCTTTGGATATATCGGAATAGATCGTCTTGGTCCGCCACATCATGCTGAAGAGGTTCCGGTCGTAGGAGGGGGAATGGGGGTCCAGTTCGGTGTCCGCGTTCGCATGGTGCATCCGATGCAAGACCCCATAGGAATAGGGGCTCAGATAGGAAGAGCCTTGGGTTATGAAGGTGAAGAAATAAAAGAAGTTCTCCCAGAACCGGGACATGGTGAACATGTTGTGCGCGGCATAGCGATGGTGGAAAAAGGTCTGGAAAAAGAGGGATAGATACCAGTGTGCAAGGAAAAAGATGATGATCTCCATGAGCAGAAATACGCTTTATTCGTTCTTCAATATGGCTGACCTTCTGAGGATCGATCAAGCCCGAACACAGGCGTGGAAACCCTTTCGAGGAACTTCCGTCAGCTTGCTCGCGCGAATGTAGGAGGATAGCATATATTGAAAAAACCGCTTGGCCCTTCATTTGTTCGCTTTCCTTTTCAGAGCTCTGCTGGGTTTTTTGCTATCTTTCAGGCAGGAGATCGGAGACCATCCATGTTCCGAAAGCCCTTTCTTCCTGTTTTTTTCTGCTTGGTAATGCCCCTTTTGGCTGGAAATTCTGAGGCGAGCGTTCCCTCTTCCCCCTCTGGACCTTCTCACCTGAAGTGCTTCTACATTGATGGGGCCGGAAGAAAGGAGCAGGTCGCTTCTTCTTTGACCGCTGGAGCCCATTGCTGGTACAAACCCTGTATCCGTTTTGAACCGAAAAAGGGGGAGAAAAAATACGATCCGTTATGGAAGGAAGAAAGGGAACGAGCTTCTATCTCCGATATCGCGTACGACAGTGTGGTGGCCTACGAATACGAAGGGAACGGTGGACAGAGGATCGTTAAGGGGAACGAACTGATCGATAGCATCGAAAAATCTCAGGCACTGAAGGAAGAGGAGGTCTCGGAATTCGATAGCTTACTGACGGATACGGGCACTTATGGAGCCCTGACCGGGGCTTGTTTCGATCCTCATCTTGGCTTGGTCTATTATCTGGAAGGTGCTATCGAGGCTCATGTCAGCATCTGCCTCGACTGCAATAACCTCCGTTCTTCGGTGGATATCCCGGCAATGGAGCATCCTTCTCATCTCGTTCCGGTCGAGGATGGTGAGGACTATCATGCTAAAGGTTTCAGTATGCGCGCGAGAAAAGCGCTGAGCAGGCTTTGCCGATCATTGGGGTTCGGGCATTGTGAACTCCATGGTCCGGAAGGAAGGTACGAGCGAAAAAGATGAAGCCACAGAAAGCTCCTAAATCGGGAGGCATCTGAATAGAAGGAAATGGTGCCCGTATATGGGGATCTTTTCGAAGAGCCGTTCATATGGGCTTTCAGCCCCGGATCGCTCTAAATCCGGGAAGCTTTTCCAAGGAGGAAGGGACTTTATCCTTACCACCACTTTTCTGCTCCGATCGCAGGTTCCTTACCTTAGAAGCTTTGCTTCAAGCATGCTACGACCGATCCTCATACTCGCCGTCCTTCTGGCCATTTTTGCTCAAGGACGAGCTGAGCAAGCCATCCCTATCCAGCCCGGGGTACTGGGAAAGGATGTCGCGGATCAGAGCGCTTATCTGGAAGACCCGGAAGGGGATCACGATATCGGATCGATCCTCCACAACGATAGCCTTCACTTTAAGGATATTTCCGGGAAACGGAAGAATTTCGGGTTTACCACATCGACTTATTGGGTCCGCTTCGAAGTGATCAACCGGATGGGGACCGAACAGCGCTTCCTTCTGGAAGCGTCCAGAGCTGTTACCAATGAAGTCCAGCTCTTTCGGGTTAAGGCAGGGAAGGTGTTGGATAGTGCGATCACGGGCGATCACACCCCTTTTCATAAAAGGCCTTATCCCCATCGCCGTACCGTATTTCCGGTCCAATTGGCGGAAGGGGAGCATGCGCGTTTTTACATCCGTATGAAAGAGCATGGAGAGGCTTTGATCTTCCCCCTCAAGCTATGGACCCCGCGGAGCTTCCAAGCTTTTGAGCGGGGCGAACGGATGGCCTTGGGGCTTTTCTACGGATTTCTGCTCTTCGTCGTCCTTATCTTTTCCTTCTTTTATTTCACCCTTCGGGAGCGCTCGTTCATTTACTATACCCTTTACGTTCTCAGTTTTGCGTTCCTTCAGTTCGCGCTCGATGGGCTTGCTTACCGCTATTTCTTTCCGGCCAACGAATGGCTAGCGGACCGGGCGGTCGTTTCGACCTCTTTTATCACCGTGCTCCTCGTCACTTTCTACGCTCGCACCTATTTGCGGATCTGGGAGCGCTCAGGGGGATTGGACCGTGTCTATCAAGGCATTATCGCCATCGGTGTGATCGGTTTTCTGGTCTCCCTTTCGAGCGGTAGCCTTCACGTGCTATGTTACCCCTTCGTGAATGCGCTGTCTTTTATCGGTACCCTCTTCATTCTCGCTTCCATCCTTTACCTGAAAAGACGAGGTTTTGGGGTGAGCAATTGGTTCATGATGGCCTATGTGATCCTCATTTGTGGAGTGATCACCTTTTTGGTGGGGAACATGGGGATGGTAGAGCCGAATTTCCTGACGGTGAACGGCTTGAAGCTAGGTGCTCTGGGGGAGGTCATTTTCCTGTCCTTCACGATGGTGGAGAAATATCGGGAATTGCAGAAAGAAAAGGAAAAAGAACGACAGAATTCCCTGGAGCGACTGCAAGAGCTCAATAAGGTGAAGGACGAATACAACAAAGAGCTCGAGCGTACTGTGGAAGAGCGCACCGCCGAGTTGAAAGAAGAACGCGAGAAACTGGCCGATACGAATCAGCAGATCATGAGCAGTATCCGTTACGCCCAGCGTATCCAGAACGCGATACTCCCCCCTGATCCAGCGATCGAACCTTTCTTCCGGGACCATTTCATCCTCTACAGGCCACGGGATATCGTAAGTGGCGACATCTATTGGTTCGCCTCGGTGACCACCACTAAAGAGGAGGGTGAGGTCTCGGTCTCGAGGGAGATATCGAGGGATCTCGTTCCTGATCGAGCGGAGCTAACGGTTTTTGCTTCTATGGACTGTACCGGTCACGGAGTTCCGGGTGCGTTCTTGTCGATCCTGGGGCATAACACCCTCAACCGGACGCTCAAAGAACCTACTGTCAACAGTCCGGGCGAGGCGTTGGGGTTTTTGGACCGTGCGGTCAGGACCACGTTCGCACAAGCTGAAGACATCGATGAGAAAGTCGAGGATGGAATGGACATGGCCATGTGCGCGGTGGACCACGAACGGATGATCCTCCAGTTCGCCGGTGCCCAACAGCCTTGTTACATCGTTCGGGAGGGGAAAGTTCACGAGCTCAAGGGTGATAAAAAGGCGATCGGCGGGAGCGATCCCAGCGAGGTGAAAAGCTTCACCGATCAGCATTTCGATCTTCAAAGCGGGGATTGCATTTATCTTTTCTCGGATGGTTATCCGGACCAATTCGGGGGGGAGCGAGGAAAGAAGTTCAAGCACAAGGCCTTCAAGGAACTTTTGTCAACTGTTCATGATAAGGACATGAACGAGCAACGGAAGATCCTGGAAGAACGCTTCGACGAATGGAAGGGTGATCATGAACAGGTGGATGATGTCATGGTGATCGGGATCCGGGTCTGAGCTAATGGGGTCTGAATGGCTTGACAGGAAGGAATATCCCTTTCGGCACCGGCGCTTGCTGCTCGAAGAAGGAGGACTGCATTACGTAGATGAAGGAGAGGGGCATCCCATCGTATTCGTTCACGGGAATCCCGAATGGTCCTTCAGCTTCCGGAAGCCGATCGGAAGACTTTCCAGGGATCATCGTTGCATCGCTCCTGATCACCTGGGGTTCGGGCTCTCTGAAAAACCACCGGATACGGACCTCGGTCCCCGCGCACATGCAAAAAGGTTGGATGCTTTTTTGGAAAAGCTGGGGATCGAGCGTTTTACGCTGGTCATGAACGATTGGGGTGGACCCATCGGGATCAATGTGGCCGAGCAGCATCCGGAACGGGTCGCCGGTCTCATCGTTCTGAACGCTTGGCTATGGCCCCTGAACAAGAGTCCGCTCTTTCAGCTCTATTCGCGAACGATGGGAAGCATCCTTGGAAGCGGGGTTATATGCCGTTATCAACTTCTTATCCGCTGGGGGATGCCATTAGGGTTCTCGAAGTCTTCGCGCTTCGATGGACATCGAAGAAGCCATTACGAAGGGCCGTTCCCGGATCTTCCCACCCGCCGAGGGCAGTGGGAGTTCGGTCGTTCGATACGCCGGGAACATCTTTGGCTCCAGGAACTTTGGGATGGGCGGAACCTTTTGAAGGGAATTCCCATGCTCATCCTCAAAGGTGTCTCCGATATGGCTTTTACCGATATGAGCCTAAGGAAATGGCAGCACGGATTCCCGGAGGCACGCGTCCAACGGATCGCCGATGCAGGGCATTTTCCCCATGAAGAGCAAGGTGAAGCAGTGGGAGAACAGATCGCTCTATTCCTGAGTTCCATCCGCTCCCGATAAAGGGCTTTGTATCTTCATGCGCCAACACGCCTGAACTGTGAAAGGGATCATCTTCTTTTTTCTTCTCATCATTTTCTTTTTTTCCCCTGAAAAGCAGGGTTTCAAGGAGGAGCAACTGAAGTATCCCCGCGTGCGGAAAGCCTATGAAGAAAAGGGGGCGGCGATGAAGGCTTTATTGAAGAATGAGGGGATCGCCCTCGAAAAGCTGCGGGTTCATATACGTGCTTATAAAAGGGAAAAGGTTCTGGAACTATGGGCGAGGGAAAAGGGGGATACGAGCTACCGGAAGCTGCGGGATCACGATATCTGTGCCCTTTCCGGGGGCATAGGGCCAAAGCGTCAGCAAGGGGACCGTCAGATCCCTGAAGGGTTCTATCAGATCGACCGCTTCAATCCCTATAGCAATTATCATCTTTCGCTCGGCATCAACTATCCGAATCCATCGGACCGCGTGTTAGGTGTGCAGGGAGATCTGGGTGGAGAGATCTTCATCCACGGGGCCTGCGTGACCATCGGTTGCATTCCCATTACGGATGAGGGGATCAAAGAGCTGTACATCTTCTGCGTAGAAGCAAAGGACAAAGGGCAGGATAGGATCCCCGTTCGCATCTTTCCGGCTCGGATGAACGATCTGAGCTACGAAAAGCTGCTCTTTCGGTTCGAAGGAAAAGGGGAGCCGAAAGGATTGTGGAAGGACCTCCTGAAAGCAGACAAGCTCTTTCGGAAGCAAGGAGCTCCCCCTGAAGTTCATTTCCGGGAGAACGGAAGACATCGCATCGATCCCTGATAAGGGTTCACCCCACGCCATGTTGCCTATGGCAATGGAGGAGGTCCTGGCTGAGATCTGTCCGGGATCGATCCAAGGGGGAGATCGAGGCGTGGATCATTCAAGATCCCCTTTATTCGGTCATTTCTTGTGATCGAGCTCCCTATATTTGCCCGCATCCGGAAATTTAAGCTGCTCTTTTAGCTATCATGAAAGGAACGAAGCTCTATAGCATCCTGATGATGAAGTGTGCAAAGTGCCATGAGGGAGATCTGTTCTGCGACAGAAATCCCTATCACTTGAGACAGCTTTTCAGGATGTACGATAAGTGTCCGGTCTGTGGGCAAAAGTACCAGCCGGAGCCGGGATTTTGGTTCGGAGCTATGTACGTTAGTTACGCATTGAACGTGGCCATTTGGATCACCCTCTTCGTTGCCATTTATACGTTCGTTACCCTCTATTGGGTTTATTTCCTATCGATCGGTGTGTTGGTTGACCTTGTGTTGGTCCCCGTTACTTTCCGTCTTTCCCGTTCGATATGGATGAACTTCTTCATCAGCTATGACCCTCATGCTGCTGATAAAGTAAAAACTTCCTGATGCCGCTTTCTTTTCGAAAGGGCATTCAAGGATCGGCACGGGATCGGTAGGGAAGTTTCATAGAACGTGTTCGGAACGGATCATGCATAAAAAGAAGTTATATCCCATCAGGGGATGGTCGGCGCTCGATCCGGGTGAGCAATGTTCGAAGACGAACACATTTTCTTTTATTTGCCATTGATCGAACGGACCAAAAAGAAAAAATGAGGATCATGGACCGGGTAAAATCCAACAAGAAGACCGAGAGAACGGCATCAAAGGGTAGTAAACCCTTTCTCGTACTGCTCAGTGCCCTCCTTATCGGAGGCATATCTTGGCAATGCAACAAAGAGTTGTCCTACAATTACGAGACAGAGAGCATGGAGCAAGGGGAAAAAGGCACCGTCATGTTCAAGGTCTATTCCTATGGAAAAAGTGTGGAGGACGCGGTGCAAAGGGCGAAGATGGATGCGGTCCATGCCGTGCTCTTCAAGGGCATTCCGGGATCCAACGTTGAGGACCCGCTCGTTAAAGATCAAGCTGAAGCTCAGAAGAAACACACCAAGTTCTTCAAGGAGTTCTTCGGGGTTGAATTGCTGGACAAGCGGGTACGAGAAAAAGGCGGCGTCCGATATGGTCCGAAGAGCGCTGATTATCGGCTCTATGTAGAACGGTCCGGAGATGGTTCCATCAGTCCGGAGGACCGGGTGAAAGTGGACGGAGGTTACAAAGTGGGAGTTCCGGTCTCCGTGAACCATTCCCGCCTGAGAAAGCGATTGGAGAAAGAAGGGATCGTGAAAGAGTTCGGTCTTTGAAACGGATCGGACCGTCAGATAAAACGAATAAAAACAGAAGCATCATGCTACGGAAGATCTCCTGCTCATCCCTCTTCTTGATCGGTCTTTTTTTGATCCCCATGCTGGCCATGGCTCAGAAAAAGAAACAACCCACTATCATGGTCATGCCAGCGGATCAATGGTGTGTGGAACAAGGATATTATTCCACCTATGAGGATCCCCAGAGTGGAGAGACCAAAAAGGTGATGGAATACAAAGAAGCTTTTCAGGAAGATGAAGAGGTCGGGATAGTGATCAGCAAGATCAGCGAAATGTTCGGCGAGCGGGGTTTTCCCCTCCGCGATATGGAGCAGAAGATGAAGCAGATCGATCAGGATCAGGCCTTGGACCAAGCTGAAGGGGGAGGTCGAGGCACCAAGAAGACCCTGAAGCAGAAGATCCTTAATCAGGCCAAAGCTGACATCATTCTCTATATGAATTGGGACCTTAAAAAGGACGGTCCTTACAAGCAGATCACGTTCCAGCTCGATGCGATCGATCCCTATATCGCGGAGAATGTGGGGAACGTTAGCGGCACGGGTCCCAAAAACTCAGGGAACCTCAACAAGCTTCTTGAGGAATCCGTCCTCGAGCACGTTACCAACCTGCAATCGCAAATGCAGGATTACTTCGATGACCTGAACAAGAACGGACGGAAGATCCGGATGCGGTTGAAAGTGGCCAAGGGTTCGCAGTACGACCTTACGGACCATTGCAGTTCCAAGGAGAAGTTCGCATTCGGTCAGATCTTCGAGGATGCGGTCACCTTCGAAGCTGTGGACAAGGCGTATCGGATCGGATCTGAGACCAATACGCAGATCGCTTTTGATATGATCCGGATCCCGATGTTCTATGAACGCGAAACGGCTTTTGGGACCTCAGAAGTCGCTATGAATGCCTCGGACTTCGCCAAAAAGGTATCTGAGAAGGTCGTGAACAACTGCGACAAGCTCAGCATGGATCAGATCGATATTACGGGGATCGGCCTCGGAGAGGCATCGATCACCATCACCCCTAAATGAACAGCCTTATGTTCCGCTATTCGCTCATCCTTATAGCCCTCTTTAGCCTCCCCTTTGTCACTTCCGCACAAACGGACGAGGGGAACGAGGATCAGAACGCCATCGCTTTCAATGCGATCGTTCCTGAGCTGGGAGACGATTTCAATGCCAGGAACCAGCAGATCCTTCAGACCCGATTGGATCAGATCACCACCAATTACGGGACCGGCGGCACCAACTTCAATCCCAATTTCGTGTTGGTGCCATCGGTGATCATCAATGGCTATGAGACGGTCGGAGGGGCGCCCCCCCGTACATTGGCAAAGCTGGATGTGATCCTCAAGACCGGCAATGCTGAGACCAAGACCAAGTTCACGAGCCTCTCGCTCAAAACCAATGGAGTGGGAGAGAACAAAGCGGAGGCTCTCCACAATGCGCTCAGCAAGCTCGAAACGCGGAACGATAAGCTGAAGGATTTCATGGAAAGCAGTAAGCAGGAGGTCGTCGAATACTACAAGAACAATTGCGACAACATCCTTCAAAAAGCCCGATCGAGCGCGGATGCTCAGAAATTCGAGAAGGCGTTCAGCCACATTTACAGCATACCTGCCTCATCCGGTTGTTATGACAAAGCTCAGGAAATGGTCGGGGAGGTCTTCTCGGAATTCCAGGAAGCCAAATGCGCCAAGCTTATAACGAGTGCAAGGGCCGCTCATGGGGCCGGACACATGGACCAGGCTGCCCGTTTCTTGTCCTTGGTGCCTACCAATAGCGAGTGTCAGGAAGATGCGAAGAAGTTGGCCAATAAGATGGAGGATGAACGCTTGATGAAGTACAAGAAAGAAGTAGAGGTCCGAAAACTCAAAGCCAAAGCCGCTCGAGATATCGCGGTCGCATTCGCAAAGAACCAGCCGGACAAGGTCGTCGACGTTAATTTCCTACATCACCATCATTGATGAACACGCTACGTTCGCTCACCAGTATTCTCCTTCTTTCCTTCCTTTTTATAAGCGTTTCTGAAAAGGGGATCGCGCAAGACAGTGAAGGAGGAGATGTCTTCGCTCCACCCTACAATCGGATCGGGCTGACCCCCCTTCTTCTCAAACCGGATTCCGTAAGCTTTGAGTTCTCCATGGAGGAGGCCTTTGAAAAGACCGAGGTTCCTTCCAAATTCGATGGCAATCAGATCTCGGACCCGCATATCAGCGTGATCCTCCCCGGAAGTTTATCCGGAACGGAGGAGAAAGAAAGCGCTGAAGAAGGGGTCGAGCAAGCCGCCAGTAGTGAGAGTTCTGAAAGTAGCGAGACGACTAAAGGAAGCCTTGGTACCATGGCCATGGACATGGCCAAGCAAAAAGTCAAGGACGAATTAGGGCAGGCCATGGCCAGCAATCTGAACAACCCGGTCTATGATTCCATCGTGAAAACTCGTTTGGGAGGGGATAGCAAGGTGGTCCAAAGCATTGTAGACAGCCTTTACAGTGCAGATGAGGAGGGGCGTTATTCCATGGACCGCCTTTTGAAAAGGGCCAAGTACAATTTGACCGATGCCCAGGCCACTCGGCTTGAAAACACTTCTAAAGGATTTGAAGGGAGCGTTCAGGATATGAAATGGGCGAACAAGATCCTGACCTCCAATTACGTCATGGGCTTCTATTTCCATGACATCAAGACCATGGAGGAGTATTACGAGAACGAAGGCATATCAGAAAATAGCCGGACCCATGTTGGCTATAAAGCAATGGTGAGCACCTACCTTTTCAAGATAGATATGAACGATTCGGTGCGAGCGGTATTCTATAACAAGTGTTGGGCTGGAAAGGACGCGAGTGAAGAAGAGCTCGCTGAGGCCAAAGAAGCCAGGAAAAAGATGGAGTACCCGCTCGAATTGGTGGGCTCCTATCGCTTTCCCGTAACTTCTAAACAATTTGGACGGAATCCGTCCGAAGACACTAAAAGGGACCTTTTCATGGAATTGGGGACCGAAGCGGTGAAGACCGGCACAGAGGTGATCGAAAAGGAAGTGAAAGCCTTTAAGGTCAGAAGAAGCCTTTTTGACTACAAGGGTTCCTTCACTCCCAATGCTAGGGCCAAGATCGGTACCAAACAGGGGTTGCAACCGGACGATCGTTATTTCGTTTACGAGTACGTTGCTGATGGTGATGGAGGGGTAGAAATGAAAAGGCGCGGAGTCCTGAGAGCAAGTTCTGATGTAGCCGTTAACGATACTGGAAGGCCTGGCAATAGTGACCCTTCTCGATTTGTTCAAACCGCTGGATGGGGATTGGGAAAAGGCATGTTGATCGAACAGAACTCGGATGCAGGGTTGAGCTTTGCTTCGGGTTGGATGACCCATGGAAGTGCAGGCTTTTTCAATATGCGGCTTGGGATCCGTATCAGCAAAATGTTGAATATCGGCCCGGCATGGTATCTATATGGGGAAGCGGGGATCCATGTTCCATCAACACCGGAGGAGCATGAGGAGCTTACCGTCATCGAAGGCCTCGATACATCGAGCTACGATGCCGGGATGCGTAGTTCGGGACTCGGACTGGGTTTGAGCAAGGAGTTCTATTTCCTGAACCATTTCCAGCTCGCCCCTTATATCGGGGCGCGGCGGGAAATGACGCGCTTTACCAGCGATAGCTTACATACCGCCATTACCGATGGCCGGGGCGAAGACTACGGGACCGTCTGGACCTTTGACGCGGGGGCTCGCTTAGGTATGAACATCACCTATTGGATGAAGTTGGTCGGTACTGTTGGTTTCACGCCGATCTCCTACGAGGGGACTTTCTTCGCTGAAGAAGCCACTTCGAGCGGTGATCTCTACATCCCGGCCCTCGAGACCACCGAGCCGAACCCCTTCCATCAGGAGCGGGGCAGTATGCGTTGGGAGCTCGCCTTGCGTTTCACGTTCTGAAGATATCAGCCTAGCTAGAGGAGGAAGGGGGATGCCCAGAACTTGCCTACAGCCCCTCTTGGTCGATCGGAGTGGGATGCTCCGTTAAAAGCCCTGTGCTGATAAGCTTTGGCTTGAAAAGATCGCGTTCCTGGTCAGTATCCTAGCGCGAGTAGCAAGATCCCTACTGGCTCGGGTCAGTGCAGTGGTTAAAGCTCGCTGGGAGCACTCGTCCCTTCGCCGGCATCTTCTCCTCCATCATCATCACCCGAACCAGCCCCGAATACGGCGCCTATGCTTAAGCCGACCGTAAAGGTGACTCCGGAATGGTCCAAGGCGGTCCATGCATTGTAGTCGGAAGGACCTGCCTCATCCCCATAACTGCTCATGCGGAAAACAGCCCCTCCATACGCATCGAAAACGAGGCGCTTGGTGAAAAGGGGCAGTTGAGCACCCGCAATAACCCCTCCTTTGAAGATGCCCAGGCTGCGTTGTTGTTTTTCTTTCACGGTGATGTTCTGGATCTCGCTCTGTCGCTTGGTCGTGATCCCTAAGTAGCGGTACATGACGGTGGGTCCGAAGTAAAGCCCCTTCGGCTCGTCGTCATGGGCGTAGAAATATTGGCGCCCTTGAACGATAAGGCCTGCACCGGACATGACCTCAGCTTGATAACGGACGGTGGTCTCATCGCCGTTCGCTTTGACGGTTTGATCGAAGTTGTTCCGGCCCAATGAGTTCAGATACCACCCGCCAAGTCCGTTCCGCGACAGGTAAGTCCCCATCCCCATAAAGCTCAAAGTGAACTTATCAGCGACCTGTCGCTCATATTCCAATTGGAACGTTCCAGTGGCCATGCGAAGCGGACTGAAACGGAACGCCGAGTTCAATTCCTTATCCTCTGAGCCTGCCTGACCGGATACCAGGATCGGAGTTAAGCTGAGACTGAGAAGGAGGGTTCCTGCAAAAAGACGCTTCAGTGGGGCAAAGTCGAGATCAGCGAACATGGGCTTGCTTTTTTGGTCCGACCCGTTCATTTACAAAGGACATGCCGATACGGCATCGCCCCCAAAGATAAGGAAACGCCCCGGATGAAATGCATGGTTTCGATCAGGAAAGTTCCCTCATTACAGGGAGTTTCTGCTATTCCATAGCCTTTTCGAGCAAGGCTTCGTTGTCCTTCATCATCCTTCGGAGGATCCGGATGTACTCGTCACCGATACCCGCATAGTGCTTTAGACCAGCGGCCATTTCATGTGCATCCAGAGGCTTCTCGCCTTTACGTTCTTCCTCCCGGATCTTCCTTAGGCTTTTGTAAGCAGGATGCGAATTGAGGTTCAAAAGATAAGCTCGCACGGACATGGAGATGCTTGAAAAACTGGCCACTTCATGTTTGGCACCGGAAGCCCTTTTCTTGGGCACGATCCCGCAACCTTTGGTGAAGCACCATTGGCCGAAGAGGTTGTTCCCTTGCTTTGCAAAGCGCGATCTGCCCCAATTCGATTCGTTCGCTGCTTGGATCATGGCCAGTCTGGGCGGGATCCGGCCGATCTTTCGGTCCAATTCCTCGATCCCTTCTTTGGAACCCACTTTTGGAGGTGCCACCCGGTATTTACGGGCCAATTCCCTTAGCTTCCTGCCTTCGGTATCGCTGATCTTGTTCCCGCGGCTCACTTTTTCGAGCATTCTGAGCAAAAAATCTCGCTCTTTCATGATCCGTTCGTTCTCATCTTTAACGATGGGATAGAGCTTTTCGAAAAAGGCGAGTTTTCGTTCTTTTGCGCTGGAATAGGAGCTTTTGGGCTCTTTGGAGCCTTCTTTTTTCTCTTCGGTGCCCTCATTGCCGCAAGAGGCCATCATTAAGACCATCGATAGCAGGAGGATGGGGCGGGTTTTGAAAAAGGATCGAGGTTGCTTCATACGGATACTGGATTCTTGTATGAAAACCTTTCTCTGATGGAAATGTTCGACCAAACGAGGAAATGAGCGAGCGGATTGATCCTCCGCTACTTCAAATAGGGGGTCTTAAGGAAAACCTTGCTCAGAAAAGCGTCGTTCTTTTCTGGGATCGCGATCTTTGAAGGCTCATGTGCGGACGATTCGGGCAGATCGATAAAGATGCATTAGCAGCGGCCTACCACGTGGATGCTTCCATGGTGGATGCGTTCGAACCCAATTACAATACGGACGTCGGGTCCTTTGGGCTCATCATCAGGAACGATCGGCCCGATGAGCTAAACTATGCCATGTTCGGCCTCACTCCGTTCTGGGCTGATAAGCTGAAGTACGTTTTCAATGCTCGGGCAGAGGGTGACCATAACAAGGAGAACGATCCCTCTTACCAGGGGGAGGCCGGGATCTTTCGCAAACCTTTCTTCAGGCATCTCAAAAGGAAGCGTTGCATCCTCCCCGTGGATCATTTCCTCGAAGGCCCTAAAAAGGAGCGGCTCAAGAAGCCGTATCTGGTCGAAAGGAAGGGGGAACGTCCCTTTGCCTTAGGCGGTTTATGGGATGAATGGACCGATCAGGACACCGGGGAGCTCGTGCCCACTTTCACCGTGATCACTACGGCTAATAACAAGTTAATGGGCCGGATCGGCCATCATCGTTCCCCGCTCATCATTCCTGACGACCGGGTATCGGAATGGTTGGATCCCGAGCTGGATCGAGCGGCGATCGAGGCCTTCCTGCACCCTTCTTCCTCCGAAGGATTCCATGCCTATCCGGTCGATCCCGAGATCCGAAGGAAGAATGACAAAGGCCAGAACAATTCCCCGATGCTGATCCAGCCGATCGGGGATGAGCTGATCGGTTGAAAAGGGAAGAAGGAAGGGTGAGGAAGGAACTGGCTCTGGCCAGGATGGTCAGTCGCAACCTGGAAAATGCTCCACCACTTTGACCTTGAAGTCTTCGTGGTGTTCGACCGGTTTGATCCGGTAATCCTCGTGGAATTGTACAACCTCCCATTCGCCGGCTTCGTCGGCGAAGTTGTCCACATATTTCACTTTAAGGTCCGGGTGATGTTCCACGAACTTCACCTCATAGTCTGCGAAATGGTCCACGAACTTGATCTTTCCGTAGACGTGGCACGCTTTGCCTTCGAAGTTCAGTTGAGGGAGCAGTTCAGCTTTGGTATGATCCTTTCCATGCGTGCCATGGAATTGAGGCGTCGGCCCTTCGCTGCTGCTGAGCCCGATGAGGAGAAGAAGGGCGATCAGGGATGGAACGGACCGTTTCATGCGTACCGAACTGTTCTTGCTAAGTTAAGGATCCGGAACGGGGTTTTGTTCAGGAGCTGGCTTTGGAGGCAGGCGTTAAAAGGGATCCGAGCTTTTCCTGGTCGGGGTTCTCTCAAGATCTTTTGACCTTTGATGGGGAACGGCTGGCTTCAAAAAAAGCGATGAAAGATCGGATAAGTGCAAATAGCTGGAAAGCTACTTTAGGTGCCTTTACGGGACTTCTTTTGTTCGCCGCAGGTCTTTTGAACACCGAGCTGCTCGCACAGTCCGATACAGGCTTTGCAAGGGCCGAAGGGATCGCCCATAAGGTCATGGAAGCCTCTGGTGGAGAAGAACGCTGGGAGAACACCCGCTATCTTCACTGGGATTTTTTCGGGATCCGCGAACTCTGGTGGGACAAGCAGGAGCATCGGGTCCGTATCGAATGGCCGGAAAAGGAGCTGATCATCATAGCTGATCTCAAGGATGGGAAAGGGAAGGCCTGGCAAGGGGATGAAGCGGTTCAAGATAGTACCAGGAAAGTCCGTTTGATGAGCATGGCCGAAAAGATCTGGGCGAACGATTCCTATTGGCTTTTCATGCCCTTTAAAATGCTCGATCCGGGAGTGAGATTGAAATACCTTGGTGAGGACAGTCTTTCCACCGGCCCAGCCCACCGCTTGAAGATGACCTTTGAAGAAGTGGGGTTCACCCCTCAGAACAAATACCACGTGTGGGTCGACCAAAAGGACCATTTGGTCCGGAAATGGGCTTATTTTAAAAAAAGGGATAAGAAGAAGCCAGATATGACCACTCCCTGGAAGGATTATACGAGCTATAATGGGCTCCGGCTTTCGAGCGATAGGGGGGATAGAACGATCCGCGATATCTCCGTCCCGGACCGTTTTCCTGAGGGTACGTTCTCGGATCGGAAGCTTACGCCCTAGAGGGACCGATCCGTTTGAAGGAGGCTTCTTTTAGCTTTTTGGGCCCATCGGTTCGACTGAAGGAGGGCTCGTTCCCCTTCTACCGCGAAAGGGGGTGTTCCTCTGAATAAAGAACGATTACCTTTAAGAACCCGGAGCCGTGCGGATAACGGAGCGCTAAAAGGATCTTTTATCAAAAAGACCCGGAAATATTGTCACCGATTTTCTGATCCTCAGGATCTTTCCGGTGTTGATCATATCGTGATCGGTTCGGGGATAGGGGGGTTGACCGCTGCGACCTGGCTCGCCAAGGCGGGTGAAAAAGTGGCCGTCCTCGAGCGCCATTACATGCCCGGAGGTTTTTTGCATTCCTTCGAACGGAAGAAGGGTTTTAAGTGGGACGTAGGGGTTCATTATGTGGGGAACGTACCCCAAGGGGGACCCTTGAGGAAGTTCTTCGATCTCCTCACCGATAGCCAGGTGGAATGGGAACCGATGGGAGATCCTTACGATGTGGTTTATATCGGGGAGGACCGTTACGAATTCCGGGTGGGACGTGAAGCCTTCCGGGAGCAGATGGTGGAATACTTTCCCAGGGAGGCGAAAGCCATCGATGCGTACCTTAAATTGGTGCGAACGATCTCCAAGCGCGCTCAATCTTATTTCCTGGAGAAAACCTTCAAACCATTTCTGAGCAAGACCCTGGGATGGATCCTTCGCAGGAGGTTCTACCGTTATACGCAACGCACCACGGATGAGGTATTAAAAGAGCTCACCGACGATCAGCGTCTCCGTGCAGTGTTGAGCGCTCAGTGTGGGAATTACGGACTTTCTCCCAAGAGCAGCGATTTTGCTGCTCATGCTATCGTGATCGACCATTTCATGGATGGCGGTTATTACCCGGTAGGAGGTTCCGATGAGCTCTGTGAAAAGACCCTCCAAACCCTTACCCGGTACGGGGGCTCGGTTTATCTCAAGGCTGATGTTCGTTCGATCGTGACCGAGAAGGATCGGGTGCAGGGAGTTGATGTCGCAGGTCATTTCATTCCCTGCAAAAGTGTGATCAGCGACGCGGGAGCGGATAACACCTTCACGCGCTTGTTGGGCGAAAAAGAACGAAAGAAATGCGGATTCGACCTGAGCCGTGTAGGGCCCTCCACAGGGCATATGTGTTTATACCTTGGGTTGGACCGTTCCGATGAGGAGTTGCAACTTCCCCGACACAATATTTGGTACTTCGATAGCGATGATCTGAACGGGAGCATCGATCAGGTCGATCTTCAAAACGCTCCGGAGAAGTTCGCCTACATCACCTTCCCGTCCGCGAAGGATCCTGCCTGGAAAAGGGAGCATCCTGGAACTTCGACCTTGCAAGCGTTGAGCATCGGGCGTTTCGATTGGTTCGCCCAATACCAGGAAAGCCCTACCTGGAAGCGGGGAGAAGCCTATGAAAAGCTGAAAGAACGCTTTAAAGAGACCATGCTCCAACATCTTTATCGGTTGTTCCCTCAGATCAAAGGGCATGTGGTGATCACCGATGTCTCAACCCCGCTTACCACCCGCTATTACTCCAATTACAAGCATGGGGAGATCTATGGGCTCGAGCACACTTCCGCCCGCTTCAAGCTTCCTTTTTTAAGACCGGAGACCCGGATCAAAGGATTAAGGCTGACCGGCCAGGATATTACTACGGTCGGGGTTGCAGGAGCGATGTTAGCAGGGGTCCTTTGTTCGATCACCATATTGAAATTCAGGGTTTGGCGCTTGTTCAGGGAGATGGCCAGGATGGAAGGGCCGGAGGAAGAGGAAACCGACTGAACGATCGTTCAGAGGTCGAGCATTCAGGGTACAGGTTCCCTAACCGTGTTGGAAGTTCCTGGAACCGATCC
>CAZIDL010000033.1:0-12034 GCA_964537825.1 uncultured Weeksellaceae bacterium
GTCGATGCTTCGCTCAAGGCGAAGAAGCAGTGGGCGGAACTTCCCTGGCAAGAAAGAGCGTCGGTGTTCCGCAAAGCCGCCGAGCTCATCGCAGGTCCTTATCGCTACGACGTCTTGGCCACGACGATGATCGGCCAGTCCAAGAACGTCCATCAGGCCGAGATCGAAGCGGTTTGCGAGACCTGTGATTTCCTCCGCTTCAACACCAAGTTCATGGAGGAGCTTTACGAGCAGCAGCCCCTATCCGTAGCCGGCATTTGGAACCGAACCGAATACCGTCCCCTCGAGGGATTCATTTTCGCCATTACACCTTTCAACTTCACGGCCATCGCTACGAACCTTCCCACTGCTCCAGCTATGATGGGGAACACATCCGTATGGAAGCCCAACCCCAATCAGATCCTTGCTGCTCAGCTCATCATGCGGATCCTTAAGGAAGCAGGCTTGCCGGACGGTGTGATCAACCTGATCTATACCGATGGACCGGATGCTGGCGACGTGATCTTTCAACACCCTGATTTTGCCGGTTTGCATTTCACCGGTTCCACAGCCATCTTCAAAGAGCTTTACCGAGAAGTCGGGAAGAACATCGATAACTACAAGTGCTATCCCCGTGTGGTCGGCGAGACCGGAGGGAAGGACTTTATCGTGGCGCATGAGACGGCCGATCCTGATGCGGTAGTTACCGCTATTTCGCGGGGAGCTTTCGAATATCAGGGGCAAAAATGCTCTGCTGCTTCCCGGGCATATATTCCTGAGAACCTTTGGCCCCATATCAAAGAAGGGGTGCTCCAGGATGTTCAGAGCTTCAAAGTAGGTCCGCCCGAGGACTTTTCCAACTTCGTCTGTGCCGTTATCGAAAAGAAAGCCTTCGATAAGATCAAAGGATACATCGAAGAGGCGGCGCAAAGCGATCGTGCCGAGATCATTCAGGGCGGGAATTGCGACGATTCCAAGGGTTATTTCGTGGAGCCGACCGTGATCGTTACCGACGATCCGCATTTCAAGACGATGGAAGAAGAGATCTTCGGTCCCGTGATCACCATTTACGTATACGATCCCAAGAAGTACGAAGAGACGCTCGAAACCGTGGACAACACCTCCATGTACGCGCTCACCGGTGCTGTTTTCGCCCAGGACCGTTACGCGATCGATACGGCCGTGAAGAAACTGGAACAAAGCGCCGGCAACTTCTATATCAACGACAAACCCACCGGTTCCGTGGTCGGGCAGCAGCCTTTCGGCGGGGCCCGGGGATCCGGAACGAACGACAAGGCCGGCTCCATCCTGAACCTGACCCGCTGGGCTTCCATGCGCTCGATCAAGGAGACCTTCGTTCCTCCTAAGGATTACCGTTATCCCCACATGGGCGAGAGCTGATCCCATGATCTACGCCTTTAACGGATTCCGGCCTGTCGTGCATGAGAGTGCCTACGTGCACCCGCAGGCGGCGGTGACCGGGAACGTGATCATCGGAAAGGATGTCTACATCGCCCCAGGTGCTGCTATCCGCGGTGATTGGGGCCGCATCGAGATCGATGACGGTTGCAATGTCCAAGAGAACTGTACGGTGCATATGTTCCCTGGCGTCACCGTCAAGTTGGAGCCATCTGCTCATATCGGGCACGGAGCTGTGATCCACGGTGCTCGTATAGGGGAGAACAGCATGGTAGGGATGAACGCGGTGGTGATGGACGATGCAGTGATCGGGAAGGAATGCATCATCGGAGCCCTTTGTTTTGTGAAGGCCAAGATGGAGATCCCGGACCGGAAGCTCGTGGTCGGGAACCCTGCCGAGATCGTGAAGGATGTCTCGGACGAGATGGTCGCTTGGAAGACGGAAGGAACAAGGCTCTATCAAAAGCTTCCCCAGGAGCTGCGCGAGACGTTGCAGGAATGTGAGCCTCTTCGGGAGGAGGAGCCGGATAGACCTGAGCAAACGGTGGATTTCAGGCCCTGGAAGGATAGGGGAAAAGAGGAGCCCTGAAGAGGCTGATCTCCATTGGTCCGATCCGCGAGCGTCCGCGGCTTCTCGGGATCAGTGGGCTGGAGCTAAGATCCGAGCGACTCTAAAAGCCATTAAAGCCTCCCACCGGACATGATCGAACATTCCTTTTCCTCTCGGCGTTCTTACAGGATAATACAGCCCCATTATGCCCATTACCACCTGCACCCTCGACGAACAAGCCCGCGGCGGATTCGACGCTGGACGGATCAAGGAGAACAAACCCATCGGATTCCCCCAGGAAGCAGGGAAGATGAAGGGCTATTCCAAGCTTATGTACTGGGCCCATGCTTATAGCGATGAGGGCGGAGTGATCGGGGAGCATCCGCATCAGGTCTTCGATATCGTTTCCTTCGTTATGAGCGGTACGCTCACGCATTACGACAGCAAGAGCGATGAACGAGCTCCGATCGGCCCTGGTGGCGTGCAGATCATCCGGGCTGGGAACGGAGTGACCCACCAGGAAGAACTCGCCCCGGGGACCTACTTCTTCCAGATCTGGTTCGACCCGGATGTCCGGCGAACGATCAAAGAAGAGGCTTCTTACGACAATTACCCCGCCAAAGTATTTAGCAGCGAAGAAAAGGACGGTGTTCGTACGACCTACCTGATGGGTGAGGGATCCCCCGTCTGGAGTTATACCGATGACATCAGCGTCCGAAGGAGCGTATTCCCATCCGGGGAGCAAAAGCTGGAAGCGGGGGAGGATCGTATCCTTTCCGTTTACGTCCTGAAAGGATCCATCGAGTTGGATGCTGGAACGGTCCGAGAGCACGATCTTTTTAAAGTGGAGGAAGAGGAGATCGTGAAACTCCGTACCGAAGAAGGCAGCGAGCTCTTTATCGTCGATGTTCCAAAGGAACCCGGTTATCCGACCTTTTTGGAACAAAGGTTCGGTTGATCCCTATTTTTGACCCCATGCGGGTCCTTTTTTGCAGCATCTTTTTCCTGCTCTCTACCCTTTCTGGCTTTGGACAGGCATCGGACAGTGCGCGAAAGGATCGCTCCGTTCCGGCTTGGCGTGTGGGGGTCCGGGGGCACTACGGTTTTATCATGCCCCACCGTCGAGGAATGCGACACCTGGTAAAAGGACATATCCGTTCGGGAGCTCTCGTTCTTGAACGGCCGACCAGAGGAGCTAAAGAATGGCAAAGCGAATACATGCGACCGAGTTGGGGGCTGACCCTCGTATACACCGACCTCGGTAACCCTGAGATGCTGGGGAAAGGGATCGCCTTTTTCCCTTATCTCGACTTTCCACTTTGGCGAAAGGGTAGGGGAGGGCTTTTCTTTCGGGCTGGGAGCGGATTCGGTTGGATCGAAAAGCCTTTCGATCGCCTCGAGAATCCCAAGAATATCGCTATCGGTTCGCAGGGCAATATCACCTTCGATTTCATGCTCCATGCCAAGTTGGGGCTACCCGGACCCTGGTCGATAAGTGCAGGGTTTTCCTTCGACCATTTCTCCAACATGGCCGTTCAGATGCCGAACCTCGGCATCAACCTTCCTTCGCTCCAATTGGGGCTCTTCCGGGGATTGGGTCCGCCACGGGAATTGAAGGAGCAGAAGGGTGCTCCTCGTTCCCTGGACTTGGATAAGCGGGGGATGCGTGAAGATGAGCCTCCTTGGCGTTACAGTCTGGCAATAGCCGGCGGGGTCAAAGGGGTGGCCCCTCCGAACGGCCGGCTTTTTCCAGCCCTTTCCCTGATGGGGTTTGTGGGGAGGGATATCTCCGCAAAGAGTCAACTCGGGGTCGGTCCGGACATCGAATGGAACAGTTCCCTCCGCTACCTGATCAGCGAGGAGCGATCGGAGGGGAAAGAGCTTCCGGTCACCCACGATGGACGCATTGGGGTGAAGGCCGCTTATGCCCTCGTCATCGGTCGGCTCAGGCTGATCGGGCAATGGGGGGTCTATCTTCACAACGAATACGGAGAACAAGGACCGTTCTACCACCGCTTCGGGGTCCGTTATGACCTTCGGCGTTGGGTCATCAATGGTACGCTGAAGACCCACTTTGCCAAAGCGGACCATTTTGAGCTAGGGATCGGTTATCGGCTCGGTGGGGAATGAACTTTATCCAACCTGAGCGCGTTATCTTCGTGAAAAGACACCCAGCTTATGAACTTCGCCGTTATCATGCTCGCTATCGGATTCATGGCCCTTTGCGTGGCCGGGATCGGAGTAAAGATCCTCCTCAAGAAGGACGGGGAGTTCGCAGGGACCTGTGCCAGCAACAATCCCCTTCTCGAAGAGGAAGGGGCTAGTTGTGGGGTCTGCGGAGCGCGTCCCGATGAGAAATGCAAAAGCTCCGAGGAGGAAAGCTGAGCTCAGGGGCTTTTCAGCAGCTTTTTCATTCCCTTCGTCGCAAAGGTTTTGTAACCTTTTTCTCCTTTGGCCATGATGAAGTAAGCCTCTAACTTCTCATCGTCCCGCACGAATTCCGTAGCCTTCTCAGCACCCATTACCATGAATGCCGTGGCATAGGCATCTGCTTTGGCACAGGAGGGGTGGGTCACGGTGACACTTAGCAATTGATGCTGCACGGGTTTCCCGGTCCGTGGGTCGATGGTGTGGGAATAACGCTTCCCGTCCTTTTCGTAGAACTTCCGATAGTTTCCGGAGGTGGCCATGGCTCGGTCCCTGAGTGCGGCGACAGCCTTAAGGCTCCGTTTTTCCCCTGGTTCTTTAGGCTCTTCCACCCCGATCCGCCAATCCTTTTTTGGTGCTTTCTTTCCCATCGTTCGGACTTCTCCCCCAAGCTGTACCATGGCCCGTTGGATCCCTTCACTCCTTAAAACTTCGATAAGGAGGTCCACGGTAAAGCCCTGGGCGATGGCATTGGGGTCGAATGCCATTTCAGGAAGAGGCTTTTGAAGGGAGAAGCAGCTGTCTCCTTGCTCGTCCACGATCGTATCCACCCGTAGTTTATCGAAACCGACCTTTTGGAGGAGCTGCTCGAGGCTGTCCGGTCCCCCTTTCGCCCTTTCATCCGGTCCGAAGCCCCACGCGTCGACCAAGGGTTTTACGGTCGGATCGAAAGCACCTTCCGTCCGCTCATGAACTTCCCGGGCGATCCAGTAGAGGTCTCGGAAGAGCAGATCCATGCATGCACCTTTCTTCGCACGTTCGAAGTCGAGTACCCCGGAAGAGTCGACGTACATCGAAAAAGTGGCATCCGCGCGATCGATCAGGGAATCCACGCGGGCTTTGAGGTCCGATGGGGCATTAGCGGAAGCGTACTTGATCCGGTAGCTGCTTCCCTGGGCAGTACCGCGCAGTACCTTGAAGTCCGGGACTTTCGTCCCGTCCTTGCTTTCCTCTTGAGGAGAGCAGGCAAAAAGGAATAGAGCAAAAAGGAGCGGCGTAAGGCGTTGCATCAATGGTCAAGGAGCTTTTGTATCCTGTTGTGGACTTCGTCGATGGGAAGCCCCATCACGTTGAAAAAAGAGCCTTCGATCCGATCGATCCCGATGTGGCCGATCCATTCCTGGATGCCGTAGGCTCCGGCTTTGTCAAAAGGCTGATGCCGGTCTATGTAATGGGCCATCACTTCCTCACTGAGTTCACGGAAATGTACCGAGGTACTGGCGTGGAAGAGCTCTTCCTTCTTCCCTTTCCGGATGCAGACCCCCGTGATCACTTCATGGTAGCGCCCCGAAAGGGAGCGGAGCATGTCCAGGGCTTCATTCCTGTCGTTCGGTTTGCCCATGGTCGCCCCGTCTTTAAAGACCATGGTATCTGCCGTTATAAGGACGACCTCCTCGGGAACGATATGGACCTCATGGGATTTCATCCAGGCGAGCCGCTCCGGGATCTCTGCACCTTGAAGCCCTTTTTCGTAGCTTTCTTCTAGATCGATCGTGATCACTTCGAAAGGATAGCCGGCCTCCCGCATCAGGTGATGCCTGCGCGGGCTTTGCGATGCAAGGAGAATGCGGGTCTGAGTCTTTTCTGGTATCACGGGAGTAGGGTTGATACAGGTCCGATGAAGTGAGCGAAGATAGGGAAGAGGATCCCCATGAGCATGGTGATCTTCATCCAGTTCGATGCCTTTACGTAAGAGCGCCTGCTATCGCTCTTGAAAAGAAGGAAAGCGCTGATAAGGGATGGAATGCCAATACCTACCAGGACGTAAGTAAGGGAAGGGAGGTCGTTCAGAAAGATGTACCAGGAGACGCCGATCCCGAGGAAGAAGAGCAAGATGAGGGCTCCGCAAAAGAGCCGCGTGCGTTTTTCCCCGATCACGATGGGAAGGGTGCGTCCTCCGACTTTGCGGTCTCCTTCCAGGTCCGCGAGGTCTTTCTGGATCTCCCGGATCAGTGTCGTGATAAAAGCAAAGGCCGAATAAGCGATGATCCAGTAAAGGACGATGTAGAGTTTGTCCTCAGGCGTTCCTCCTTGGATGATCGCATCTCGGACCTGCCCGAAGAGGTTGCTCCGGTAATGGCGGATGAGGGGAGGGATCTCGAAAAGGACGAGAAGAAAAGGGATAAGGGCAGTGATCAGAGCGATCATGAGATTCCCCAGGAGCATCCGATGCTTGAGGTAGAGGGAATAGAACCAGAGAACGGCAGCAGCAAAGAGCTGAAGGAGAAGGATGGTCCAGACCCCGCTCCGCCAGGATACCCAAGCGGCTATCAGAAGAGCCAGGGCATTGAGTGCAAAATGGGTTAGCATGGCCACCCTGCGTTTCACCTTCTTTCCGATAAGGACCTTTTCCGGTTTATTGATCCGATCCGCCCTAAGATCGAAGTAATCGTTGATGATGTTCCCCGCAGCAGCGATCAGCACGGTGGCCAGGATCAGCAAGGCAAAATCGATCCGAGAGGTTGCAAAAGGCAACTCTCCCGGGTCGTGGAAAGGGAGGGTGTGGAGGATCGGAGCGATAAGGCCGTACTCGAGCACCCCCATCGTCAATACCACGATGAGGAGGTTGAGGGGGCGAAGCGTTCGGAGGAGGGCTAACATAAGCTCGGGTTAAGATAAGACCCTTAGTGTTCTTCGGCCCGCCAGATCCCCTGGGCCCGCATGGTCTGCTCGATCGCATCGCGTACGCAGCCCCCTCCACCGTTCTTGTTCGAAACGAAGCCGCAGAGCGAGCGGACCTCGTGGACGGCATCGTAGGGGCATGCTGCTAGCCCTGATGTCTTCATCACCCCGAGGTCCGGAAGGTCATCTCCCATGTAAAGGACTTGTTCCGGCCTCAGGTCATGATGTTGGAGAAAGGTGGAGAAGGCCTCGCTCTTGTTATCAACGCCAAGATGGACATCCTCTACCCCTAATGCGGCAAGACGATGGCGGATCGGGTCGTAATCGCCGCCGGAGATAACCCCTATCCGAAGGCCTTCTTCGATGGCGCGTTTGATGGCAAAACCGTCCCGTATCGACATGCTGCGGGCCAATTCACCCGATTCGAGCAGAAAGACCTGGTTGTCGGTCAATACGCCGTCCACATCGAAAAGGAGCCCACCGATCTGTTTCAGTAGGGTCTTAAAGTTCGCGTTCTCCATGGTCATTCTTCATAATGCGTTCGCTCAAAAGCTTGTACAGAGCTTCGAGCTCAGGGTCCTCCTTCAGGAGCTGCCGGTGGTGCCGAACGGTCTCCTTATCTCCACGAGCGGCCGGTCCGGTCTGCACGTTCCGCGGGTCGTTCTCCACGGCCTTTCTGGCCGTGTGAAGGATCAACGAACGGAGGAGTTCATAGGGGATGTCCTTTCTTTCCAGAAGTTGTCGCCCGATCCCGAATAGATGATTGCTGAAATTGCAAGCGAAGACCGCCGCCAGGTGAAGTTGTTCCCGCTCTTCTCCTCCTAGGCGCTGAACGGTCCCGGCAAATCTTTCCGCCACTTTTTGCAGCAGTTTCTCACTGTCGGCATCAGATCCTTCGATGCAGACCGGTATCTCCTGCCAGGCAGGGGTTTCCTCCCACGAAAAGCTCTGGACGGGATAAAGGACGCCCTGAGCTTTCCCCTTCCCCTCGAGGACGGACAAAGGCTGACTCCCCGAGCAATGGACGAGGACCCCTTCCATGGCAGGCAACCGTTCCTTGACCTTGGGGATCGCATCATCGCTGACCGCGATCAAAAGCAGTTCAAGTTCCGGGTCCGCCTCTTCGGGAGTAACCGTCCGTTCTACTCCGAATTTGTCCTTCAGGACCCTTAGTTCATCGGGATCCCTACCGATCAATTCCATTACTGGTATTCTTGCCTCGGACAGTCCACGCAAAAGGGCGGTAGCGACCTGACCACCCCCGACGATACCGATACGGGAAGGGAATGAAGAAGTAGTGGTCAAAAGCGTTCTTTTGAACAAAAGTAGGGAGGGCGATGAGAACGGGTACAGTCCCCCTGTTGAAGCCCTATGCGAGAGGGAACGAAGCTGATCCTAATTTTTTTAGTTTTGGCCTGCATCATCCTCAGGCCAAAAATGCTGAAAGGCAGCTTTTCTCTATCCGTACTCATTTTCTTTCTGCTTCCAGTGCTCCTTCCCCGGCCCGCTCATGCTCAGCAACCTGATGCTGAGGACCTTTTCAGTAAGGGCTTCGATCTGATGATGGAGCGAAAGTACGACAAAGCTTTGCCGCTCTATGAGCGATTGGTGGAGAAGCGTCCGGAAAGTCCTCACGCTCACTATTTCCTGGGGTCCTGCTTGCACCGTTCCGCCGATCGACGCTTGGAGGGGATCACGCATCTGGAGAAAGCCGTCGAACATGCCGTGCCCAGCAACAAATACCGTCCGCAGTTGAAGCGGGACAACGTTCCGATGAACGTGCATTATCTCCTTGCTGACCTTTATCATCTCGATTACCAGTTCGCTAAAGCGATCAAGCATTACAAGACCTTCAGGGAGAAGGAAGCGGAGGAGGAAGTGGAGCAGATGCCTGTGCCTGTGGAGCGAAAGATCGCCATGTGTGAGCAGGGGCTCAAACTCAAGAACGACCCACGGAAGGTGAATATCAGTAACCTCGGTCCCAAGATCAACAGCAAGTACAGGGAGCATTCATCCGTGGTCAATCTCGATGAGACCACGCTCTATTTCACCTCCAAACGCCTCCGAAAGGATAGCTCCAACGCTGGCAAGATCGATCCGGCCACAGGCACTTATTACGAGGATATCTATACGAGTTATAAGAAGGATGGGGAATGGCAGGAACCGGAGATGTTGGCCCTTAATACCGAAGATCACGAGGCGACGATCAACCTTTCAAAGGATGCCCGGAAGCTCTTCGTGTACAAGGCCGATGTTGGGAACGGGGATATTTTCGTGAGCAAGCGTACGGAAGGGGGATTGAGTGAATTGAAACAGCTCGGTGAGCACGTGAACTCCGATGCAAAAGAAACCCACCTGGACGTTTCTGCTGAAAATGACGTAATGTACTTTACCAGCGATCGCGAAGGAGGACAAGGAGGGCGTGACATTTATATGGTCAGGAAGGTGCCGACTGGTGATTGGGCCAAACCCAAGAACTTGGGCCCTACCATCAATACGGAGCACAACGAGGACGGACCCTTTATCCATCCCGATGGGAAGACCCTTTATTTCAGCTCCGAGGGCCACGGTACGATGGGAGGGTACGACATTTTCAAGACAGAGCAGAAGGAAGATGGAAGCTGGAAGGAGCCGGTGAACGTGGGCTATCCGATCAACTCACCGGATGATGACATCTATTTCGTGACCTCCCCGGACGGAAAACGGGCCTATTACAGCTCTGATTTCAAGGGATTGAGAACGGAGCAGACCGGGAAGATCGAAGGTGAAGGAGGTTCGGATATCTACCTTCTCGAGTTCCCGGGAGCAAAGGAAAAGAAGCTCACCTTGCTGAAAGGGGTGATCAAGCCAGGTAATTGCCAGGAGCTCTTGGCAGATATCGTTATCATGGTGGAGAAGAAGCAGAGCCGCGAACTGGTCCAGCAATTGAAGCCGAGGACCCGTGATGGTGGATACGTTTCCATATTGCCTCCCGGGGAGACCTATAGCATTACCTATATGCGTGGTAACGATGTTTTCCATACCGATGAGATCAAGGTTGAAGAGGGAAGTTCCTACCAGGAGATCCAGCGGGGCATCAACCTGGACACCCTCAATTTCGATTGCTCCAGGGGTAAGATCGCCGTCGTGCAGGATCAGAAAAAAGGGCAAAAGGGTGATGCAGCGCAAAAAGATGAAGCAGGTGATGAAGCCAGTGAGGACGAAGGGAAGAAAGGCAGCGAAGCGAGTGGAAAAGCCTCGCTACCTGGCCCGTATAAGCGGCATTTCGGCTACAATGAGAACGAGTTGACAACCCGTGAAGAAGCATTTTCGTCCTTCATCAAGGATCTTGTCAAAAAGCTCCAGGGAAGCGATGAAAAGGTGAAGATCAGGGTAGAGGCCAGTGCTTCCCGGGTGCCGACCACAACCTATCGTACGAATCAAAACCTGGCCAAGGTACGGGCGGAGAATGCTATGAAAAAACTCCGTGAAGCGCTTGAAGAAAACGGAATTTCCGAGGACGCTTACGCCTTTGGTGAAGTGGAGCAGTTGGTACAGGGTCCGGAATACCAAGGCGATGCTCAGGAAGGCAAGGAGAAGTATGGGAACTATCAATACGTTAAGTTACGCGTGATCCGATGATGTTCCGGCTATTATACCATACCTTCGATAGGCGTAAGCAACTGCGCATGTCCACATTAGCTCGCTTACTGGCCTTGCTCTTTCTCTTCCTTTTTACGGCCCCCGCTTTCGGCCAGTACTTCAATAGCCTTCGGAGCAATGCCTGGAAAAGGCATCGGAGCGAACTGAGCGTTAAGGCAGGAGTGACCCAGTTCCTAGGGGAGCTCGGAGGTCGTAACCAAGTTGGGAGCGATTTCATCTGGGATCTTGAAGCGGCAGAGACCCAGCCGGCCGGAGGGCTTGCTTTTCGCTATTACGTCGGAAAGCATCACGCGCTGAACCTCGGAGGGACGCTCGGATGGGTCAGCGGGGACGATGCCCTTACCAAGGAGAAATTCCGCAACAACCGGAACCTCCATTTTCGCTCCATCATTCTAGAAGCTGCGCTCAAATACGAATTCCATTTCACCTTCAAGAAGTTAGGTGCTCTTTATAACGTTGGAAAGCGTAGTGCAAGGTCGAAGAACCGCTACCGGGATTTCTACCTTTTCTTAGGGGTCGGCGGTTTTTATTTCAACCCGAAGGCACGTTATAAAGGCGAATGGGTTGAACTTCAGCCGCTCGGGACCGAGGGGCAGGGATTCGAAGGGGAGCCTGATAAATACAGCCTCTTTCAGCCGTCCATTCCAATGGGAGCTGGTTTTCGTATTGGCCTTGGACGGAAGTACCGCATCGGTCTCGAGATCGGATATCGAAAGACCTTTACGGATTACATCGATGACGTGAGCACCGATTATTACGACAATCAGAAACTTCGTCAGCAGCGAGGGGATAAAGCCGCGGATCTGGCCGATCCCAGCAAGGGGAGTGTCGAGGGATACAACGACGGTACCTACGAATACGACCCGACCGCCGAAGGAATGCAGCGAGGGGATCCCGAGGATAAGGACACTTACATCTTCACGACGATCACTTTCAGTTGGAAGCTAGGGATGAAGACCTACGGAGGCATGAACTGGAAACGGAAGACCCGGGCGAAGTTCTAAAGCGCCCTTTTCCACGACAATTCAAGTAGGGGAGCACCATTGAAACTTATGAACACCTTGTAAGCTGACTCAAAAGTATTGATCAATAGCTTACGACCTGGATCTCCTTTGATCCGGAATTGTCCCCTCTTTTTGAAGCTTTATTTCGGATGAACGATGTTAAGGTGCAATTCCCTTTTGTGCGGCTCCTTTTGTTTGAAGTTGTTATTTAACAACCAAGGAAGGCTCAAAATCCGATTCATGCATTTTAGGAAATTCCTTTTTGCGAGCGTTCTTTGCCTTTTCTTCATTTCCGGTAGGTCCTCACGGACTAAAAGCGTGAGTGTCCATAACCGCTGCCCAGCTCCCTTTCAAGCGTTCGTGTGTCCTTTTCCCTGAGATTTTTATAGTT
>CAZIDL010000033.1:12134-23549 GCA_964537825.1 uncultured Weeksellaceae bacterium
TCGGATACCGGTCCAACGAAAGGGGTGTTCCCTCGCTTTTATTAGGCTGTTTTTGCTTCGTGTCCCTCCTCTCCAAGGCTCAGGAATGGCAGAAGGAAAAAGGGGTCGAGGAGATCCGCCTCGGAACGCCTTACGAAAGGGTCGAGGTACCTGAAATGAGCTATTTCGAATTCGGAGATGAAATGGTGGCCCTGAAAAAGGAGGACCGGACCGTTCACCTTCAAACCTACGATCTGAAAAGTTTGGAGCAAAAGGCACACCATGTGACCGAGCTGGAGGAAAAGAAAATGGTGCACGAAGGGACCGTGAAGTTGGGTGGAGAGCTCTATTTCCTTTATGCATGGTGGGATGGTGATAAGGAGGTCGAGCGGCTTTTTTATCGGAAGGTGGATCGAAAGGATTGCAAGCTCGATCCACCGAAGAAGTTGATCCGCTATTCGGATCATCGGATGAAAGGGATCAGGATAAATGCGGGTTTCTTTAGTTGGAAGACCGTTGACAAGTTCGACTTTTTCACTTCATTAAAGGACCCGGAGACCGGAGAGCGGAAAATGCTTGCCCGTTTTCTGATCGAACCTGGTGATCACGATGGGGCAGAGGGCACATATATGGCAGGCCTCTACGTGTTCAACGAGGACATGGAGTTGGAATGGAAGGGGATCCACGAATTGCCTTATCAAGAGGAACGAATGGACCGCCTTGGTTTTACGGTGTCACGGAACGGGAACGTGTATCTGCTCGCGAAGGTCTACGAGGGGGAGGATCCTGACGATGAGGGTCCTTTTCATTTCGAAGTTCTCAAGTTCAGCGAGGAGGGGGGTAGCTTCGACTTTGCCAAGGCGGAGATGGAAGATGAGTTGACCGCTCATTCCGACCAGGTAGCTTTTCATAACACGGAAGGGAAAGGGCTGTCCGTTTCCGGGTTCTTTGCTGCGCAAGAGCATAATGACGTTGCTCAGGGCATTTTTCATTGGTCGGTGGACCGTTCTGACGGTTCAGGTAAGCTCAAGATGAATCGGTTCTCGAAGGATCTCATATGTGCTTATGAATCCGGTGGAGTGAGGAGAAGGGTAGAACGAAGGATGGGGCGGGATGGCCTGGATCACCCCAAGGTTGGGATCTGGAACCTGGACCTTCGGAACACCTGGTCTTATGAGAACGGGGATGTCCTTTTGGTGGGTGAGGTTTACAATACGACTGTCCATCGTATCAATGATGAGACGTACACTGAGTACAATTATGATCATATGGTTGCCTCAAGGCTCAGCCCGGGGAGGAAAGTGAAATGGGTCCGAAAGCTTCCTAAGTATCAGAAAGGGCGCGCAAAGGGAATGGATCTATCCTTCATGTCCTTGACCTCATCAGAAGAAGCGAAATTCATCTTCTTCGATAATAAGGACAACATGGACCTGACAAAGGATGAAGAGCCCGAAAGTCATCAGAGCCGTGCCAAGGGTTGGTTGACCGCTTATCGGGTGGGGCATGGAAAGGGGAAGCTCACGAAGACCCGCATCCTCAATATTGTGGACCTAAAAGGTCAGGAGTTCAAGCGATACAGCATCGACCGTTTCATTAAAACCGGGCCGGATAGCTTCGTGTTCGAGGTCACCAACTCGGACGATAAGGATCTGCTCGTCAAGGTGAAATTCTGAGATGACCGATCATCCCGACGGCTCTCCCTTTGCCACGTGCAGGGTGTTCTTCAGCAGAGCGGCGATCGTCATGGGGCCAACCCCACCCGGGACCGGCGTGATGTAAGAAGCTTTTGGGGACACACTGTCCCAATCAACATCCCCTTTCAGGGCATATCCCTTCTTTTTCTTCTTGTCCTTCACGCGTGTGATCCCTACATCCAACACCACGGCCCCTTCTTTCACCATATCTCCCGTGATCAAACCGGGCTTCCCGATGGCCGAGATGAGGATGTCGGCCCGCTTGAAGTGTTCGGGGTAGTCGGGTGTGTATTTGTGAGTGAGGGTGACCGTGCAGTTCCCTGGCTTTGCGTTCCGTTTGAGCAGGATCGACATGGGGGATCCGACGATACGGCTTCGGCCACCAACGACTGCGTGCTTGGCGAAGGTGTCGATGTTGTAGCGCCGCATCAGCATGAGGATGCCGTATGGTGTGGCGGGCAGGAGGGTGGGCATATTGAGGGCCATATTCCCCACGTTCTTCGGATGAAAGCCGTCCACATCCTTTGCAGGGTCGATCGCTGAGATGATCTTTTTCTCATCGATATGGCTCGGGAGGGGCAGCTGGACGATAAAACCATCGATATCCTCGTTCCGGTTCAGCATATCGATCTTCTGGAGCAGCTCCTCTTCGCTGATCATCTCCGAGAGACCGATCAGGGAGGAATGGAAACCGGCCTCTTTGCAGGCTTGAACCTTTCCGTTCACATAGGAGCGGCTGGCTGGATCGTCACCGACGATAACGGCTGCTAAGTGGGGCACTTTACCTCCTTCGGTGCGAATGCGACCGACCTCTTCGGCGATCTCTTCCTTGATCCGGTCGGCCGTTGCTTTTCCGTCTATGAGCTCCATGGGGTCTTTTTAAGAGGGTCAGGATCCGCCGCCCATTCCTTGCATTTGCTGCATCATCTTGGCCATGTCCTTTTTGTTGCCCATCTTTTTCATCATCTTGGAGGTCTGTTGGAACTGTTTGAGGAGCTGATTCACCTCCTGGACGCTCGTTCCACTTCCCTGGGCGATCCGTTTGCGGCGTGAGCCGTCGATGAGCTTAGGGTTGGCCCTTTCCTCGGGGGTCATGCTCTGGATGATGGCCTCGATGCCCTTAAAGGAATCGTCGTCGAGGTCCATGTCCTTGATAGCCTTTCCCATACCCGGGATCATCCCCATGAGGTCCTTGATGTTCCCCATCTTCTTGATCTGCTCGAGCTGCTTGAGAAAGTCGTTGAAATCGAACTGGTCCTTTTGCAGCTTTTTCTGCACCTTCCGGGCCTCTTCCTCGTCGATCTGTTCCTGAGCACGCTCTACGAGCGAGACCACGTCACCCATGCCGAGGATCCGGTCCGCCATCCGTTGCGGATAGAAGATGTCGATGGCGTCCATCTTCTCGCCGGTTCCGATGAACTTGATGGGCTTGTTCACGACCGAGCGGATCGAAAGGGCTGCGCCACCACGGGTGTCCCCATCGAGCTTCGTGAGTACGACACCGTCGTAGTCGAGCTGCTCGTTGAAGGCTTTGGCGGTCTTCACTGCGTCCTGACCCGTCATCGAATCGACCACGAAGAGGGTCTCGTTGGGATTCAGTGCCTTTTTCAGACCGGCCACCTCTTCCATCATTTCCTGATCGATGGCCATCCGTCCGGCGGTGTCCACGATCACGAAATCGTGTCCGTTGTCCTTTGCGTATTGAACCCCCCGCTTCGCGATGTCCTGGGGATCCTTGCTCTCTTTGTCCGAAAAGACTTCGATGCCGATCCGTTCGGCGATCGTGTGCAGCTGGTCGATGGCGGCCGGGCGATAAACGTCGCAAGCGACCAGGAGCGGTCGTTTGCTCTTCTTGTTATGAAGGAAATAGGCAAGTTTCCCTGCGAGCGTGGTCTTACCCGACCCCTGAAGTCCTGCCAAAAGCATCACTCCGGGATCGCCGCTCAGGTCGAGCTCAGCTTCTTCTCCCCCCATGAGCTCTTTGAGCTCTTCGTGGGTGATCTTGACGAGAAGTTGGCCTGGTGAGACCGTCTTGAGGACGTTTTGCCCCAAGGCCTTT
This sequence comes from uncultured Weeksellaceae bacterium, assembly GCA_964537825.1. Taxonomy (GTDB): domain Bacteria; phylum Bacteroidota; class Bacteroidia; order Flavobacteriales_D; family CAYVSK01; genus CAZIDL01. The sequence continues at coordinate 15,867 of CAZIDL010000033.1, forward strand.
TCCTTGACCCTCTCGGTGAAGTTCTTGGCTGTCTTGAAATCGACGTCGGCGTCCAACAAGGAGCGTCGGACCTCTTTCAGCGTCTCGGCCACGTTCACCTCGGTGATCTGGCCCTGCCCCTTGAGGACCTTGAAGGACTTTTCGATCTTATCCTGTAAGTTCTCGAACATGGGCGTTCAGGTTCGTTCTTTCCTGCAAAGGTACGGGCTACAGCGTAATTCCCAAAGCTCTTCCCGAACGGAAAGGAGTAGGCGGGGATCCTGTGAAAATGGCCTCTGCATCCGTTCCCTGTGAAGGAATGATCGGGGTCGGCATGGAAAGCACGCTTCCTGAGATGAACCCTCATTTTGTCCTGAACGGACCTGGATGGGGGAAAAATGTCCTTAATGGGCTCCTTTCCCTTGAGAAGCAGGGAGCAGCTGATCCACATCGATCTCCAGGGCACATCTGAAATGTCCTTCCGGGCATCGTTTCTTTCCATGCATTCCACAAGGACGGCAGTAGAGTTCTCCTTCGCGTTCTACGGAAACCGATCCTTCGGCCAGGGGTGTAAAACCGAAGGAGGGTAGCGTTGAACAGAAAACGGCTGTGGTCGGAGTATCGAGTGCAGATGCGATGTGAACGGGCGCTGAGTCGTTTGCGAAGAGGCGTTCTGCATCCCGGATGAGCGCTGCGGAGTCCATCAGTCCATAAGAGCCCGCTGCGACCTTGATGTCAGACCGCTCGCAGGAACGGGAGATCCACTCACACGAGTCGCGATCGTTCGGTCCTCCCAATAGAATGATCCGTTTATCCTTCGGCAACCGAGCGATCAGTTCCACCCATTTCTCTTTGGGCCATTGTTTGGTTTGCCAGACGGAGGTGGGGGCGATGCAGTAATAAGGGACGCTCCGCAGGTCCTTCGTTCGTTCCAGGGCTTCTTTCGTCGGGTAAAGCCTGGGCATTACGAAGCGGTCATCCGTGATCCCCTCGATGGTCAGAAGTACACGCTCTACCTCGTGATGACCCGTGTTCCAATGATGCGGGACGCGTTCGGTGAAATAGCGGGACCAGGGATTCTTTCGGAAACCCATTCGTTTCCGGGCTTTGCTAAAGGTGGTCAATAGACCGGTCGCGAAAAAACGTTGGAGATCGATGACGGTGCTGTAGTTCCGAGCTCGTACTTCTTTCAACAAGCGATAGAGGTCTCGGTACTTCTTTCCCTTTTTATCCCATACGAGGAGCTCTTCGATGAAGGGATGTTCCTCGAAGAGCCCTTCGTTCCCCTTCCGTACCAGAAAGTCGATCTGCGCATCGGGATAATGAAGATGGAGCTTTTCCAGGACCGCTGTGGCGAGCACAGCATCTCCGATGAAAGCGGTCTGGATAACGAGGAAAGACCCCATGCTCGACGGTTCAGACCGCTACCTCGTAATCCCGCAAGACTTGATTCAGTGAGGTCTTTTTGTCGGTGCTTTCTTTCCGCTCTCCGATGATCAGGGCGCAGGGAACCTGATATTCCCCCGCGGAGAACTTCTTGGTATAAGAGCCAGGAATGACGACGGCTCGCGGCGGGATCTCTTTGTTGTATTGGACCGGTTCATCCCCTGTAACGTCTATGATCCGCGATGAAGCGGTCAGGACGGTGTTGGCCCCGAGTACCGCTTCTTTCCCCACCCGGATGCCTTCCACGACGATGCAACGGGATCCGATGAAGGCGTTGTCCTCGATGATAACAGGAGCGGCCTGCAGTGGTTCGAGAACACCTCCGATGCCCACACCCCCGCTCAGGTGAACATTGGCACCGATCTGAGAACAAGAGCCAACGGTGGCCCAGGTATCGACCATCGTGCCCCCTTCCACATATGCCCCGATGTTCACATAGGAGGGCATCATTACGGTCTTAGGCGCGATGTAGGAGCCGTAGCGTGCGATCGCGTGAGGGACCACTCGGACCCCTTGTTCCGCATACTCCTTTTTCAGGGCCATCTTGTCGTGGAACTCGAAAGGGCCGACTTCGATGGTCTCCATCTTGCGGGTGGGAAAGTAGAGCACCACCGCCTTTTTCACCCATTCGTTCACCTGCCAGCCACCTTCATTCAGCGGTTCTGCACATCGGAGGCGCCCTTTGTCAAGATGCTCGAGGGTCTCATCGATCGCCTCGACCGTTTCCTTTTCGTTCAGGAGTTCGCGGTCTTCCCAAGCTTTTTCGATCTTATCCTTGAGGTCTTCGTAGGCCATGATCCAACTTCTTGGAGACAAATTAAGCAGATCTCAGGGGCTTTTTATCGGCGCGGATCAACAACTTGCGAACAGGCCAACAAGTTAATAGGCCCATGATCCAATAAGATCGGTCGCTTCTTCTGATAAGTCCCTCGGATCTTACCAGCGGTTGGGGCGAGCGTCTCCTTATCCACGAAGTCTTACCTTTGCCCCAAAGCCCTTTGTATGAAACTCTATCCCATTCATGCCGGCAGGTTCAAGCTCGATGGCGGCGCTATGTTCGGGATCGTTCCCAAGACGATCTGGTCCAAGCAATACCCAGCGGACGAGAACAACCTTTGTCCCTGGGCCATGCGGCTTTTGCTGATCGAGACGGAGGGACATCGGATCCTATGCGACACGGGATTGGGGGATAAGCAGGACGATAAGTTCTTTAGCTTTTTCGAACCCCATGGGGAGGAAAGCCTCGATGATTCCCTTGCACACTACGGTTTCAGGCGGGAGGACATTACCGACGTCTTCCTCACCCACCTTCACTTCGATCATTGCGGTGGGGCCATTCAATACGGTGAGGACGGGACGTCCCTTGTTCCAGCCTTTCCGAATGCTCGCTATTGGAGCAATGAGCGCCACTGGAAATGGGCGACCGAACCGAACGAACGTGAAAAAGCTTCCTTCCTAAAAGAGAACATTCTTCCCATCCAAGAGAGCGGTCGGTTGAATTTCGTCGAACGAAGCTCGGAATACGTGGAGAACGTTTTTCCTGGCGTTGATGTCTTTTTTGCGGACGGCCATACCGATAGCCAGATGATCCCGGTTATAAGGGATCATCAGGGATACACGGTGGTCTTTTCTGCTGACCTTCTTCCCTCAGCCGGTCACGTGCCGCTGCCTTACGTGATGGGGTTTGATACAAGGCCCCTTCACACACTTGAGGACCGAAAGTATTTCTTCAACAAAGCAGCGGATGAGGGCTATATCATGTTCCTCGAACACGATCCCTATTACGAGTGCTGTACCATTCAACAGACCGAGAAAAAAGGACCACGCCTGAAAGACACCCACGCCTTTTCCGATCTCTTCGGTGAACCTGCCTAGCGATGCTTTCGCGCTCCCTGATCATCGTGCTGTTCTGTTCCTTAGTCCTTTTTTCCTGCCGAAAAGAGGTGGAGGTGGATGTTCCCGAGATCGAGCAGCAATACGTTGTGGAAGGAAGGATCGAACAGGGAAGGCCACCTCTCGTCCTCCTAACCCGAACCCAACCCTATTTTTCGGAGACAGACCGCTCGGCTTACGAAGAGCGTTTTGTTCACGGAGCCAAAATAACCGTGAGCAACGACCAAAAGCGCGTTCAGCTTCATGAGATCTGTAGCTCAGAAGTTCCGGATTCCTTGCTCGGGACCTTTGCCGGGGTCTCGGGGCTGAGCCCCGAAACCCTTCAGGAGATCGACCTTTGCATTTACAGCACTCAAGCTTTGATCGGGATTCCCGGGGAGCGCTATGAACTCCGTATCGAAGTGGGAGATAAAAGGATCCGTTCCAGTACGGGTATTCCTCATCCTGTTTCATTGGACAGTGCTTGGTTCGAGTTGTATGGGGAGGAGGAAGAAAAGGGTTTCTCCTGGGGTTCGATCGACGACCCGGATACCTTAGGAAATGCTTACCGCTGGTCCGCAAAGCGGATCCAGGAAGGGAAGGACGGAGAACCCGTAGACCATTCCTATATTGCCCCTATCGGGTCAGTCCTGGACGATCGATTCTTCAACGGGGAGCGTTTCGAAATGAACTATCCGCGGGGACAGACCCCTGCTGAGCGGGAGCCTGGTGAAGAGGAGACCATCCTATACGAAGTAGGGGACACGATCGCTGTCAAATTCGTTTCGATCGAACAGGACGTCTTTCGTTTTTACCGGACTTTCGAAGAAGCTCAATTGAGCACCGGCAGCCCTTTTGCTCAGCCTACTGCGATCAAGAGCAACGTTGATGGGGCATTGGGTGTATGGGCTGGATTCGGTGTCAGTCGGGATACGATCGTAGCCAGGAAGTGAATAGCTCGAAGCGCTTTACTGCCCCGTTTCCTTTTCGTGGTACTTCATAGCCTTGGGCATGAACTTTTCCAACTGCTGGATCCGGGTATCGTGGTTGGGATGCGTGCTCAGGAACTCCGGAGGTTGACCCGAACTTTGTCGGCTCATCCGTTTCCAGAACTTCACTGCTTTTTGTGGGTCATAACCGGCTTTTGCCATGAAAACGAGTCCCATCTTGTCCGCTTCTGATTCGTGTTTGCGGGAATATTTCAAAGCTCCCAGCTTGGATCCGACCCCGTAGGCTTGCATCAGGATCTCCTGGGTCAACTCGGGCTGCTGTTTCGTTGCCACGCTAAGGGTGCTCGCTCCCATTCGGATCGCCAACTGCTGGCTCATCCGTTCGTTCCCGTGCCTTGCGATCGCATGGGCTACCTCATGCCCCATCACCACAGCGATCAATTCGTCCTTATTATCGGCGATCTCCATGATGCCGGTGTAAAAAACGACCCTGCCCCCTGGCATGCAAAAGGCGTTCGCTTTATCGGATTTTACAACCCGGAACTGCCAATCGAACCCTTCGATCCGATCCTTGTGACCGTTGTTCACCAAGTATTCCTTCGCTCCTTTAGCAATATTCTTCCCGATGCGTTGGACCTGCTGGGTTTTGGGATGTCCCTTCGGGAGGAGTTTCTCTTTCTTCTCTTTCAGGAACGAGGCATAAGAACGTTTGCTCATCGCCATCATCTTCTCCTCGGAAAGGAGGTTCATTTGCTTCCTCCCCGATATCGGCACTTTATAGCAACCGCTAAGAAAAAGGAGCAGCAGCAGGATGGAAAGGGGACGGCGCATGGGTTCTCCGTTCTGGGAAGGGCAAAATTAAGGTTATGACGCTCTTGGGGGCGTTTTCGCTTTTTCTGAACGACTCGAACGCTTTTATCTTATAAAAAGTCCAAGGCTCATTTCCCGAATGCGGCGATCCCTTCCCGGAAGGTCCCTGTGTGCGCGTCCACAACATCTGCGACCCGCTCGCTGTAACCGCCTCCCATCGTGACCGCTACGGGCACTCCCCTTTGCGCACAAGTCCTGAAGAGGGTCTGGTCCCGCTCACGGCAACCTTCTTTGCTCATCTCGAGCGTTCCCAGACGGTCCGTAGCTAGCACGTCCACCCCTGCTTGGTAGAGGACCAAATCCGGGCTGAGCGCATGGAACAAGGCTCCGAGCTCCTCTTCGAGCCGAGTGAGATAATCCTCATCGCCGGTGTTATCGGGAAGTCCCAGATCCCGATCCGAATCGGTTTTTCGGAACGGGTAGTTCCGGGCTCCGTGCATGCTGAAAGTGAAGACCCTGTCTTCTTCCGCCATCATGGAGGCCGTGCCATTGCCCTGATGGACGTCGAGGTCTACGATGAGGATCCGTTGGAACACCCCCTCGTGCAGCAATTGACAGCTCGCGATGGCGAGGTCGTTCACCATGGAATAAGCCTCTCCATAGCTATGGAATGCGTGATGCGTGCCCCCACCAAGGTTGAAAGCGACCCCTTCGCTCAGGGCTGCACGGGCCGCGGAGAGCGTTCCAAAAGCACTGGAGATCGCACGGTTCAGGGAAGCCTGATGGACTGGGATACCGATCCGGCGTTCTTCCCGCTCATCGAGCTGAAAGCTTTTCAGGCGTTCCCAATATTTCGGATCATGGGCACGGCAAATGATCGAAGCCGGGCAGAGCTCTGGCTCGATGAGATCCTTTTCCTGCAGGAGTCCCTCATGGATGAGTTGATCACGGACCAGACCGTATTTCTCGATAGGAAAACGATGGCCTGAGGGCAATCGATAGAGGTAGCGATCCGAATGATAGACCTTCATGGGAACGAGCGGAGAAAAGCTGCTGATACCATGTTCCGTTTACGAAAGTAATGCGCTTCGGTGCTTCCTTAACAGATCTTGACAGGAAGAGGGGCGCAAGATGCTTCGGAGGTCTTAGCTTCGTGAGGAAACGAAAGTCCCTATGATAAGTCCTCGCATAAAGATCACGGCCCTAGCCTTGCTTTTCGCATCCTTTATAAGCCTTCCTTCGGGCGGTTTTGCTCAAGAGGATGATGAAGGGCAAAAGGGAACCTCCGAGAAAAAAGGGGAACGAAAGGCCGGTGCCAAAAAAGCTCCTGAGCCGAACATCGAAGTGAGCAAGTCTGAGATGGAAAAGCTCGTCGGCCTTCATCAAAAGATCCGACCGATCCAGATGAAGACGCAGAAGAAGATGATGGAGAACTTGAAGAGTTCTGAATTGGGGAAGCAGCGATTCACCGAGATCCGTCGGGCTCAGAAGAGCGGGCAGGACCCGGATATGACGGAGAAGGAGAAGAAAGCCATGAAGGCCCTCGAGAAGAAGAACGAAAAGGCGCGCAAGGAGATGAAGGGGAAGGTGAAGAAGAAGGTGAAGGCCGAAGGGATGAAGTGGAAGCGTTTCCGCAAGGTGAGCCAGGCTGTTCAGAAATATCCGAAGCTCAGGAAGCGTTACCGCAAGCAGATGCGAGAAGCTACTGGTGGAAAGAAGAAGATGCAGGATCCGAAAAAGAAGAGCGCTCCAAAAAAAGACGAGTAAAACCTCGTCCTTAGCGTTCTTTGCTCCACTTCTTTACGGTCTTCGTCCTCTGCTCCGGATCTCTTAACTCCAGCAAATAGACACCATGGGGGAGCTCTGAAGTATTGATGCGGAGGCTTTCTCCCTGAATGCGATCCTCGTGGAGCACCCTTCCCTGGAGGTCGAGAAGCCGGACCTTTGCATCCCTTTCGCTCGACCTTTCGATCCGAAGTTCGTTCTGTTCCGGATCGGAATAAAGCCTGAAGGAAGGATCGGAAGATCTTCCTTTCTCCACAGAGCTGAGGAGCACTTGATGGCATCCTGAGCGGTCCGAACATCCGTTATCCGTTACTTTCACGGCATAACGCCCGTTCTCGACCGGGGAGAAAACTTCGTTGTTCGCACCGCTCACCGGTGATCCCGTTTCACAGTCGATCCATTGATAGCTTGCCCCGTTGGCATTTGCGATCAGGGAATCCCCGTTCTTCATGACGCTCGTGTCCACGGGTGTGACATCCACATAAGTCCCGGCCAGGCTGTTGCAGCTCAACTCGGACGTATCATAAGCCCAGCCTTGCTGGGTGTAGGGGTAACCCCCTACCCAGGCCGTGTCCCCCTGGCATATCGTTGTGCTGTCCGTCGAGGTCACCTTCCCGCCTTCGCAATCGAAATGGAGCTCCATCAGAACCGGGAGATGGTCGGACATGTTGAAGAGGGCTTGCACGACCGAGTCCGGGATGATCGTGATCTGGGGACTGGCTGTGAGGCACTCGTTGAAATGCTGCCCGTCCTGACCGAGTGCGCGATAGCTTGAAGTAATGAGCTCGAAACGGCCGGACCCGTTCAGGACATCCGCATCCACCAGATTCAGGTCAAAGCG
>CAZIDL010000033.1:23649-25773 GCA_964537825.1 uncultured Weeksellaceae bacterium
GGCTTTGAGGTGGAGGGAAAAAAGGTGGAGGTAACTGGTGTCGTTGTGCACCGAGCCAAGTCCTGTATCCCGATAGAAGACCTTGTAGTGATCGATCTTTCGCAAGGAGGTTTGGATCGTGTCCTGAGCGACCAATCCGAACAGATCGGAATTGTAGAAAAGCATGTTGTCGGAGTATTGACCGTCGATGAAGCGTGCTGTGTCGTATTTCGTAACCCCGAAGCGATTGAAGGAGGAGTCGAGCAAAGTCGCTGACGCTGATGAGCTGTGGAGTTCGTTCACCAACACTAGATCGGGAGTGCTGTAATGCACGACCTTCCGCAATTCTTTGTGCCGTTCGGGTGTAGAACCCGGGTAATTCAAGAGGTTGTAGTTCATAAGTGTGGTCGTGTCCTGTGCTTCGGATACCTTCGGAAGGAGGAAGAAAAGGAAGGGAATGAGCAGCTTCGGGATCCGTCGTAGCTTATCGATCATCTTTATTCTGGGTTTTGCTCGCTCCTACAAAGGAAGGGGGATCCTCCCTTTTGCTGTCTTGAAATGTTGGACTGACCTACACAAGCTTATCGGAGAACGAGGGATCCTGAAAAAGGGTTGTCCATTAAAAATGGACCTTTTTCATTTGAAGAAAGATGATCAATGCCCCTGGGATGTGGATGAAATTGGTGCCGCCGCCCGGTGCTACATCGGCTCTAAGAAAGGGTATTCTTGCGATCCTGATCATTTCCTGTTCATCATTCCTTAAGCTTCGGGCAGGTATGAAGGACAGCGCTCCCACCCCTTACCCGGAAAGTTCTACATCTACGGTCGATGGCGTTCGTTATCATTATCGCTGCTTCGTTCCGGAAGAGGGGGGGGCATTCAAAGGGACCTTTCTTCTGATCCATGGTTTTGCGAGTTCCACCTTTTCCTGGCGCAAGCAGTTCGTTCCTTTGACCGCCAAGGGCTACCGGGTTATCGCTGTCGATATACCCCCGTTCGGTTTCAGCGATCGTTCCCCTTCCATCGATCATTCTCCTTTGGCCAATGCAGAACGCCTTTGGAAGCTTCTCGACCGCGAGGGTGTTGAACAGCCTTATATCATGGGACATTCCATGGGTGCGCGGGTCGCAGGAGCGATGGGTGCTTTAAGGTCTGAGGATGTGCGGGTGGTGTTCCTGGTGGACGGTCCTTTTTTCGGGTCCCGGCGAAAGCTCTCCTTATCGCGGGTCGGAGCATTCCTGTTGGATCGCCACCTTTTTCGATGGATCTGTGAAAGATCGGGACGCCGGATGGCCTCGAGCCCTTGGCTCGTACGAAGGGCACTTACTTTCGTATATGGGGAGGACCCGGACGAGGGAACGGTACAGGGATATATGCGTCCCCTTTCTCTTCCGGGCACGGGTTATTCACTTCCTCCCTATTTCCTGGAAAGGTCCGATCAGGAGGTCGGTCTGAATGCCCTTAGCTGCAAGGTCCACTTGATCTGGGGTGAAAAGGACCGGCTTTTCCGTCCCCGTATGGCCCGACGCTTTTTGGAACGATATCCATACGCAGCGGAGGTCTCCCTCATCGAGGGAGCCGGTCATTGTCCGATGGAGACCCACCCGATCGCTTTCCTTCAGGCCCTGCTCGGAGGTATGGACACGGATCAATCCGGTTGAACGATCCTAAATTATACCCGGAAACCTTTTTCCCCTTCCTCAGGAAGCAGCTTCGCTGTATTTTTATCTTCCAAGCAAAAGCGCGAACGATAATGAAGGTTTCCAACAAAGAGGTCATTCTTCTCCTATCCGGTGATGAATTCCTGAACGAGCAGGTCAAAGCATACGCCCGTACCCTTTCCCTTCCTGTCAATATCCAGGAACAGGTCGAGCATCCGGCCAGTTCGACGATCTACCAGCTCGTGGTGGAGAATGCTCATAACGATCCCGTGGACTTGGTGGATCATACAGCTCCGGAATACGAAAAGATCCTTCAAGGGCATGAGCTGGATGAGAACTCATGGGTGACCCTTCTCCATCATTATCCGAAACTTTTGCGCGTTCCTGTGGCCGTGAGAGGGGAAAAAGTAGTGATCTGTGATGCTCCTTCCAAGATCCAGCAGTTGGACTCGCATCAGTGATCCACTTCCCAGACGATCACGCG
>CAZIDL010000034.1:0-25699 GCA_964537825.1 uncultured Weeksellaceae bacterium
TCCGGGAAAAATTCAATTCACCTTTTTTCACCCCTTTTCTTTTGTCGCTCAAAAGAAAAGGACGCCTGCCCGCCTTTCAGGCGGGAAAAGAAAACGCCGGCCTGAGGGATGGGTTCGGACCCGCTTATCGCTTCGCTCCGCTGCGAGCACCCGAACTCGGAGCGGCAGGGCCGCTCCTCGAACAGCGGATGCTCGCGGACGCTCCGCTCAGCGAGCGGGTGCCCCCGAACCCATCCCAAGGGCCGTTGAAGAGCCTCAAAACGGGTGGGGTGTGTAGGGAATGGAAAAAAGAAGGCGGGAGCCTGCTGTGCGACAAGGCTGTGATGGCCGGGCCCATGGGCGGGCGGTGCGAGAAACGGCCATCGCTGGGTTTTCTTCTTTTTTCCGACCCGCCTGACCAGCGTAAGTCGGGCAGGTTTTTTCGGCCCTTTTTCTAAAAAAGGGCCTGTGAAGGAAGGGTGAAAGGAGCGCTGAAAAGAGATCCTAGCTCTCGCGTTATAAGAGCCCCCAGAAGGACTTCAAGCTGTCGTTCTCTTTCAAGGAAGGGCTTTGAGACCCTTGGGTGTCCTTTTTCCCGGACGCCAATGATACCGGAGCGCGATCTTCAGGTTTTCTACCGAAGGAACTGGATCAGCCTTTGAGTTCGCGGACCTGCTGTTCCACCTTTTCCGCCAGCTCCTTTTCGTACTGCTTCAGCCTCTCGTGCACCGCTTCATCGTGATTCCCGATCATCCGTGCGGCCAGGACCCCTGCGTTCTTGGCCCCGTTCACGGCCACCGTGGCCACCGGGATCCCGCCGGGCATCTGGGCGATGGAGAGCAGGGAGTCCCATCCATCGATGGAGTTCCTGGAGCGGATGGGCACGCCGATCACGGGAAGGGTGGTCATCGAAGCGGTCATCCCGGGAAGATGGGCGGCCCCACCGGCCCCTGCGATGATGACCTCTAATCCACGATCGGCGGCTCCTCTCGCATAATCCCGCATCCGGTCGGGCGTGCGGTGAGCAGACACGATGTCCAATTCGTAAGGGATCCCCAGATGCTCGAGTATATCGGCTGCCTCCTGCATGACCTCCAGGTCGGAACGGCTCCCCATGATGATGCCTACGCGTGCGCTCATTGTTTTGCTTTTTTGGCATTCTCCGGTCGGACGGTCACCTTCTCGCGGATCAGTTCGGCCTTTCTGCGTGCCTCTTTCATCTCGCGGTCTATCACGGTAGCGTGTCCCATCTTTCGAAAGGGCTTGCACTGCTTCTTGCCGTAGATGTGGAACTTGGCGCCGAAGATGTCCACGGCAGCATCGATCTCATCGTATTCAGGGGGGCCTTCGCCTTCGTCGCTTCCGATCAGGTTGACCATAGCAGCGGGAATGATACTCTTGGTAGGGCTGAGCGGGAGGTCCATGATGGCGCGGAGATGCTGTTCGAACTGAGAGACCAGGTCCGCTTCGATCGTATGGTGGCCGCTGTTGTGCGGACGAGGGGCGATCTCGTTCACCAGGACCTGCCCCGCTTTCGTTACGAACATCTCGATCGCCATGATCCCCACCGTGCCCATAGTATCGGCCATATCCTCGGCGATGCGGTAAGCCTGGGAGCTAACTTCTTCACCGATCATAGCGGGACAGAACAGGTAGCGCACGAGGTTCGCATCGGGGTCGAATTCCATCTCCACCGGCTCGTGGATCTGCACATCATCCGAAGGGTTTCGGGCCACCAGTACCGCGATCTCTTTGTCGATGTCCACTCGCTCTTCCACGAGGCTCGGCGCATCGAACCCTTCGTCAAGGCTTACCGGCGTTTCGTGTACCATCACGCCCTTTCCATCATAGCCCCCTTTGCGTAGTTTCTGGACGACCGGGAGGCGTTCCGCATATTCCTTGAGTCCCTCTTTGCCTTCGATCTGCTGGTATTCGGGAGAAGGGATCCCGTGCGCATCGAAGAAGTTCTTCTGGAGCCCTTTATCCTGCGCCATTCGGACGATCCAGGGTTGAGGATGGACGGTGACACCTTCTTTTTCGAGCGTTTCCAGAGCCTCTACGTTCACGTTCTCGATCTCGATGGTGAGCAGGTCCACCTCCTTTCCGAAGGTCATTACGGTCTCGTAGTCGGTAAGATCGCCTTGTTGGAACTCGGTAGCGATCGAGGCGCAAGGCGCATCGGCTGAAGGATCGAGCACTTTGGTACGCACGTCGAGGTCGATCGCTTTTTGGATCAACATGCGGCCCAGTTGACCGCCTCCGAGGACCCCCAATCGGTAGTCGGGGTGGTAGAACGCTTTGCTCATCTTAAGGGTGGATTTTGGGTTTCCGCTCCGTTCGGAACTTCGCCCTTCAAATATCGATAATTTTGCTCCGAGCATCGGAACGATGGCAGAGCGGCTTCAGATCGGCGACAAGGAGTTCGAACGCTTCCTTCCGGAGGTGGCGATCCTTGAAGGGGTGGAGCGAGTGGCCGGGGAGCTGAACGAGCAACTCCAGGGTCGCCGTCCCATCCTTTTGAGCGTGCTCAATGGAGCTTTTCTCTTCACGGCCGACTTGGTGAAGCGGCTCGATATCGATTGCGAGGTCTCCTTCGTGAAAGTGGCCTCCTATAGCGGGACCACCAGCACCGGAACGATGAAACAACTCGTGGGGCTCAACGAGTACCTGGAAGGGCGCTTGGTCGTCATCGTGGAGGATATTGTGGATACGGGCAATACGCTCGAGCACATCCTTCGCTCCCTGCACGAACATCATCCGGAGGAGGTCCGCGTGGCAACACTCCTCTTCAAACCCGATGCGTATCGGGGCAAGCGGGTGGTCGACCATCGGGCGCTCGAAGTTCCCGACGATTTCCTCTTGGGCTATGGGTTGGATTACGATGGCCTCGGCCGGAATCTTCGGGATATTTATAAATTGGCTTGAGAACGAAACGGAAATTATGCTGAATATCGTACTATTCGGTCCGCCAGGGGCCGGGAAAGGGACCCAGTCGGAAAAGCTGATCGAACACTACGGGTTGGTGCACCTGGCTACGGGCGACCTCTTGCGCAGCGAGATCGAGAAAGGAACAGAGCTCGGAAAGCGCGCCAAGGAGATCATGGACCGAGGTGAGCTCGTCCCGGATGAAGTGGTGATCGGGATGATCCGGGGTCGGATCGAAGAGGGGTCGGACGCAAGGGGCTTCATCTTCGATGGCTTTCCCCGGACCAAAGAACAGGCCGAAGCCCTCGATCAGCTCCTCGAGGAAAAAGGCAGCAGCATTACCATGATGCTGGCCCTGGAAGTGGATGAGGAAGAGCTCCTGAAGCGTCTTCTCGAGCGTGGGAAGGAGTCCGGAAGGAGCGATGACCAGGACGAATCGACCATCCGGAACCGGATCGAGGAGTATGAGAAAAAGACCGCTCCCCTCAAGGAATACTACCGGGATCAAGGAAAATTCCGATCGATCGAGGGCGTGGGTAGCATCGATGAGATCTTCGGGCGCATCCAAGAGGCGATCGAGATGGAGGCATAAGAGCGCTTCAGGAGCCCAACGGTCCTAAAGGGTCCACGGTCCATCAGCCCAAAGGGCCAACGAGCTTCTGTTTTCGACCATCTATTGGAACTTAGGGTTAATAGGGGAAGAGCACTGGAATGGGGGAGACCATGAGCAATTTCATCGATCACGTTCGGATCTGTTGCCGCTCTGGAAAAGGCGGGGATGGGAGCGTGCATTTTCACCGCGACCGTTTTACGCAGAAAGGAGGTCCGGATGGTGGAGATGGAGGCCGCGGTGGGCACATCCTGGTCCGGGGGAGCAAACACCGTTGGACCCTCGTTCATCTGCGTTATCACAAGCACGTGATCGCCGGTGATGGGGAGCCCGGAGGGGGGTCGAACAAGCACGGCGCTAATGGGGAGGATGTTGTGCTCGAGCTTCCTTTGGGAACGGTGGTCATCGACCTCGAAAGCGGAATGGAGCAGATGGAAGTGCTCGAGGACGGAGAAGAAAAGCTTTTGGTCCCGGGGGGCAAAGGCGGGAAAGGGAATACCCGTTACAAAAGTTCCACCCGTCAGGCTCCTCAATATGCGCAGGAGGGAGGGGCAGGCCGGGAGGAGTGGAAAGTGATGGAGTTGAAGGTCTTGGCCGATGTGGGATTGGTGGGAAAACCGAACGCCGGAAAGTCCACGCTCTTGAGCGTCCTCAGTGCTGCCAAACCAAAGGTGGCTGATTATCCCTTCACCACCACCGAACCGGGGCTTGGCATGGTCTTCTTCAAGGACGATCGCTCTTTCGCGATCGCGGACATTCCCGGCTTGATCGAGGGGGCGCACGAAGGAAAGGGGATGGGGGATCGCTTCCTCCGGCATATCGAACGGAATGCAAGCTTGCTCCTCCTGATCCCTGCCGATAGTGATGACCCGGCCGCAGAATACCAAATGCTCCTGAGTGAACTAGAAGCCTACGATCCGACCCTTTTGAACAAAAGCTTTGTGGTCGCCGTATCGAAAGCGGATATGCTGGACGAGGAACTCCGGGAAGAATTGCTTCGATGCTTTCCTTCGTCGGTTTCACCTATTTTCATTTCTTCGGTCACTGAAGAAGGACTGAAAGGATTGAAAGAGCGCTTGTGGGACTCCCTCAAAACCCCTGAAAGCGATGATCGAGACCCTTGAGGCCTGGGATCAGGAGCTTTTTCTCCTCCTGAACGGGAATGCTGGTCCTGCTATGGACTGGTTCATGGTGATGGTCAGCGAGAAGTACTTCTGGCTTCCGCTCTACGTGCTCTTCCTTTGGTTGATCTACCGGAATTTCGGAGTGAAGGGAGCACTGCTGGCTATGCTGGCCGTGGCGGTCTCTATCACGTTGACCGATCAGAGTTCAGTGCAGCTCTTCAAGTTCCAGTTCGAACGCTTCCGTCCTTGCCACCATTTGGGGCTTCAGGGATCGTTCCATCAACCTGAAGTGATCGGTTGTGGGGGAAGGTTCGGGTTCGTTTCCTCGCATGCCGCCAATTTCTTTGGCGTGTCAACGGTCATTGGCATGACGTTGCGTCATCGTTATCCCCGCATCCTGCTCTGGCTCTATTTATGGGCCGGATTGATCGCATACAGCCGCATCTACCTCGCCAAGCATTATCCGGCCGATGTGGTCGGAGGTGCCTTGCTGGGGATCCTTTTGGGGTATTTGGTCTATCTGGGATACCGCTATGCTTTGCAGCGCACTGATGCCATGCCTACCCAAGAGGGATGAGGACGCTGCTCGCCATATTCATCGGAGGTGGTGCCGGGAGCCTTTTGCGTTACGGCATCGGTCGTGCGGTGGGGTCCTTTCACAACGCCCCCTTTCCGCTCGGGACCTTTTTCGCCAATATTTTGAGCTGTATCGTTTTGGCTTTGGTGATGCTCGGTATCTCTAAGCTACCGGGATCCGCTTTTCACTGGAAAGCTTTGCTCATCATCGGCTTTTGCGGAGGGCTTAGCACCTTTTCAACCTTCAGCATGGAATCCTTTCAGCTGTTGAAAGAAGGCTATTGGGAATGGTCCCTCCTCAACATCGGCACCAGCGTAGGGGGATGCCTCCTTATCCTTTACCTGGTCGGGGGAAGGGTTTTGTGATCGGAAGACGGGAGGTGGGGACGACAATTCCGTTGGGGCGACCGGTTATTGTAGGGGGCATCCATGTTGGGGCGACACATGTGTTGTCCCTCCAATGTGGTTTTCGGGGTGTCACTGTGGTCGTTTTCATCGCCGGTTTTATTGGATGGGTGACAGGGACGATCGTGGGAAAATGTTGGGATGATCGGGGACGTTTGTTGAGGCGATGGGCGGATCAACCCGTAAGGCTCGCTCCGTACCAATAAGTTCCCGCATAAAGGCATATCAGAAGTCCTACGAGCCATAGGATGAACAGGACCACCCCGGCACTGCGAATTTTCCCATCGATCGCGAAGAGGGTTTTTATCCCACTGTAAAAGAACGCGAACATCGGTACGGCGATGAAAAGGCCGAAACCTACCTTGAAAAGGAGCTGGTGGAGAGGGTCCTTGATGAAGAGGGAAAGGGTCTCGTTGAACGTATAGTCTGCACTATCCGTGTGGAGGAAGATGAAGTGATCCCCGCCTCCTCCGTAGGCCTGGAAAAGGACCAGGGCGAAGACGATCCCCAAGAGAAGGAGAAGGGCGGCTCCGAACTTTTCAAAACCCTTTCCGACCCAGTAAAGGATCCCCTGGAAGACTTCCTTCACCCTGGAGCCGACCTCCTTGCTCTTCCCTTTGAACTCTTCGCTCTCCATACCCTTCTTGAACTTTCCGAATCGGTCCTTCAGCTCCTCGCTCTCCTCTTTCATCTTTCGCTTGAGGTTGTCCAGGTTGACCGCCTCTCCACGCATGTGGAGTTTCTCAGAACGCGTCCGGGCTTCGGGGACGATCACCCAGAGCACGAGGTAAATGATCGGCCCGACGCCGGCGGCCAAGACGGCGACCACGAAAGCAAGGCGGAGCCATAGCGGGTCCCGGCCGAGATAGGCGCTGATCCCGGAACAAACCCCTCCCAGGACTTTGTCGTCCGGGTTCCGATAGATCCGTTTTTCCGGTCCGCTACCGCTGGCTTCTCCGCTGCTTTCATTCTCTCCTTCTTCGGCATGGGGTTCTCCATCACCGAAAGCTTCCGGTCGTCCGAGGATCTCGATCGTCCGTTCCACGTCCTCTTTCGTAACGACTTCTTTTCCGGATCCGAGCTTCTCCCGAAAGAGTTCGGCGATGCGAGCCTCCACATCCTCCATGATCTCTTCCAGTCCCTCGTCGTTGGCGAGGTGCTCCCGAATGCGTTTCAGGTAAGCTTCGAGTTTTTCGTAGGCATCTTCTTCGATGTGGAATACGATGCCGCTGATGTTTGCTGTGACGGTGCGTTTCATGAGCTGCTTTCTTCTTGGGTGATCTGACGAACGGCCTCGTGGAGTTCTTGCCAGGTCTTATCCAGCTCGGAGAGGAAGCGATCCCCCTCCTTCGTTAGAGCATAATACTTGCGCGGCGGTCCGGAGCTGGACTCTTCCCAGCGATACTGGAGAAGCCCCGCATTCTTGAGTCTGGTGAGCAATGGATAAAGGGTCCCTTCCACCACGATCAGCCTTGCCTCCTTTAATTCTTCGAGAATATCGGAGGGATAAGCTTCCCGCTTCTTGAGGACCGAAAGGATACAGTACTCGAGGATCCCTTTCCGCATCTGCGCTTGCGTGTTCTCGATTTTCATATTCCTTCTCGTTCGGGAACGAATTTAAGATAAAACAAGGTACCATGCAATACAAGGTACTATATTTTTTTCATTCCGCCTCCATGACCTTCCGAGTTTTTGAAATGGCGAGGGTTTTGGGAGTTATCCGGTGGCGGTTTTTATACCCAGGGCCCCGCATCTGTTGGGATGACACGTCTATAGGGGCGACACACGTGTCGCCCCTACATATTTGCCTCCCAGTTGGCGCCTGCAAATTGATCCAACCCATTGCCCCGATCGTCAAAAGGGATCAATCCTTCCCCTCTTTGACCGATCGATAACTAAAGGCTCCGAGAACGAGCATGGAGACGAGGACCGATAGCCATATCCAAAGAGGGCTCCGTTCCCCTTTGGCGGTTTTTGCTGCCCTTATCATTTGAGGCGGTCCGGCCTGAAGAAGGGGAGGGTCCTTTGGGATGCGCTCTTTATAATGCTGAAGGTCATAGGCGGGGAGCTCTTCTCCCGCTCCACCGAGCTTCAGGTGGTACGCTTTCCCTTTTTCCAGATAAGCTACGAGGAGTCTCCGTTCCTGAAAGAGGCGGATCTCCTTCACTTTCAGAGGTGGTCCTGCGTCGTTCGTAATGATCAAAAGGAGTTCCGCCGCTTTTCCTCCTTTCAGTTCTTCGAGGGTCTCGAGCGTATCACTCAGCACAGCTCCACCTATCGGATGATAAGGGATCGGGGGATCCGAACCTTTTTCTTCTGGAACGGCTACCGTCGAGCTTCGCCGGAAAAAGCGGGGACCTTCCAGGCGAATTTCAAGCATGTCGACCCGACGGAGGGTATCTGCCTCGATCCGAACATAGCTTTTGTCCTGGTGTTCCTTTTGCTCAAACCGGGGTTCGGGGAGTTCTTGGTAGGGAGAAGCTCCTTTCGGGCGCTCCCGATACCCGATCGTCGTTAGAGTCGGAGAGGGTGGGGGTGGTGAACCGACCCGAATGCGGTAGTAGCGGTGATCTGAGCCGAGGAAACCGCTGATCGTGAATTCGGAACTCGCGGTATCGGCGACCGTAGAGCGTATGCGCTCTTCCGGCTTCAGAACTTTCCAGCTTTTCCGGTCTTCGCTCCCTTCCACGCGCACCCGTAAGCCTCGTCTTGCTTCTTCCAGGTAGAACACCAGCTTGCGCAGCGTTGATCCCTGCGGCTTTTCCAGAACGATGCCGGTATAGCCTCCTTTCTGTTTGACCTTGAGGGGTTCGAGTTCGCGGTAGATCGATGGGGCTCGTTCTTTTTCAACCGTCCGAACGAAAAAGGGGACCTCCTTCTCCTTTTCGTTAGCGTAGAGCCTGAGATCGCCGAGCCCCTTCCGGAGGTGTCGGGTGTGGACCGGCTTGAGGGGAATGCTGTAGAAGCCCGATGAGTCGACCGCCCCGAGCGAAGCGTGATAAAGGGGGCGTTCTCCGCTTCCGATGAGAGGGAGAAGGAGAAAAAAGCTGAGCAAGAGGGGGTTCTGTTCCATCATTCCTGCTTTCCCTGATCGTCGTCCAACACGATCCCCTTGAGCTTTTGATACATAAAGGAGATAACGAGGAGAAGACAGCCCAGGGAGATGAAGGCGATGACCCTTCCTACTTCCGGGATCTCTTGAATGTCGAGGATGAAGAGCTTGAGGAGCGTGATGGTGAAAAGGGTGAGCGCGATCAGGCGGAGATTCCGGATCTTCTGCTTCAGCCCTTTTCGCATCAGGTAAAAGGAACAAAGCCCCCAAAGCACCGGATATCCGATCATGGCGTTCTGCTCAAGGAGGGCGTTGATGCTCATATCCGAACCTGAACCGATCCAGAGCACGAGCTGGTCCAGTTCGGTGCTCCCTACGAAGACCACCACGAGCGTGGCGAACCACCGGAAGAACTTCCGGGGGTCCTCGCTTTCTTCTTCCATAGCCTTGATCAATCCCCAGCAACGGTGAAGGACCAGCAGCACTCCGACCACAAGCAGGTAATGGAGGAGTTGGCCGAGGAGCGATACCTGGTGGCCGAGCAGGTAAGCATCGCGGACCTCTGCCGCCCGGGGTTGGTAATAGAGCATGTAGAAAAGGCAGAGCAGGATGCCGGCGAAAAAGGCGATGGAGCGTAACGTGAGGTTTCCTCGCCATCGGGCAAGTCCCAATAGGACGAATGCGGCAAAATAGTGATAGCTGCCGGTGAGCACGGCCTGGACGGCCTCATGACCGATCCGGGATCGGGCCTGGGCGTATAATTCCAGGAGCGGGACCGTATAGGTGAGCACGATCAGCGATCCGCTGATCAGTCCCCGATAGTCATTCAATGGGATGGAGGGATAGAAGAAGGAACTTTCTTCCCGGTGCAATAAGTAGCGGGTGCAAGCAAGTGAGGCTACGCTGACCATGCCGGTAAGAAAGCCCGGATTCGCAAGAAGACGGAGTTTCTCTCCGCTAGGAGAAGCGAAGAGGAACGACGCATAAACATCGCCCCAGTCCATAAAAAGGCTGACGAGCATCAAAGCGCTCACCACCACCGAGCCTAGCTTCATGAGCTCGATGCCGGACCGTTGGGCGAGCCAAAGGAGGAGAACGGCCTCTGCGGACCAGAAAAGGGTGATATGATCCCCTTTCAGTTGGATCGGGCCGGCCAGGGTGATCAGTGTTAGCGTTAGTCCGATCAGGTGATAGAAGAGGTTCCGGTCCACCGCTTTTTTCAGGTAATAGCGGAAGGCAAAAAGGAAATTGAACGCGGCCATTCCGATCGTGAAGAGCCCTTGGAAGCGTTCCGCGCCCACTTCGTGGAGGATTCCAAGTCCGGCCGCGAAGTAGAGCGCGTTGCAGCTAAGGAGGACGCTGTGGTCCGCTGCTTCGAAGGAGAGCCCTTTGCGTACCTTGTAGGCCAGTGCCATCAGGTAGAAGATGACGAAGAAAGCGCTGGCAAAGAGGAGGGAGCCCGGGAAAGGCGGCCCTTGAGGCTTTTCATCGATCGTCCCCAAAAGCCAGCTACCGAAGATGATCACGGTGGCGATGTAGGAGACGAAGTTGACAACGGTCCAGTGACGCGTATGGGCCAGGAAGAGCATGCCGAGGTTCAGGATGATGAGGTAGCTGAAGAGCACGATGTAGCTCCCTTCGCCCGTGCTCACCATGAATGGGGTCCCAAAACCGCCCAGCAAGGCGATCACGGCGAGTTCCTGTTTATCGTAAAAGAGGGAGAGGAGGACCGCGAAGGCGGTGATCGCTAGCATGATCACAAAGGCGGCGGTCTGAGAGAATAGTTGGTATTCCTGAAAAGCGATCGTGATGGTGAAGTAGTGGACGGCGAGGCCGCCTCCTACCAGCACGGAGCTGAAGGCCTTGAAGCGCTGGCGCAGAAGATGGGCAACCCCGATCAGACCGGTCCCGGATAAGATCCCGACGATCACCCTTCCTCCTTCACCAAGCCACCCCTGATCGATCGCGTACTTTACGAAGAAGGCGATCCCCAACACGAGAATGGCGATACCGACCTTGTTGATCAGGTTCTCTCCTACGAAGCGTTCCCACTCGCTACTTGTACCTCTTGCACCTCCCGTAGGCCCTTCGCTCGTTCCTATACCCGACGGGGGGCGGTTCCTGGGCCCCTTGGCTTTCTGTTCAGCTGCAATATCGCTGGATAAGGGAGCCCTTTTCTTCCCTTGCTCGCTTTCTGTTTCAGAAGCGGACGTAGGGCTTTCTTCTTCTCCTACCTGGGAAGCTGCTTCTTTTTCTGCTTTGGGCTGCTCTTCTTCAGGGTGTTCTTCCGTCGTTCTTTCTTCGCTCGAAGCTTTGATCTCAGGAGGAACGCTGCTCTCACTTTCCCCCGTGGTCTCCACTGCTTCGTCCCCCTTTTCTGCCGGTCTGCTCTCTTCTTTATCCGTTGTCTCGCGCTCAGGCTTCGATCCCGCTTCCTCCCTATCGGTTCCCTGCTGGGAGCTCTTCCCCTCGATCGCGTCCAAACGCTTGCTCATCCGGTGGAGCTCTTGGCGGATCCGTTCACTGTTCGTTTCGATCTGCGAACGGAGCAGCAGGTAGAAGAGGAGGGGGGCTCCGAGAAGGATGAGTATAAAGATGACGCCTTCCATGGGGACGGTCCTGAATGCCTGAACGTTACCTAAAAGCCCTCAAAAATACGAGGGGATATGGAATAGGGGATATTCCCCTCTTTTCTCCGTTGTTTTTCGCTAAGGACGGCTTCTTATGGGGGATAGAGCTCACTCTGCGAGCATTTGCCCGATCCGCTCTCCGACCTTTTCCGCGTTCGGGATCATGGTCCCTTCCAGGACGCTGTTCAAAGGAATGGCCGGGACATCCTCGGCACCGATCACTTCCACCGGAGCGTCGAGCTCCTGGAAACATTCTTTCTGGACCTTCCCGCTAAGTGCCTGGCCATAACCCCGATCCTCGGGCTCTTCGGTAACGATAAGGCACTTGTTGTGGCGGCGGACCACTTCAAGGACCCGCTCTTCGTCCATCGGCACGAGGGTTCGCAGGTCGAGGACCTCCACTTGTCCTTTAAAGTCTTTTTTGGCGGCGTTCATTGCCCAATATACACCCATCCCGTACGTGATCACAGCGATGCTCCGACCTGCGTCGACCGCTTCCTGATCGGCCTCCATGGCTGTACGGGCCTTGCCGAACGGGAGCACGTAATCTTCGTCCGGCACGACCGTCTTCGCTCCTTCGGTCCCTTTGATCTTGGACCAATAGAGCCCTTTGTGTTCGAAGACCACCACCGGGTTCGGGTCGTAGTAGGCTGCTTTCAAAAGGCCTTTGAGGTCAGCACCGGTCGAGGGATAGGCCACTTTGATACCCCTTATGTTACAGACCACCGATTCCACGCTGGAGCTGTGGTAAGGGCCACCGCTCCCATAGGCCCCACATGGAACGCGTATCACGGAATAGCAGGGCCATTTGCCGTTGGAGAGGTAATAGGAACGGCTCAGTTCGGTGAAGAGTTGATTGAGGCCGGGCCAGATGTAATCGGCGAACTGCACCTCGACCATCGGTCGGGCACCCGCCGCCGACATTCCCACGGTGCTCCCGATGATGAAGGCTTCTTGAATGGGCGTGTTGAATACGCGTTCATCACCGAATTGTTGGGCCAGAGTGGCTGCTTCACGGAAGACGCCTCCCAGACGCCCGCCTACGTCCTGACCGTATAAAAGCGATTCCGGGTGTTTCTGGAGGATCTCCCGCACCGCGATCAATGCGGAGTCCACCATGACGGTGGGATCGTTCCCTTCTGGGGCTCGTTCCCCGCTTTCCTCCGTGATCGGAGTAGGGGCGTGATCGTAAGTGAAAAGGTCCTCTGGCTTCGGATCCTCGGCTTCGAGGGCATTCTGGTAGTCTTCATCCACCTCCTGTCGGGCCTCCGCTTCGATCCGATCGAGCTCGTTAGGGTCGAAACCTTCAGCTTCCAGCCACTGGCGGAATTTTGGATGAGGGTCCCTTTTTTGGTGTTCCTCGAGGTCGTCCCGGTACCATTCCATGCGTACCCCCGAGGTGTGATGGCCGAGCAAAGGGACCCGCGCATGGATCATCATCGGGCGCCGCTCTTTTCGGATGGTGGTAAGGACTTCTTGAACGGTGCGGTAGCAGGTCTCGAGATCGTTCCCTTCGTCGATCGTCCGGACCTCCAGCCCCTTAAAGCCCTGCGCGAATTCCGTCGCGTCCTGAGCCCGCGTTTCTGAAGCGTTGGCTGAGATGTCCCATTCGTTGTCCTGAATGAAGTAAAGGATGGGCATCTGCTTCAGGACGGCCATCTGAAAAGCCTCGGAGATCTCACCTTCCGTGATGGCCGCATCCCCTAGGGAACATACGACGACAGGTTTTTCCTCTCCGTGATCATCAGCCAACCCTTGTCCTTCCATGTACTGCACTCCCATGGCCACGCCGGTCGTCGGAATGGTCTGCATGCCCGTTGCGGATGATTGATGGGGGATCTTGGGCATGTCCTCGCGCCGAAGGCTGGGGTGGCTGTAATAAGTGCGCCCTCCGCTGAACGGGTCGTCGCGTTTGGCAAGGAGTTGCAGCATCAACTCGTAAGGCTTCATGCCGATCCCCAATAGGATGGAATCGTCCCGATAATAAGGGGCAACATGATCCTGGGGCTTCAACTGGAGGCCAAGGGCCAGCTGGATCGCCTCGTGCCCTCGCGAAGTGGCGTGGACGTATTTGCTCGTCACCTCTTTGTTCTCTTCGTAGACCTCGGCCATCCGCTTGGCCTTGCACATGAGGTCCCAAGCCTGAAGGGCCGTATCCCGTCCAAGGATAACCTCTCCGCTCTTTTTCTTTTCAGTGCTTGTCCTTGCCATAATTGCCTTGAATGATCTGCTTGGGAAAGATACGAGATCCGAAGGGTTGCTAAAAGGAGGGAGCATCCCCGTTCGCGGGTCCACGCTTCTCCGCAACTTGCTATAAGTCCGTGCGCTATACTTTCAAAGCCTCCTTCCCGAAGCCGCTCCTTCTTTTTATCGCTTGCAAAAAAGAGAGCGGGCTGGTATAAGCTCGGGTCCGGGGAATGGTCTCCCTTCGATGGCAGCTACCTCGGACCGACACATGCATGAGCCTTGAACAGATCCTCGCAAAGGACGAGGGAAGGCTTTCTACGAATAGCGGATGGTACCATCGTGCTGAACTATTCCTGGGAGCTTTTTCTGATAGGGACCAACCTGCCATCCTGGTTCCTTCCACGAGCAGTGATCCCGCTGAAGAAGCTTCACCCGGTCTTTCCTGATCCGAATAGCGATCGGAGCATCGCAGTATCCCCTCGGATGAAGAACTACAACCTACGGGCGGGGATTACGATAACCCAGGGAAGAGAAGGTCAGGGGGATTAGAGGTCGGGGGATGGCCCTTGATCCTCAACCTTTTTCTTTTTCCTTCTTCTCGCCGTCGACGATGGTCATTTCCTCGATCAGGTGGTCGGCATCAGCGAACTTATCGATGATGAAAAGGATGTAGCGCGCGTCCACACTGATGGTCCGCTGGAGGCGCGGTTCGTAAGCGATGTCGCCGCTCATTGCCTCCCAGTTGCCATCGAAGGCACAACCGATAAGATGCCCTTTGTTGTTGAAGACCGGGCTCCCTGAATTGCCACCGGTGATATCCGTGTTGTGGATGAAGCAGAGCCGCATGTTCCCCGTGCTGTCCTCAGCATAACGGCCGTAATCCTTCTTTTTGTAGAGTTTCTCCAGCTTTTCAGGAACATCGAAGAGCCGCTTGGTCGTGTCATCCTTGGTGATCGCTCCTTGCAGCGTGGTGTGATAGTCGTAGAGCAATCCGTCCGTGGGATGCTCGTAACCGCCTACCGTACCGTAGGTTAGGCGCGGGGTCGAATTGGCATTAGGATAGAAGTCCTTGTTCGGTTTCATCTTCCGGAGCCCACGGATGAACTTTCGCTTGGCACCTTTTCGCTGCATTTGGATCCGTCGGTTCTGCATGCCCAATTGCCCCTGAAAGGTCTGGATGATGGCCTGGGCCGTTTGATAGCCCTTGTCGTTCTTGAGCTTTTCCAACTCGGGATCCTCCAAAAAGTTCATCACTGCTTCCTTGTCATCGAGGAAGGAGTTCTCGAACATCGCGTCCCCATATCCTTTGGTGGAGCCGAAGAGCTTGCGGAAGAAAGAAGGGTTCTTTTCGTGCTCCACGATGGGGTCAGGGATCATCTTATCATCGACGTTCTCGTAATACATCGCGTAGAGCTCGTTCGTGATCTTCCGGTCCGTAGGGGCGTGATAGTTCCGGAAGTGTTCTTTTGCAGCTTCTTTCAGATCCGCTGTCACCTTCTCGATCTTGGCCGTATCGTCCCCGCTCAGAGCGTTGTGCAGGGTCCTGAACTGGAGCCCGAACCGGACCAGTTCACTGGCTAGCCCTGCCTCGCGGATATAGACCATCGGTACGACCAGGGAGCGCTCTTGTTCATAACTGTTCTTGAGGGCTTCGATGGTACCGCCATAGCGCTCCTTTCGTTCTTCTTTGGCATTAACCCAATCCTTGAAGGTTTCTTCGAGCTCCTTTTTCTGGGCCTTTACTTCCAGGTCGCGCAGGCGTTCGGATTGTCCTTTGAAATATTTGTAATAGTTGCTGACCTGTGCGTATTTGCTTGCATAGGCGATGTCCACCTTTTCGCTGGCATCCATCGCCTCCCGCATCATTTCCAGACGCTTGTCGCGAAGCTTGATAACGGCGGGATATTCCCGGTTCAAAGCCTGATCCACTCCGAAGGAGCTCAAGTAACGTTGGGTCCGTCCCGGGAATCCCATGATGAAGGTAAAGTCCCCTTTGTCCACCCCTTTCAGTGAGACCGGGAAATGGTGGTCCGGATCGTAAGGGACATTGTCCTCGCTGTAGGAAGCGGGTTGGTTGTTCTTGTCCGCATAAACGCGGAGGAGGGAAAAATCACCCGTATGGCGGGGCCATTCCCAATTATCCTCGTTGCCACCGAATTTCCCGATATCGGAGGGGGGTGCACCCACAAGGCGTACGTCGTTGAAGTCTTTGTAAACGAAGAGGTAAAAAGCGTCCCCGCTGTAGAACTCCTTGACCTCAGCCCGATAGGGTTTCTCTTCATCGAAGGCGTTCGCTTTGATATCCTCGATGATCCCGCGCTTCTTGCGTTCCCGTTCTCCCTCACTAAGGGTGTCGGAAAGGGCTTTTTCGAAACGGTCGGAGACGTCCTCGATGCGCACGAGGATGGAAGCGCTCATCCCTTCGACGGGAAGCTCTTTCGAGTGATCATCCGCCCAAAAACCGTGTTCGAGGTAGTTATCGGAGCCCGTATCGCTGTGGGATCGGATCGCATCGTAGGCGCAATGGTGGTTCGTGAGAGCCAGTCCCTGGTCCGAGATCAGCTCGGCTGTACAGGATCCGCCGCTCAGCATGAGAAGGCCGTCCTTCATGCTGGAGTTGTTCACTGCGTAAATGTCCTTTGCGGAAAGCTCCAGCCCCATGTCCTTCATTTCGGCCATCCGCATCTTTTTGATAAGGTTGAGGAGCCACATTCCTTCATCGGCACGGGCGGCTGAGATCGTCATTCCGGCGATGAGCGTGAGTGCGATGATCTTTCGCATGCTTACAGGTTTGGATTACAGTTACCGCAAATAAAGGACAAGCTCGTTCGATCGTGTTGGAATTTTCGACGAACGGCCTTTTGAAAAGATGAGCGGGACTTATCACTCATCGGAAGTTAGCTTTTTCCAATGGGTGTTCTCGACGAGCTCGGCGAACAACCCTTCCAGTCCTTTTAGTTTTTCGGGGCCTTCGTATCGGTTCCGGACCCGATGTTCCTTCCCGGAAAAGGAGAGTTCGGTGATCCGGCTGGGCAGGTCCGTGATCCCTTGCTCGTCATAGACCTTTTCCAGCTCGAAGAAACCGATCTCCTTTGCTTTTGCTTTGATCCGTTCGATCTTCTCCTGCGGGACCTTTCCCCGGTACGTTCCCTTTTCTACTGCTGTGTAGCGTCCGGCTTCTAGTTTTGCGGTTCCGTCCGGCCAGATCCGAAGGGTATAGATGGGGCATTCTCCAAAGCAAGGGGTTCGCTCGTGGAGAGCAAAGGGTGGACGGTCCTTTTGGATCCTCTTCGCTCGCTTTTTTCCCTTTTTTCCTCCCCTTTGGATGCTGTCCGGAAGCTTTTTTTCCAGTTTTTCAGAAACGTCCGCGTTGCGGATCTTCTCTTTTTGGGACTTGCTCAAATAATTGCTCTCCCCTTGCTGCTCATTGTCCGAGCTCTTCTCTTCCTGGCTGGTTTTTGGCTCTTCCTCGGCTGTTGCGCTTTCCTTCGATCCGCTACAACCCAGGGATAGGAGAAGGGAAAGGAGGAGGCATATGGGTGTGAAACGCTTCATGGAGATCATTTAGAGGATTTGTTCCCTCGCTGTTTGGCCATTTCCTCGAGGCGTTTCTGGAACTTGGAGCTTTTCTTCTCCTTCTGAGGCTTCTTCTTGTTCTCCTCGATCTTCTGTTTCAGTTTCTCTTCGTCGATGATCCAATGCTTGACGACCAACATTTGCAAGATGGATATCACGTTGGCGGAAAAGTAATAATAGCTGAGGCCGGCCGGCCAACTGTTGAAGATGAATAGAATGAAGATCGGGAAGATGTACATCATCACTTTCATCTGCGGCATCTGTTGGCTTCCACCTCCACCCATCTGCGAGCTGCTCAGTTTGGTATAGATCATCGTCGAGGCGAACATCAGGAGCGTGAAGAGGCTGACATGGTCCCCGTAGAAGGGTATATGGAAGGGGAGGTCGAGCACATTGTCATAGGTGGAAAGATCCTCGGCCCATAAAAAAGCTTCCTGGCGAAGTTCGATGGATGTGGGGAAGAAGCGGTACATCGCGATCAGGATCGGTAGTTGGATGAACATCGGCAAACAGCCTGCCATGGGATTGACCCCTGATTTTTTGTAGAGGGCCATCATCTCTTGCTGCTGCTTCATCTGATCCTGTGAGTTCTTATACTTCTCCTGGAGGGCATCGATCTCGGGTTTTAGCACCCGCTGCTTGGCCCCGGAGAGGAAACTCTTGTAGGTGAGCGGGAAGAGCAGGGTCTTGATGATAAGCGTGAGGATGAGGATAACGATGCCATAACTGAGGCCACTATCGTCCAAAAGGTTGAAGATGGGGATGATCAGGTATTCGTTGATCCATCCGATGATCCCCCAACCCAGGTTCATCGTGTTCTCGAAACTCCGTTCGTAAGAGGCGAGCAGATCGTATTTGTTCGGCCCGAAGAAGAAGCTCATGGGATAAGTCCCGTTCTCCGTGCTTTTAAAGGGAAGGTTCACCGTCGCTTCGTAGCGGGAGGCGTAGCGGTCGGAATTGAGGTCTTCGATCTCGAGGACCGAACGCAAATTGTCCAGTCCCCGGTCTGAGACCAGGATCGAGGAGAAAAATCGTTGCTTGAACGAGACCCATTCCAGCGATGCCGTGGGTTCGAATTCGCTTTTTCCACGCTGGGTCAAGTAATCGGTATCTCCGCCTTTGTACTTGTAGCAGACGGTGGAGATCCGCTGTTGTCCTTCCATCGTCTTTTCGGTGGAAAGGTTCTTGTAACCCCAGGTCAGCTCCATATCGCGCTGAACCTTGCCTCCGCCGAGGCCTTTGATCTTTATTTCGTGGTCCACCTGATAGGATCCTCCCCGCAGCGTGTAGGCTAGTTCGATGTAGCGCCCGTCCTTACCCGTCGGAGTCCGGAAGCGGATCGTTCGCTCTTCGTCCCCGTCTACCTTGAAGGAGCTGTCCTGGGCGACGAAGTAAAGGTCGCTGGTCGATAGGAACCGGCGGCCATCGAGGTTGAAGCGGATGCCATATTTCGAAGAGTCCTTGTCGAAGAGCTTGAGCGGAAGGGAATCGTAGGTGCTGTATCCCTTGAGCCGGACGGAGGTGATCCGACCGCCTTTGTTGGAGAGGGTGACCTCGATCTCTTCGTTCTCGATCGAGAATCTACGTTCTTCCCGCTCTTTGGCAGCTGGAGCAAAGATCCCGTACTTCTGGCGGAGTTGGGTACTGTCAACAGCCGGCATTTCCGAGGAAGTCGTATCGGCAGCGACCGCTTCAGGCTTTTCGGACGCTTCCGTTCCTGCCTTATCGCTTTTAGGAGCCTTGCTGTCCTTTTCGGTCCGTTCCCCTTCGGATGACCTTTCAGGGGAGCGCTCCTTGCTCTTGCTTTCTTCTTGTCGTTCCTTTTCGGCCAGTCGTTCCTTCCGCAGTTCTTGCTTGCTCGGGGTCGTCAATAAGGACCACCCGATAAGGATGCCTGCGATCAGAAGGAGGCCGATTACACTGTTGCGGTCCATACACCTCGCGGAATAGCGGGGCGAATTTACCTTTTTCGAGGGATCCGGGAAGGGGGAATGTGGAGCTTATCCGCTTACGGGCTCACGGGTGTGCACGGCATGATGGACGAAACTGATGAAGAGGGGGTGCGGTTCGGCAACGCTGCTCTTGTATTCCGGGTGGAATTGGACGCCGATGAACCAAGGATGATCCTTCAGCTCAACGATCTCAACGAGCTCTTTGTCCGGGTTCACTCCTGAAGCGATCATGCCGGCGGCTTCGAATTGAGGAAGGTACTCGTTGTTGAATTCGTAACGATGACGATGCCGTTCGCTGCTCTCTTCTTGGCCGTAGATCCTGGCGGCCAGCGTCCCTTCTTCGATCCTGCAACGGTATGCCCCCAACCGCATGGTCCCTCCTTTCCGGTCGATCCCTTTCTGCTCCTCCATCAAATGGATGACCGGGTGGGGCGTCCCCTTTTCCACTTCGGTGGTATGTGCATCCTTCAGCCCGAGTATGTTGCGGGCGAACTCGATCACGGCGATCTGCATTCCGAAGCATATCCCGAAGAAAGGGATCCGGTTCACCCGGGCGTATTCGATCGTACGGAGCTTTCCTTCGATCCCCCTGGATCCGAACCCGGGTGCTACGAGGATCGCATCAAGATGACTCAGTTGCTCGTGCAGGTCCTTCTCCGGAAGGGTTTCGGAATGGATCCATTCGAGCTCCACCTTGCACTCGTTCATAGCCCCCGCATGGTCCAAGGATTCCGCGATGGACTTGTAAGCGTCCTTCAGTTCCGTGTATTTCCCGATGAGGCCGATGCGTACACTTTGCTGAGGGTTCTTGGAGCGTTGAAGGAATTCCCGCCATTCGTCCAGATCCGGTTCGTTACCTCCGTCCAGCTTAAGGAAATCGATCACGACCCGATCGAACCCTTCGTCGTGCATAAGGATCGGCACATCGTAGATCGAAGAAGCATCGAGCGACTGGATCACAGCCTCCGACTTGACGTTGCAGAACTGGGCCACCTTGTTCTTGATATCAGGACCGAGTTCCTTTTCAGACCGGCATACGAGCACTTCCGGCTGAACCCCGAGCTCGAGAAGGGCCTTCACGGAATGTTGAGTGGGTTTTGTCTTGAGCTCCCCGGCCGCGCTCAGGAAGGGCACGAGCGTAAGGTGCACGATCAGCAGGTCATCCCCGAGCTCCCACTTCATTTGCCTTAAAGCCTCGATGTAGGGTAGGGATTCGATGTCACCAACGGTCCCTCCGATCTCTGTGATCACGATGTCGTAGTCGCCGCTGTTGCCGAGCTTTTGGACGGAACGTTTGATCTCGTCGGTAATATGCGGGATCACCTGTACGGTCTTTCCGAGGAATTCCCCCTTGCGTTCCTTTTCGATCACCGAACGGTAGATGCGGCCGGTGGTGACATTGTTGGCCTGAGAGGTGGGCTTGTTGAGAAAGCGCTCGTAATGACCGAGATCGAGATCGGTCTCGGCCCCGTCGTCCGTTACGTAGCATTCCCCGTGCTCATAGGGGTTCAGGGTTCCGGGATCTACGTTGATGTAAGGGTCGAGCTTTTGGATGGTGACAGCATATCCCCTGGCTTGCAGGAGTTTGGCCAGGGAAGCCGATACGATGCCCTTACCCAGCGAAGAAGTGACCCCGCCGGTCACGAAAATGTAGCGCGTTCGTTCGGTCATATCGACCAGAGAACTTTCGTAACCACGGGATGCAAAGTTAGGGAATTATCCCCTTCGGTTGGCAGAAGCTCCCCAGCGAGTTTTCAAGGGTTGTTGAAACCCCAGTAGCTGAACTGCTCGATCGCTTTAAAAACAAAGTTCCATGCTCAGGCTCGGAAGGACGGGAAGTTGGTCGGAACGCTCCCGGGTGATCCGGTCGATGTAAAAGATGTTGCGTCGATCGTAAGCATTGGTCACTGAAAGTCCCACTTCGAGCTTCCGGAGCTCGTCGAACTTCCATTTTCGCTTGATGCTAAGATCGAGGCGGTGATAAGGGGGAAGCCTTCCCTGATTGATGTCCTCGTAAACGATCCCAAGATCCCCGTTGCCGTTCTGGTAATTGAAGTGTTCGCTGTTCTGGAGGTCGAAGCGTTCGTAATAGCCTTGGTTCCGCGTGAAGGGGAACCCGGAACCGTAATTCCAGCGCCCGCTGATCTCCCATTGCTTGTTCGATCCGAAACGATAGGTGCCCAGTAGGTTGACACTATGCCGACGGTCGAAGACCGGTGCATAGCTCTGGATCCCATCCCAGCGCGTGACTTTCATTAGGGAGTAAACGGCCCGTATCCGTAGCCGTTCGCTACGGTATTTGCCCGAAAGGTCGAGGCCCATCGCTTCGCCCTCCTGCACGATAAAATCCTCCCGGAGTTCAGGAGGTCGGTCCGAATAAGCCGGTTCATCCGGAAAGACCTTGTTGTGGTTGATCTTGGTGAGCTGAAGGAAATCCTTGTAATAGCCTTCCAGTTCGACATGAAGTCCGCTCACGATATCGTATTCCATGCCCAGGATGTAATGGGTCGCCTTTTGGAGTGCATGGGTCACTTCCCGCGTGGTCCCGTCCTTTTGGACGAATTCCTCTTGGATGTTGTCCGGAGCGGTAAGGAATCCATTGAAAAGATTGACCACGTCCTGCTGAGAGGAAGTTCCGATCAGGTTCTGCGAATAAAGCCCCGCGGCAGCTTTGGCCCGAAGCTTATCGGTGATGTTGTACTTGATCCCCAGGCGGGGTTCCGGCGAAAATTCGGGAAGTGAGGCATAGAATTGAGCGCGGAAGCTCGGCTCGAGGACCCACTTGCCGCGCTTCATCTTGTAGCTGATGTAACCGCCGATCTGCGTGTTGTTGTCGTCCTGCGAAATGTTCCGGCCCGCGAAGTTGCTGAACTGGAAGAGCGTGCTGTTGCCCATGATGTCCAAGCCGTATTTGACGTGGTCTTTGTCGAGCAAGTATTTGAACCCGAGGCTGAACTGGAAGTTCTGGATCGTGTCGCTCCTTTGGGTGACGGACTGCCCTGAACTCGAGCGTCGCTCGGACATGGACACCCCGTACCGGGAATAAGCGAATTCCCCATCGATGAGCATCGGGGAAGACCCTGGAACGATCGTGAAACTACCGCCTGCACCGACCGTGCTCCATTCCAGCTTCGGCAGGTCGGGATGGTCCACCACGTCCTGATGGCGAAAACCGAAGAGGTCCGCTTTGCTCCCCGAGCTCCCGTTGAACGACATTTTGCCGTACAGGTCGGTAAAGCCATAGGGAAGCCCGCGCGAACCGATGGTGGGAAATTGACTATAAAGGACCTGAGAGGTCTGGGGAAGGTAGGAGTGTTTAGCCGAGAGGATGAAGGAAGACCAGGAATCTCCGCGCTCTTCCGGCCTACTGATCGGACCTTCGACATGGGTCTTAGCAAGGAAGGGGTTGAATGAAACGCAGCCCTTGTAGTTTTCTTTATCCCCATCCCGAGTGGTAATGTCCATGATGGAAGAGATCCGACCACCGTACTCCGCACCGAAGCCTCCCGTGTAGACCTCTGCATCGCGGATCAGCTTGGTGTCGAACACCGAAAAGAGCCCGATGGAATGGAAGGGCTTGTGGACGACCATCCCGTCCAAGAGGACCTTGTTCTGCACCGGTGAACCACCCCTTATGTAGAGTTGACCGCCCTGGTCTCCTGTGAAGACCACGCCCGGCAACACCTGGAGGTACTGGGCAAGATCGGCCGAGCCTCCTACAGAGGGCATGCTCTCGATGGCCTCAGGCTTGACCCGTTCCACCGACATCTTGACATTATCCTGCCGTTCCTGCCGCTTACCACTGACCTCCACCGTGCTCGTTTGCTTCGCCTGTTCCGAGATGTAGAGCTTCTTCGTGACCACCTCCCCGCTTTTGACCGTCAAACGCGCCGTTGCGGTGTCGTATCCGAGCCGGGTGACCATGATCGTGTGCGTTCCCTCGGGAACATCCTGGATCGAATAGTACCCTTTTTCATCCGTGGGAGCCCCGACCCCTTCCCCCTGAACGACGACGTTCGTGTACATGATCGGCTCTCCGCTGTTCTCGTTGTGAACGAATCCGCGGATGGTGCCGGTCCCTTGTCCTTGGGCAGCAAGGAAATGCAGGAAAAGAGCAAGGACAGGAATGATGCGGATTGAAACGCGCTTCATGGATCGATGGGCGGCGAATTTAAGGGATCCCGTTCGGGGTAGAACTTTGTTCCCTTCTTCTTTCTTGCCTTTTTTTCTCGCTCAAAAGAAAAGGGCGAAAAGAAAACGCCGGTCTGAGCGATGCGTTCGGACCTGCTGATCGTTTCGCTCAGCGAGCGGGTGCCCCCGAACGCATCGCAAGGGCCGTTGGAGGATCCCCGACCACGTGGGCTGGGAATGGAAAAAAGAAGGCGGGAGCCCGCCGTGCGACAAGGCCGTGATGGCCGGGCCCATGGGCGGGTGGTGCGAGGAACGACCATCGCCGGGTTTTCTTCTTTTTTCCGCTTTTTTCGCCCCTTTTTCTAAAAAAGGGCTGATCGAGAAGGAATGAAAGAACGCGAAAAAGGGAGCGTCCTATGGGTCAGTGAATACCAGGAAAGCATCTGAGGGAACCCTGGACGCTCGCTCCATCTCGAAGCCCGAAGGCCATGGGGATCGAGTAATCCCTTTTACCGAACATTAGTGATCTGGGATCTTGAATCTGATCTACCTGAGAACCCGCCTTACCAGTTCGGTCGTCAGCTCTCCGTCCGTCGCCGAAACGTTCCCGACCCCTTTGCTCTTCATGTCGTAATCCCTTAGGAGGGAGATGACGTTCAGGAGCTCCTTTCCGGAGTAGTTCTGAGCGGCTCTTTGGTATTGCTCGAGGAAGAAAGGGTTCACCTTGAGCTGTCCCGCTAGTTCTTTCTTGTCCATCCCCTTGCTTTTTCCTTTTTGCTCCATCCATTTCAGGGCGAGTACTTTGGAGAAGAAGAAGTAGAGGCCGAAGAGCTCTTTCACGAGGGGATGATCCTTGGGATCGGCCGCGAATTGGAGGGCGATCCGGTTGGCTTTGTAATGGTCGCGGGAGGCGAGCGCATCTTGAAGCTCGAAAATGTTGAAGTCCTTGCTGATCCCCACGTTCGTTTCGATCGCCTCCATATCGATCGTGCTCCCTTCCGGCAGTAGGAGCATCAGTTTTTCGCTTTCGTTCACGATCTTCCGCAGGTCAGCCCCGAGATGCTCGACGAGGAGCTGACAGGCTTTAGGATCGATGCCGTACCCTTTTTCCTTGAAAAAGCCTTCCAGCCAGTCGGGAAGTTGCCATTCCCGCATGGGCTCGGATTCAAAATAGACGACGTTCTCCGCTTTGGAGGCTGTTTTAAAGAGCTTTTTCCGGCCATCGGCCTTTTTCTTGTGACAGATGACGAGGACGCTGCTCGGTGTGGGACTTTGAAGGTAATTCTCAAGCTCGTCCAGGTCCTTCATGTTCTGAGCCTCCTTGACGATCACCAGGCGTTGCTCCCCGGTCATCGGGAATTGTCCGGCTGAGGCTTTGATCTGCGGAGCGCTCACATCTTCTCCGTACAGGACCTCTTGATCGAACTCCTGCTGGCTTTCATCCAGAAGCTCGGTCCGGAAATGCTCGGCGATACGGTCGATGAAGAAGGGTTCTTCTCCTGTCAGGAAATAGACCGGTGCGATGGTCCCCTTTTGGATCTCTTTCATGACCGCGCTGTAGCGGTCCGCGCTGTTCTGCTTCTTCTTTTTGGGTGGAGCGGGGGGCATGTTCTGCAAAGTAAAGGATCAGGTGGAATTCCATCCCGAACTCCGATTCCGATCCCAACTTCCCACTACAATCCCACTACAATTGGCTAACCAACTCGTAGCAGCCTCCGAATTCCTTATCCTAAATCCACTGAAAAGAGCGATCAGTAGAAAAGGGGCGGCAGTAGTGATCGTGTTAAGTCGTCCCACCTCTTGCCCCAGGAAACCAGAACTGGAAGTTCCCTATGACCTGACCTAATGTTGGGGTCGGGAATCCACAAGCCACAATACCGATCAAAAGAAGGGACCTGAAAGAAACGCGCACATTCTGAGAAGAGGTCTTATTGATGGGAATATCCTTTTAGCGAATTTATCGTACGAGCTATGAATGGGTTCTGGAGCTTCTTTTCTTCTTGAGATGATGCGCCGAGCTCCTGAATGGAGGCTTACACATCCAACTGGAGCGGAAGAGGAGCACTCGTGAATAGAGGCGAATGAGGTTTCGGCCCTCCTTCATTCTCTTGCGCGCCCTTTAAAAGGGTCACCTAATGGGGATCTTTTAAATTAATGGAACCAAAGAT
Organism: uncultured Weeksellaceae bacterium; assembly: GCA_964537825.1. Lineage (GTDB taxonomy): Bacteria > Bacteroidota > Bacteroidia > Flavobacteriales_D > CAYVSK01 > CAZIDL01. Next base: position 25,316 of record CAZIDL010000034.1, read on the forward strand.
CTTTGACATGGATCATTTTACCTTTATACCTCGCATTGGGACCGCTTCTCTTGGTCGAACTTTTTTTCTCCTGATCGTTCTCATTTCGCTTACTCTGAACGGAAATGCGACATGGAACCCCCAGAGCAGTGGTACGAGCGACCGGCTTCATGCGGTCCATTTCGTCGATAGTTCCACCGGTTGGGCTGCCGGTGTTAATGGGACGATCGTTCATACTTCGGACGGGGGGTCTAATTGGTCGCCTCAGAACAGTTCCACCAGCAACCGTATCCATGGGCTTCATTTCAGCGATGCCTCCCATGGATGGGGGGTCGGTCTTGTCGGGACCATCGTACACACCTCGGACGGGGGAAGCAATTGGACGACCCAAACCAGCAGCACGAC
>CAZIDL010000035.1:0-25637 GCA_964537825.1 uncultured Weeksellaceae bacterium
ACGATCACATCCCCCAAAAAGGAAACGATCCGTGTAGCTCGGTCCTGCCGTTGTTTGATCCGGAAGAGCTCAGGATGAGAGCCGACAAAGTTGACCGTCGCCTCGCCGTTGACGAACTTCTCATGCCCGATAATGTTCTGGAGGAACTGCATGTTGGTCTTCACCCCACGGATCCGGAACTCCATCAGGGTCCGGTCCATCTTGCGGGTCGCACCCTCCAGCGTTCGGGAGTGCGCAGAGACCTTCACGAGCATCGGGTCGAAGAAGGGGCTGACCCGCACCCCCTGATAAACGCTGCCAACATCGAGACGGATCCCGAAACCTCCAGCGCTCCGGTACGTGGTGATGATCCCGTAATCAGGCTGAAAATCGTTCTCGGGATCCTCGGTCGTGACCCGGCATTGGATGGCGTATCCAGTGGTCGTGATCACATCCTGCGAAGGGATCTTGATCTGCTTCGAATCCAGCGGATACCCGTCCGCGATGAAAAGCTGCGTCTTCACCAGGTCGATGTTCGTGACCATCTCCGTGACGGTATGCTCCACTTGGATCCGCGGGTTCACCTCGATGAAGACGACCTCGGCGTTCTTGCCGACCAGGAATTCGACCGTTCCGATGTTGTTGTAGTCGATATGGTCGGCGATAGCCTTCGCATGATCGTAGAGTTGTTGTCGGACTTCCTCGGAAAGGCCGAAAGAAGGCGCGAACTCCACCACTTTTTGATAGCGACGTTGCACCGAGCAGTCCCGTTCGAAGAGATGCACATTACTCCCGTGCTGATCCCCCGCGATCTGGACCTCGAGGTGCTTGGGCTCCTCGATGTACTTCTCGATGAAAACGCTCTCGTCCCCAAAGGCATTTCGGGCCTCACTCCGGGCTTCCTCAAAGGTGCCTTCCATGTCCTCGGGGGTCCGGATCACACGCATTCCGCGTCCACCACCACCGGATACGGCCTTCAACATGACCGGATAACCGATCCGCTCTGCCTCTTCAAGAGCCACATTGAGATCGGTGAGCTCCTTTTCATTGCTTTCGATGACCGGCACCCCGGCCTCTTTGGCGATCTTCTTGGCTGAGACCTTATCACCCAGCGACTCGATGATCTCAGGAGAAGGACCGATAAAGACGATTCCGTTCTCCCGACACTTACGGGCGAACCGAGGATTCTCAGAAAGAAAACCATATCCCGGATGGATGGCATCCACTCCCTTTCGAACAGCGAGCTGCACGATCTCATCGATATCGAGGTAAGGCTTGAGCGGCTCGTCCTTTTCCCCGATCAGATATGCTTCATCGGCTTTGTACCGGTGTTCAGAATAGCGGTCCTCGTAAGTGAAGACCCCCACGGTACGGAGGCCGAGTTCGACGCAGGACCGAAAAACGCGTATCGCGATCTCGCCGCGGTTGGCGACAAGCACCTTGCTGATCTCCATGAGCTAGAAAGGATCGTTTTGGTATGGGCCAGCAAAGGTAGGACCTCTGGCGGAAAGAGAAAGAAACCCTGAACACCCCTAGGGGAGAGCGAGATGCACCCTATGATGCCAAAGGCGGAGTGGTTCAGCTACGGGACTGTCCGAAGAACTGGGTTCGAGAGCCGGCATTGAAGAAAGGGGCTATTGGAATAAGACCAAGAGTCCCGGTCAAGGCTGATCCCGGAGGGAGGAGGATGAGCTTTCTCCTCCCATCATCACATATTGTACCAGATCGGCGCCCATTCGCAACGCAGCTTTCCGCTTTTCAGGCGGATCGTTGTGAACAGCGGGGTCCTCCCAACCATCCCCTAGATCGGCCTCATAGGTGTAATAGAGCACGAGGCGTCCTTCGTGGAAATATCCTAACCCTTGAGGCTGTTTCCCTTCGTGCTTGTGGATCTTGGGCGGACCGTTATCGAAATCGAATTTCTGATGATAAACAGGATGCTGAAAGGGAAGCTCCACCAGTTCCTTATCCGGAAAAACTTTTTCGAGTTGGGGACGGATGTACTTGTCCATCCCATAATTGTCATCGATATGGAGAAATCCCCCCGCTTTTAAGTAACGGCGGAGGTTCTCAGCTTCCTGACGATCGAATACTACATTCCCATGACCGGTCATGTGGACGAAAGGGTAGTTGAAAAGGTCCTTGCTACCGACCTCAACCTGCGCAGGTTCTTCAGCGATATCCATGTCGAGCTTCTCGTTGCAGAAGGCGATCAGGTTCGGCACGGAGGTCGGGTTGGCATACCAGTCCCCCCCTCCCCGATACTTAAGGACCGCGAACTGATAGCTCTGAGCGGTCACACCTCCTCCGATCAAGAGGAGGGTAAAGAAGAAGAAGAGCTTGCGCATAGGCAGTCCGATGCGAACAAAGGTAAGGCTTCACGGTCCGGGAACTTCTTCAGACCTTTGCAGCACTTGCCATGCCCTATCTGATCAAATATTCGAGCGAGATCGGGACCAAGACCACCCGGATGAGGTGGAAGTTCATCAAGAAGCTCGCCGAGAACATCCGTTCGGGACTGAAAAGCAATTTTCCGCGGGAGATCTGGAAAAAGGTCAAGGTCCATACCCGCAGCAATCACCTCATCATCGAAGCTGAAGCGGATCTTGGTCTTTTTCTGGAGACCGTTGCCGGCATCCAATATTTCGTCCGAGCCGAGAGTTTCGATCTCACGGATGAAGACGAGCTCCTCGACCGAGCCACCACTGTTTTTCGTCCCCTCGTGCAAGAACGCCGGACCTTTGCGATCAAAGCGAGGGCCCGAGGGGATGTCCCGATGAAGAAAAAGCAGGTGGAGATCGAGCTGGGAAACCGTCTGACCGACCTCGCAAAGGTAGACCTGGACGACCCTGATATCAGTTGCCACGTAGAGCTCGACAACCGGACCGCCCACCTTTATACCGACAAGCACTATGGAATGGGTGGCACGCCGCTGGGTATTCAAGGCACCGCTCTGAACCTCTTTTCGGGTGGGATCGATTCCCCTGTTGCGGCTTATAGGACCTACCGTATCGGTCTGGACCAGCAATTCCTCTTTTTTGATCTTGGGGGGCAAGAACAAAAGCGGAATGCTTTTCAACTCTACCGCTTTTTAAAAAGATGTTACGGTCACGGTTCATCAGGGAAACTGATCGAGGTGAACCTGATACCGGCGATCGAAGCGATCCTGAAGGTCGAACCCCGTTATCAGAACCTGATCCTGAAATACGTCTTCTATCGGACAGCAGAAGCCATAGCAAGGATCCATTCGGCGAGCTCCCTGATCACTGGAGAATCCCTGGGACAAGTCTCCACGCAGACCCATCGGAACCTCCTCACGCTGGACCGTTGCATCCATCTCTCCGTTCATCGGCCCCTCTTCAGTTTTACCAAAGCCGAGATCAAAGAGGTCGCGGAGCGGATCGGTAGCTATGATGGATCCTACAAAGGCAAGGAATTCTGTGCGCTTGCCACCAAGAAAGTGACCACCGGCGCTTCTTACAAGGAGTTAACGAAGGCCCTCAGCGGGATCGAACTGGAGAGAACCATCCAGGACGCCGTAGAAAGTCGCATCCTTTGGGACCTGAACACAAAGGGGGAATTGGAGGCACGGCAACCCGGCTTCAAACATCGGGAAAAGGCCAAGCGAGCGAACGCGAAGGAGTTGAACGCATCCAATGCGGACCACGTGATCGACCTTAGGAGCGACGAAGAGATCGCATCGAGCGACATGCCGCTACAAGGGGAGCAGATCCCTTTTGAAAAGGCCATGGAGGATTATTTCCACTGGAACAAGGCCGCCAGCTACTTCTTCGTATGCAACTACGGGAGCAAAAGCCGCATCATCGCCCACTACATGGAAAAGGAAGGGTTCAAGGCCGCACACAGCGAAGGCGGCATCCTTAAGGAAGCCTGAGCATCCGCTCGGATGGAGGGAGATCCTTATGGGAGCAAAGCTCAGGAGCTCCCGCAGTGCGAAAAAGCCCCCATCCTTTGAACAGCAGACCCTCCCCGATCCCTATCTTTGATGAGGACCTGAAAAAGCCTCGAACATGCGGGCCGACCTTAGCAAGATCCCTTATCGGGACACGAAAAGGAATAGCCAGGAAGACCAAGAACAGCGGGAGGTCCACCGGACCCCAGAAGGTCTGAGCTTCCAGAACTTCTACGATCACGAGGACCGGGATGACCTCGGTCACATCGACTACGTATCCGGGCTACCTCCTTTCTTGCGGGGACCCTATTCCACCATGTACCTGGGGCGTCCATGGACGGTCCGCCAATATGCTGGTTTCAGTACCGCCGAGGAATCGAACAAATTTTACCGTAAAGCACTGGAAGGCGGTCAAAAAGGGCTTTCCGTTGCATTCGACCTGGCCACGCACCGTGGCTACGACTCGGACCATCCACGCGTCCAAGGAGATATCGGGAAAGCAGGGGTTGCGATCGACACGATCGAGGACATGCACATCCTCTTCGATCAGATCCCGCTGGACAAGATGTCCGTCTCGATGACGATGAACGGGGCTGTTATCCCGGTCATGGCGTTCTACATCGGGGTGGCTGAAGAGCAAGGCGTAAGCCGGGAGCAACTGACGGGTACCATCCAGAACGACATCCTCAAGGAGTTCATGGTCCGCAACACCTACATCTATCCCCCCCAACCTTCGATGCGGATCATTTCGGACATCTTCAGCTTCACCGCGGAGCATATGCCCAAATTCAATTCGATCTCGGTCTCCGGCTATCACATGCACGAAGCCGGAGCTACTGCCGAACTCGAATTGGCCTACACCCTTGCTGACGGGCTCGAATACCTGCGCACAGGCATGAACGCGGGACTCGACATCGACGATTTCGCTCCGCGTATCTCCTTTTTCTGGGGGATCGGAATGAGCCATACCGTAGAGATCGCTAAAATGCGGGCAGCTCGCTTGCTTTGGGCAGAACTTGTGAAGCAGTTCGATCCGCAGAACCCGAAGTCCATGTCGCTGCGGACCCACTGCCAGACCTCCGGTTACAGTCTTACCGAGCAAGATCCCTACAACAACGTCGTACGCACCACCATCGAAGCCCTATCCGCTGTGATGGGCGGGACACAATCCCTACACACCAACGCACTCGATGAGGCGATCGCCCTTCCGAGCGCCTTTTCTGCTCGCATCGCACGCAATACCCAACTTCACCTTCAGAAGGAGAGCGGGATCACCAACGCGATCGATCCTTGGGGCGGATCCTATCTCATCGAGTCCCTGACGGCGGATCTGGCCGAAAGAGCCTGGGAACTGATCCGTGAGGTGGAAGAAATGGGAGGTATGGCCAAAGCGATCGAAGAAGGCCTTCCCAAGATGCGTATCGAAGAGGCAGCCGCCCGCAAACAAGCACGTGTGGACGCCGGCAAGGAGTCCATCATCGGGGTTAATCGCTATAGACCCGAAAAAAGGGATCCCATCGAAACCCTCGAAGTCGATGATACGGAAGTGCGGAACGAACAGGTGGAGAAGATGGAACGTACCAAACAGGAACGCGACGAGGACAAAGTGAATGAAGCCCTCAATGGGCTCACTAAGGCCGCCGAAGGGGATGAGAACCTCCTCGAACATGCGATAACAGCAGCAAAAGCCCGAGCCACGCTCGGAGAGATCTCCGATGCAATGGAGAAAGTCTTCGGCCGTTATACGGCAAAGATCCGCTCCATATCAGGCGTTTATTCATCCGAAGCCATGGAGGACCAGGAATTACAGGATGCCCGCGAATTAGCGGACCGCTTCGCCGAACAAGAAGGACGCCGCCCCCGCATTATGATCGCCAAGATGGGGCAGGACGGGCATGACCGTGGAGCTAAAGTGATCGCCACCTCCTTTGCTGATATCGGTTTCGATGTGGACATCGGACCCCTCTTCCAGACCCCTGAAGAAGCAGCCCAACAGGCCGTAGAGAACGACGTGCACATCCTCGGCCTCTCTTCCCTCGCCGGAGGGCATAAAAGCTTGGTCCCCCGCGTTATGGAAGCCCTGAGATCACAAGGCAGGGAGGACATCATGGTGATCACAGGGGGTGTGATCCCTCACTCAGACTACGACACACTTTACGAAATGGGCGTTGTCGGGATCTTCGGTCCCGGCACCAAGATCACAGGAGCAGCTTCCGAGATCCTTCGAACACTTATCGATTCCCGAAAAGAAGCCTCATGAAGACCGAGTATCCCGGCAAGATCATCCTGGCCTGGGCCGAGGCGATCGGAGGCAATAAGGAGATACGGGATTGGTTGATGAAGCACGGTTATCCGGAACTCGGTATTTTCACTTTCGCGCTCCGCAACAAACAGGAAGCCCGTGATTGGCTCATGGACAAGGGGCACCCCCACCTTCTCGCTGTTATAGAAGGTTCGGAAGGGAAAAAGCAAGCCCTCGATTGGCTCGAAAAGCACGGCTTCACTTTATTGGCCCACGTTGCTCGTGTCGGGGACGGCGATGAGACCTCCTTTCAATGGCTTCTGCACCGGGATCATCGGGATTTCGCCATGATCGGTAAAAAGATGGAGCAAGTGAAGGACGAGGTCCAGTGGGAGAATGACGACTGGCACAAGATCTCGAAGGAATAAAGGGAAAGGGAGTCCCCTTTTCAGCGGATCAGGGTCACGTGGCCTTTCTTTTCGACGCTTTCCCCGGTACCTTCTTTCTTCGTGACGATCCGCCAAACGTACACATCGGTCTTTTGCGAGGCCTGAGATCCGTTCACGGAACCATCCCATTTCTTCGAGGGATCCTTGGTCTCAAAGACCTTTTGTCCCCATTGATCATAGATCACGAAGCGATATTCCGACGCGTCAGCCCCCTGGACCACCGGACCGAACCGATCGTTCACCCCATCCCCGTCAGGGGTGAAAGCATTCGGAACGTAAATGAGGAACTTCCCCTCTACTTCAACCGCTTTGCAGATGCTATCCCGACATCCGTAACTGTTCTCAGTCCGCAGGCAGACCTCATAAGTAGCCCCACCCTTTGAAGGGAAGCTATAGACCGGATGAAGCTCTTGCGACGTCGCAAGGCCCCCGAGATCCCATCGATATTTGCTTGCGCCTGTACTTAGGTTGGTGAAGCGAACCTCAGGGTCCTGAACGGTCGCCTTTTTAGGTTCAGGGCGGAAATCCGCATCTGGATACGGACGAACGCATACGAAGTCGGAACGGGTAGTACTGTCCACGCATCCATCCGGAGATTCCACCGTTAATTGGACATCGTGACAACCCGCTTCTTCAAAACTTGGAGCAATACTCCCACATCCCTGGATCCGCTCACCGGTCCCGAGGTCCCACTGGCAATCATCCCCTACCATCGAAGGGTCCGTCGCGTTCACCAGGGTCGCCTGCACCGGGCGACACCCTTCAAGGTCCTGCCCCTGGATCTTCACGTTCGGAAGAGCATTGACGGTGACCTTTACCGTATCCGCTACAGCAGGGCTTTCGCATCCATCCTGGAGCGTGACCGCGTACTCCTTGGTCGATCCGGGACTTACGACCACTGAATTCCCTGAGCCCCCATTGGACCAAGAATAACTGTAACCAGAACCCTTACCCCCACTAGCGGTCGCAGTGAGCTGAGCCGTCTTGCCGGGACAGATCGCAGCATCCGGAGATGTGCTGACCTGGAGCGGGGGATACAACTCCACCCTCACGGTTTCGGTAGCCGAAGTGCAACCATTGGTGTCCTCCGCATACACCGTATAGACCTTATCACTTCCCGGGGATACGGAATGCGTCTTACCGGTACCCAAACCCTGGTCCCAATGGTAAGTATAACCTGGGGTCCCTCCGCTTCCTTCAGCTGTAAGCGTGGCCGTACCTCCGATGCAGATCGTGGTATCGGAGGAAGGGAAAATCTGTACGGAAGCCGGTTCACTAACGCTCACCTGAAGACTGTCCTTGCATCCCGCGGAGTCTGTGACAACGACCTGATACATCCCGGCGGAAAGGCCCGTAGCACTCGACCCGCTTTGAGCGCTCGGGTCGTTCCACTGGTAACTATAAGGAAGGGTCCCCCCGTTGGCCTTAGCGGTTACACTTCCATCACTTCCCCCCGCACAAGAAGCATCGATGACGGTATCGATGCTTATGCCAGGCCCTGGCTCGTTCGGGACCGATACGCTCACGCTCGTATCGCATCCTTTCGAATCACTGATCAAGACAGCATAACTACCGGCCGATAGTCCGCTCGCCGTATCCCCGGTCTGGTTGCCTGCACTGGCATCCCAATGGTAACTATAAGGTGCTGTATTACCGGAGACGCTATCGATGATCCCTGAACCGTCCGTCTGGCCGCAATGGGCACTATCGCTGCTCGTTCCTACATAGTAGGGATCGGGTTGGAACAAGCTAAAGGTCGTATCCACCGAGCATCCGTTATCGTCCTCGATGGTCAATGCATAGGCACCAGGACAAATGCTATCCGCTTTGGCTTCATCGGTATCTCCGATCCCACCTGCCCAATCGTAATAATAGCTACTACTGACAGAACCTCCACTGGGAAAAACGCTCACCTTTCCATCACACGCCCCGTGGCAATCCACGCTGTCAATAACGATGCTGTCGATCAGCAATTCCGGTGGTTGAGTGATCGAGACCGTATCGGTAGCAAAGCACCCTTCCTGATCGGCCACCTCAACCACATATGTCCCCGTATCGAGGTCGGAAGCAATGCTATCGCCCTGAGCCGGACTCGTGTTCCAGGAATAGCTATAGGAAGGCGTTCCACCATTAGCACTGGCAATAGCTGCTCCGTCAGCACTATCGTGACAAGTGATATGGGTGGTATCGCTCACGGAGACCGTGAGCTCAGGGGGCTGGTATAAAAGCCCGGTCGCTGTATCTTCACACCCGTTGGCATCCTGAACTATAAGTCCCATGTTGCGGGTCCCGGAGCTACTATATTCATGCTCGGGGTTCGTCTGGGTAGAGGTGGTACCATCCCCGAAGAACCAGCCGTGAGCCACGATCGAACTTCCTCCCGGCGTCGACTGATCCGTGAACTGGACCGAGTCCCCGAAACAGACCGTATCAGCAGAAAAGTCGGCAACAGGACCATCGAATACCTGAACGGTCTTGCTAACGGTATCCTTGCAGGTATTGGAAGAGGTGGCGATCAGCTCCACATTATAGGTACCAGCACTGCCGTACTTATGATCCGGCATGCTATCCGTCGAGCTCGTTCCATCCCCGAAATCCCATTGCCAGTCGGTGATCCGGCCGACCGTGGAATAGGAACTATCTACGAAGGAGACACTATCACTCGTACATGCGGGGGCATTACCGATGTTGAAGTTGGAGATCACACTGATGCAGAAGCGTTGGTCATTGTCCTTCCCACCGGTCGCTCCGGTAAATCCCCAGAAAACGTGGGGATCGCCACCGAAAACATTGTTGATGATGTCCCCTGTATAACTGATCCGGAGATCCCCATCGAAATAGACTTCAAAGCTGTTCGACGCTGGATCCCAAGTGATCCGAACAGTGTGATAAGCACAATCCTCGGTGTTCGCTCCTCCGGGATCCATGTCCACGGGTCCGGCCAGGTTGTCCGTACCCACCGTATGATCGACCGTCCCATCCTTTTGGATCGCGATATGATCGTTCGCCGGATCCCACCCGTTCTCATGACTGTCGAATTCCACAGCTAAGGAGGGACTCACCCCTTGATAACCGAGACCGCCTCCTCCCCCTCCGACCGTGGTACTGATCGACTGGAGCACGAAAGCGATGCCATCCGCTCCCCCATCGTCGCATCCAAGAAAGACATCGAAGGTCTTATCGATAGGACCCGTGAGGTCGATGGAATCCTTGTTCCAAACGGAGCCGGCCTCATTGTTCTGATCCTTAGTGAGCCGATAGCACCTGCAACTCAATTGAGCAGCGTCGCCATTGAGCTTGAATTGAGCATAGCCCTGCAGCGCGACCAAAAAGAGACATGCCCCGATAATGAAGGGTCTTATATGCATGATCGAGCAGACCTTATTCCGTTCCCGTTCAACTGGCAAAGAAAACGGGATCCAAGAGGGTGAGCTATAAAGACACCATGATGTTGAACCCGAAGAGGCAACTGCTTATGTCCGATCCCCCGCTCTTCTCAAAAACGATAACCAAGGATCGATACTCCTGCATCCATCAAGGCAGCTCGTCATTAGACAAAAGCTTTTAGGACAAGAAGAAGGTATAGGGTTGAACTCTCCTTGAACTGAAGGGAGCAGCTTAGAGGTTTTACCGCCTCGTAAAAGAAAAAGAACGCATCGGTAAAGGTCGAAGTACCTGAGAAAGAAGGGATCGCTGGATCTTTCCGAGGACCGATCCCGGTCAATTTCCATGAACATCCCACCTTCGTGCTGGTTCATGAAGTGTGATGAAGAAACGGACGAGTTCGCAGGACCGCAGCATCATCTTCTCCCTCTGGTTGCTCGTGTTCGCAGCGAGCAGTCAGATCATGATCATCTCCCCCCTTTTGCCGGAGATCGCCAAGACGCTCGGGACCTCTAAAGCGATCCTGGGGAACCTTGCCACGGCCTATGCGGTCATGGTAGGTGTAAGCGCCCTGGTCACAGGTCCATTTTCGGACAAGGTGGGCCGGAGAAGGATCCTGATGGCCGGAACGGGATTCATGGCTGCAGCGCTGTTCCTCCACGGCCTAGCGGACTCCTTTTGGATGCTCTTCACCCTGAGAGCTTTAGCAGGCATTGCAGGAGGCATCCTGAGCGGGTCGGCCGTAGCTTATGTAGGCGATCATTTTCCGTACGAAAAGCGCGGGTGGGCTTCCGGGTGGGTCATGAGCGGGATCGCCATGGGGCAGATCCTCGGCGTACCGATGGGGACCGTCCTCTCGGATTACCTCGGTTTCCGCTGGGCCTTCATCGCATTCGGGATCGTGATGGCCATCGCTTTCTTCCTCATCAATAGCAAGGTTCCCCAACCCAACGTTCGCCTTTACCAGGGACCGATCACGATCAAAGGTTCCCTCAAACGTTACGGGGTGCTCCTTTCCCGCTCAAGCGTTCGGGCAGCAGCCGCGGCCCACCTGATGATGTTCCTCGCCATGTCGGTCTATATCGTTTTCCTTCCCACCTGGCTGGAAGAAAAATTCCAGGTCTCAGGGGTCGCCATCGCATCCCTCTTCTTCATCGGGGGGGTGGCGAACGTTCTGACCGGTCCACAGGCCGGTAGGTTGTCGGATGTGATCGGTCGGAAGGGCATGATCCTCATTTCCTGTGCAGGGTTCGCGCTCGTCATGATAGCAACGACCTTCGTCGTCAAAGAATTCTGGGTCGCCTATCCCCTCTTCTTCCTTACGATGATCCTTATCGCTATGCGGATCAGCCCCCTCCAGGCCCTCACTACAGCCCTCGTTCCGGACAACCGCCGGGGTGCTACCATGAGCCTGATGATGGCCATCGGCCAGATGGGCTATGGGATCGGGGGGACGATCGCAGGGCCGGCCTTCGCATACGCAGGCTATGTAAGCAACACGCTGATCGGGGCCTTTTTCATCATAACAATGGGCTTCACGGTGTGGAAGTTCATTCCGGAACCGAAGATGCGTGCCGTCAAAGAAGAAGAACAGGAAGAGGCGGCTTGATGACAAAAAGCCCCCGATCCGCTAAATTCGGATCGTGGAGTTCACGAACAAAGAACGGTGTCGGTCCGTTCTTTGAACGAGAACGTTAACGAAAAAGCTGCAAGGATGATAGCTCCCCAAGGTGGACTCGTAGAAGCCCTCAAGCGCGAAGAGGACCGCACCGCTCGCGAAGGTGAACTGCTCCAGGAAGCAGAGGAATTGCTCCAGCAAGGCGAAAGGGAGGATGAGCGGATCCTCGAGCGAATTCGTCACGCACGCCCCAACAACACCGGGAGGATCGATACGGAAAAGCTCGATAAGGAAGGGATCTTTTCCGAACGAGCGATCCGCGAGCTCTGCATCAAGTATCGATTACGTTTTCTGAGCAGCCGCTATTTCATGGATGAACTCCCCTACGAGGCCATTCAAGCCATCAAGGACTTCGAGCGCTCCACGGGTGAAGAGGCCAAAGACCTGCGGATCGTTGCGCCCGGCGAACGCTTTCAGTTGCAAGACAGCCGCAAGGATCCGCTCCTTTTCGCCCACTTGGGGAACGGAAAGCATTATCTGCTCCACCGTTGGGGAAAAGAACTTTCTCCCTGGCGAAGAATGCTCCATTATCCTTTCCGGGATATCCGGACGCTGATCACGACCTGCGCTTTGCTATCATTGCTGATCAGCGCATTGCTACCTGTCCATATCTTCCAGGCGGGAGAGGCAACTCCGACGAGCTTGATCCTTCTCTTCCGGGCTATGAGCTTCTTTCTCCTCTCCAGCTTCTTGATGACCGCCACGCTTATCTTCGGGGTGACCACTTCCAAGGAGTTCAGCGCGGACCAGTGGAACAGCAAGTTCTTTAACTGAACCGAGTCCTCCCCCAGTGGCGTCTCAAAACCCCTTAGGAACAGAACGAAAAGGGGCAGGAAGCGACCAGGAAGGACTTTCCATCCTCTTGACCACCGATCCCGGGATCGAGGTCACGGTAGCGGAAGAATTGCTCGAACGGAGCGCGGAAGCGGGGATACCTCTTCCAAAGGTCCGGAAATGCCCGACGGGTCATGCCGGGACGGTGGAGGTCCGTTTCGGGGAAGAACTGGCCAGGGTGCACGAGCTCCTCTTTCGCCTACGCAGCATCCACCACATTCTGAAAGAGCTGGATCTTTTCCATCTGCCCCGGGAAGCAGAAGAGCAACTGCCGACCATCCGGCGGCGTATCGAAGAACTGGATGTTCCGGAATTCCGTAAGGATCCGGGAGCCTCTTTCAGGGTCAGTTGCGACCGCCTGGGTGACCACACCTTCTCCAGTCACGATGTCCTCCGCGAAGCGGGGGCTGCGATCCAAAAAGTTCACGGGCTCCCTGTCGATCTTGAACAGTTCCGCTACCATTTTCGGGTGGACATTCACGAAAAGAACTGCCGCATCGGCCTTCAATGGACCCAGAAGCCACAGAGCAAGCGCGGCGGGCGTCCTTTCTTACCCCGTATTGCTCTGAAAGGGAACATCGCTTATGCCCTTCTTAAGACCCTTGAGGCAGGGAAGAAAGATGAAGGCCCCCTCCTCGACCCCTTTGCCGGGTCCGGTACCATCCTCCTGGAAGCTGCACAGCTTTATCCTTCGATGCACCTCTTCGGAAGCGATAATTACGCCAGGAACCTACCCGGCTTGCACAAGAACTTGAACGCCTATGGCATCGACGGATCGCGCGTAAACCTAAAGGAACTCGATGCCCGCGACCTTAGCGAGGTCCATCCTCCCGAGAGCTTTCGCTACATCGCCACCAATCCTCCTTATGGATTTCGTTTAGGGAGCGGAATGGACTTCCGCCAACTTTATACCCGCTTTCTGGAGGAAGCCGCTGAATTGTTGAGCCCGGAGGGCCGCATGGCGATCCTCGTGATGAAGAAAGGGCTTTTTCGGGAATTGCTCGAAAAGAACGAGCGCTTTGAACTCAAGGAAGAGCGCGAACTGGTGATGGGAAAACTCCACACCTGGCTCTATGTCCTGGATAAGTGCTGAATGGAGAGCTACGGCTCACCCTGGTCCTGAAAGGAACCTTTGTATTCTGCCTCACCCCGGGTTTCCTGAAAGACGAACTGACAGATACGGGTGCCAGCATGCAAGCGCATGGGCAGGTGCCCCATGTTGCTGATCTCGAGTACCTGGTGGTTGCTGATGCCCGGTTGCATGAAAGAAGCGCTGATGTGGACCATCAGACCGAGGCGGGCAAAGCGACTCCGACCTTCCAGCCATCCGCATAGGTTGGATGGAAGAGTGATGCGCTCTTTGGTGATCCCGAGCACCGTTTCCTGCGGCTGAATGACCAGCTTATCCCTTCGATAGGAGTTGCTGATCTTCCGATAATCCGCTCGTTCGTCAACATCGAACGTCCCGTTGTCACTATCGAAGACCCGAAAGCGGTCCCCGAGCCGAAGATCCACCGATCCCGGACCCACATTCTCCGGCTCATAAGGGTCGATCCCGATCCTTCCTTCTTCGATGGCTTCGATGATCTTGCTATAGGTCAGGATGGACATAGGGATCCTTTCAAAGGTCTGTGAAGAAGGCGGGTCATTTCTTTTGATCGCTATCCTTCTTCTTCAATTTATCGTTCATCTCTTTCAGCCGATGATCCACCTTGGCTTTGATACTGTTCTTGGAGAAACCGCCTTTCTTGAGCCTTTTCCCGGCCTTCACTCCAGTCAACACCTCGATGCCTTCATCGATATGGCCAACGCTCCATATCCTGAAATCGCCCTTTTTCACTGCTTCCACCACTTCCTCTTTGAGCATCAGGTTCCTTACGTTCGTTCTCGGGATCATCACGCCTTGCTCCCCGTTCAACCCTTTCAGCATACAGACCTCGAAATAGCCTTCGATCTTCTGGTTCACCCCTCCGATCGCCTGGACTTCCCCTTTCTGGTTGACGGAGCCCGTAACAGCGATCCCCTGATGGATGGGGACCCCCGAAAGGCTCGATAGGATCGCATAAAGCTCGGTGCTCGAAGCGCTATCCCCATCGATCCCGGAGTAGCTCTGTTCAAAGACGGTGCGCGCCGAGAGGTTGATAGCATGTTCCTGAGCGAAAGTGCTTTCGAGATACCCCTGAAGGATCTCCATGCCTTTGGTATGGATCGGCCCTCCAAGCTCAGCCTTCCTTTCCACGTCAACGATGCCGTTGGAACCCATCGCCGTAGAGACCGTGATGCGGCTCGGCTTCCCGAAGGATATATCGCCGGTATCCAGCACAGCAAGGCCATTCACCTGCCCTAATTCCTGACCTGCAACATCGATATCGATCGTACCTTCCTGAATGAACTGATCCAGCTTGACCTGAACGAGGTTGGAGCGGTAGTGGGAGTTGTCGATCGCTTTCCGCACATGTTCGGAACGGACCTTTTCCTTTCCATCCTCCTTGGCATAATGGTCCGCCTCTCGCATGATATCAGAGATGTCCCCAAAATGCGTCGAAAGCCGGTCCTGATCGGCTACGATCCTGGAACTATGTTCAACGACCCTTGAAAGGGCGGACTTATCGAAGGGCAGAAAGCCTTCCTCCTTGCAGACTTTACCAACGAAGCCGAGGAAGTCATTCAGGTTCTTCTGATCCCGCTCCATCACGGTATCGAAATCCGCCCTTATCTTGAAGAGCTTGCGGAAATCGCTGTCGTATTCGTAAAGCAAGGAATAGAGCTGGCGATCGTCGATGAGGATGACCTTGACGTCCAACGGTACAGGCTGCGGCTTTAGGGTCTTGGTGGACATGAAGCCGAAGCGTTCTTCTGCCTCCTCGATATCGACCCGGCTGTTGCGGAGTGCCCGTTTAAGGGCATCCCAGGAGAAGGGGTTCAGAAGGAGTTCGCGCGCAGGTATCACCAGGTATCCACCGTTCGCCTGATGGAGGGACCCTGCTCGGATGAGCGTAAAATCGGTGATCAGTGCCCCGTATTGGGACTCCTTTTCGATCTTCCCGAAGAGATTGTTGTAAGAAGGGTTCTGTTCGATAACCACGGGTGCCCCCCTCAATTCCGAATTGTCGACCAACACGTTCACTTCGTACTTCTTGTACGGCTTGTCCTGCCACTGACTCTCCTGGCGCTGGAGGACCATCTTTTGTTTCTGCTGGGGCTGCTCCGCGAAATCCTGGAGGTTCTCCAAAATGTGCCCTTCAAGCTCCTTTAGATGTTCGGAGACGGCCTCCAACCGCTGATACTTTTCTCGGAGTTCTTCAAAAAGAGGGCCGATGGCGAATTCAGCCGTTTTCCGTTCCAGCTGCTGGAGCTGCTCGTTGGTCTCCCGTTCGATCTCCCGCGAGCGCTTGAGCGTTTTCCGGATCTCTTCGTTAAAGCGGTCCCGCTTATCGGCGATCCTCTTCCGTTCCTCCTTTTCGAGCGCGTTGAATTCGTCGTCCGTCATCTCGCGCCCATCCTTAACGGGCACTGTATAAATGCCTGAAGAGGTGCTCTTGATGATCATCCCCTCTTTGCGGGCTCGTTCGTTGATGTCGCTGAAAAGCTCATTGCGACGCTCCTGCAGGTCTTCAAAGAGCTGCTTCTGTTCCTCGGCGAACTCTTCACTCTCAAAAGCCCGTTTGAGGGCTTGTCCGATCTCTTCCAGCAACTCCTCGATGTCCTTTCGAAAAGAACGAGCACTTCCTTCTTCAGGAAAATGAAGTTGGCGGGGGTTGTAACTATCCCTGAAATTATTGACGTAGACAATGTCCCCCGGATTCGGCTGTTCACTAGCCTCTTCAGCGAGGAAATCCTTAACAGCGGTCAACTTCCCCGTACCATGGCGCCCGGAAACGAAAATGTTAAAGCCTTTACCCCCGATACCCAAGCCAGTGCGTAGAGCATGTACGGCCCGCGGCTGCCCGATAATGGACTCAACCGGGGAGATCTCCTCGCTAGAGCTGCAATCCAGACTGTCTGAACTGCAACTGCGTCGCAGCTTGGAAGAAGATAAGGGCCTTACCATAGGGTGGGTATTTTAAAAAGAGGGGTCAGTAGAGGTCCCTGATCTCGTAGTCCTTTCCGCGGAACGTGAATCGATCTCCCTTCCGCTTTCCGATCATCGCACCGTAGATCGGCGCACGCGTTGAGATCCCGAAGATCTCCTTTCCATCGACCTCGAACGCTTCGATGCCGATGGAAATGTAAAAGGTCATCTTGTCCGTTTCAACCACCGAACCGATCGTGACCTGGTCGTGAAGTTTTTCGATGCGAAGTTTGTTGAGGAAGTCCAGTTCCGATCGAGCGATCTCCTGTTGATGGGCCAGGTGATCCACGTATTCGAGCATTTCTTCACGGGTCGATTCCCAATAGTCATGAAGATCGATATCGTCTTTTTCGGCACTTTCTTTCCGTCTTTCGATGGCTTCGTTCAGATCCTGGACCACCTGTTGCTGTTTCTCTTTGGCCGCCTGCAGAACCTTTTTCTTGAATTCGAGTTTATCCATTTCCATAGCTGTTGATCGAATAGAGCGCAAATATATCTTAATGACCCCGACGGGACCGAAGCTGGACATTTATCGTAAATGGAAAGGCTGTAACTTTTCTGTTGAAGAACGTAGAAAGGGGGTCCATGCTTAGGATATTGCGTTATACGGTGACCGCAGCAGCTTTGCCCCTCTTTTTGCTAGTTTCCGTGGCTCACATTCCGGATGCACAAGGACAATCCACCCTTTCCATCAAAGGCAGTTTAAAAAAGGACGGGAAGGCCTTCAAAAAAGGGAAGGTCCTGCTTTACGAGCGCAACGAGATCGTCGGAAAGACCGAACCGAATTGGCGGGGAAAGTTCTCCTTCGAGCTATCGCTCAATTCCCATTACACCGTAGAGATCCGCTCAAAAGGACACATGCCGAAACGGGTCAGCTTTGACACCCGGATCCCGAAGGACGTTGAGGGGGCGGACCCTTCGCGCTTCGATTTCGACGTGATCATGCTCGAAAAGAAGCGCATCCCGGAGGGGAAAGAAGGCATCTTCGACTTTCCGGTGGGCAGGGTCTTTTTCGACCCCTACAAGAAGGAGTTCCGCTTCAACGACAGCTATACTTCAAAGATCCGAAGGGAATTCCGCAAGGCCCTCGATGTGGAGATGCAGAGCATGGATAACGGATCGAGCGACTCCCTGATCACAAAGTGATCTTTTTTAAGCGATCCATTCCACTTCACCACTGCCGACATCGTAGAACCCCCCTACGATCCCCACGGATCCTTTTTCCTCCAGATCAGCAAGGGTGGGGCTCTCTTTACGGATCCGCTCCATGGAACGTCGAACGTTCTCCCGGGAGACTTCATCCGGAAAAGAAGGGTCGTTGCGGTCCATCCGGCCAGCCACCTCATCGATGGCAGGGCGGATCTTGTGAAGGAGCGGGGTCAGATTGCCCATTTCCACATCGTTGCAAGCTCCTTTAACGGCTCCACAAGAGCTATGCCCCATTACGACGATGAGAGGGGTCCCGGCCAAAGCGCAAGCGAATTCCATGCTCCCGAGCAGGTCTTCGCTGATCACATTCCCGGCGACCCGACCTGTGAAAAGATCCCCGATCCCTTCGTCAAAAACGGTCTCCGCTGGCACCCTTGAATCGACGCAACCTAACACGAAAGCATAAGGGTGCTGTCCTCTCTTGGTTTTTGAAACTTCCTCCTTCAGATCACGGGGTTTGCTCTCACCCCTCAGGAATCGTTCATTGCCTTCTTTCAACCGTTCAAGGGCTTTTTGGGGAGTGGTTGCCTTTTGCTCCTCTTCGCTTGTCATGGAACCGGAATTTGGAAGGTCAAAGATAATCGCTGATCAGACACTGGATCGGTCAAACCTCGATCAAAACCCCTAGATCGACCCCGAGATCGGAAGGAACGATCGCTCCAGGAGGCTTGGAGTCCATGCGCCAGTAAAAGGTCACATCGAACTGGAAATGCTCCGTAAGTCGGGTCAGTAGTGACAACTCCTCAAGAGCTCTTATATCCGAGAGATCGGAGACTTTGGGTTGGAAGTAGGCCGTATTGAGAATGCTGACATTCTCGCCGAGCGCTTTCCGGAACACAAGGACGCTCGTAAAACGCCAATCCCGATGAACACTGACCTCATCCTCGTTCAAACGAGAGCGGTCCAGCAACTCATATTCCCACATGACCCCGCCCCCCAGATCAAAGTGACCGGTATCCTTGAAAGGGAAGCTCCTGCGGATCCCCGTTCCAACGATGCCCCGTTCTTTAAGGATGAGCGTATAATTCGTTTGGAATTGGGCGAAGCTGTAGGATTGCCAGTGCCCGTTCGTCCCGAAATAGCGGGAATACCGAAGCTGTCCGTAATTGTTGTCCAGGCTTTTCACTCCGTCCTGCTCGAAAAAAGTACTACCTCCGACCAAACGCAGCCAATACTTAGGATCCCGATATCCGAACATCCCGTCGGCGTTGATGTCCAAAAGCTCTATATTCCCGGTGGCAGCAGCACCCTTTGCATTGAGCGATCCGTGCAATCCTTTATTAGGCGCTGGTTCGCTCTTTTCGGTATTGATGATGGTCTGGGTCTGGCCGTACAGCTTATGGAAGGGGAAAAGGAAGAGCAGGAGAACCAGAAGCTTCGCTTTCATGTCCATGTCAAAGAGAAGCTGAATACCATAGGCTTTTAGGGGTGAACGGGCTGCGAAATTAGGGACCTTATCGCTCATCAAAGTGCTGCGATCTTAGGAAGGAAAGAGCTGGTCCAAAGGAACTAACACCCGATCCTGAAGAATTTTAAGGGAAAGGCACCTGTGGCTCGCCCCGTTCCCATCTACCTTCGGATCCGGAAGCGTTTTCATGTATGCGATCGTCGACATCGAAACGACCGGCTCCTCAGGAACGGAGGATGGTATCACGGAGGTCGCTGTCGTTCTTCACGACGGAAAAAAGCAAGTGGACGAATACAGCACCCTTCTGAACCCGGGTTGCTCCATTCCCCCCAACATTTCATTCCTTACCGGTATCGACGACGCGATGGTGAAGGAGGCACCCGCTTTCGGCGATATCGCTCCCGAATTGCACCGCTGGCTGGAGGGACACGTTTTCGTGGCCCACAACGTTCATTTCGACCTCAGCTTCCTCCGGAAAGCCTTTGCCGAAGAAGGATACGAGCTTCGTCCGCAAAAGCTCTGTACGGTAAGAGCGAGCCGGAAGATCTTTCCCGGGCTCCCCTCCTATGGGCTCGATCAGCTCTGCAAACAACTCCAGATCAGCAACAAGGGACGCCACCGTGCATGGGGGGATGCACGCGCCACAGCACAACTTCTCGAACAGCTCCTCAAGAAGGACCACCGCGGCACCGTTCCCGCCCTTATTCACCATCCCGGAAAAGAAAGCTCCCTCCCTCCTAACCTACCGAAAGAACGCTTCGAAGAGCTTCCTCAACGACCGGGGGTCTACTTCTTCCACGATCGCTCAGGAAAGGTGATCTATGTTGGTAAGGCCCGAAAGGTCCGGGATCGGGTCCTCCAACACTTTCAAGGCGATCAGCTCAGCAAGCTGCGCCTCAAACAAGCAGTACGCGACATCTCTCATCGGGAGACGGGCAATGAGCTCATCGCCGAGCTTATGGAATCCGCATCCATCAGGAAACACATGCCCCCTTTCAACAAGGCCCAAAAATTCACCCAAAAGAACTACGGCCTGATCCCTTATACCGATCGATCCGGTCACCCGCGATTCGGGATCCTTCCCCAAGACGGTGTCCAGGACCCCTTGATCAGCTTTGGAAGGATCGCAGAGGCCCGGAACTTCCTTTGGCAAAAAGTGGAACGGTGGGGGCTTTGTCCCAAACTCTGCAACCTGCAGACCCTTTCAGGTCCTTGCACCCATTATGGGAAAGGAAAGTGCATGGGCGTTTGTAACGGAACCGACGCGCCGGAAGCGTACAGGGAACGTTTTCATAACGCGCTCGCCGACATTCAGGACGAAGAAGCCCAAAGTTTTATGATCATCGGAAAAGGCCGGGAAGAAGGAGAGCGAGCGCTCGTTTTCGTGGAGAACGGCAATTATTTGGGCTATACTTATCTGGACGAAAAGAACGAGCTCGATGATATCGAGCGAATCAAAACCTTCATGACCCGCCAAGAGGACAATAGCGATACCCGACGCATCATCCGGAAGTACCTTCAGAAGCCGAAAGGAATGCAAGTCCTGGACTTGGGGTGATAGCTCCATCCTTTCCATTTTCCCGCAGTTTACTACCTTGGCAAGAAGAGACCATTCCGGATCACGCCCTATGTCCTTTCGAACACGCCCCATTACTGGAAGCTTGGCGATCATCCTTTGCGCTTGGCTCGCCCTTGCATGTACGCGGGAGAAAGCTGCTTGCGGGGAGAAAGCCGGTACCGGGCTCGTCTGCGTTCATTATCAGCAGAGCATTTGTGCCAATCCTTGGGGAGCAGCCCTTAACGGAGATACGCTCCTTCAAGTGATCCGTGAACGCTATGACAGCATGGGCGTGACCTTCTACCGCCTGCGCTACCAACAAAGCCAGCCTGACTTCTCCTTTCCGTTCGATTGTGAGGACAATAGCGGGACGGTCGTCTGTGGTTCTGTGGAAAAAGGAGAGGACCTGAAGCTCATCAAAGAAGATGGCTTTCAGGAAGGGAAAGGTTGTGATTGAGCTTTTTCGTTACGAAAGGATGCTCCGTACGGGTCTGATCCCCCTCTTCCTCCTCCCACTCGTTGCTTCAGTGTTCGGACAGCGAGAAGGCGAACTCCAAGAGATCGATGGCTTCGGCTCCAACCCTGGGGGGCTGAAAATGTACCTCCATGTGCCGGACAGCCTTCCACCCTCCTCGAAGGTCCCTTTGGTCGTTGCTTTGCACGGCTGCACCCAGACCGCCTCGAGCCTGGCCGATCGTTCCGGATGGAACGAACTCGCCAACGAGAACGGCTTCATCGTGCTATATCCCCAGCAACGGGTATGGAACAATGCTTCCAAATGCTTCAATTGGTTCCGCTCAAAGGACCTGAACGATTCAACCGGAGAAACGGCCTCCATCGGACAAATGCTGGATCACGCCATCGAGCATTACCCCATCGATACGGGGCGGGTCTTCGCCTATGGCCTTTCAGCAGGTGCTTCTATGGCCGTATCCGTACTTGCCAACTTCCCGGGAAAATTCAAGGCAGGAGCTGTCTTCGCAGGGGGACCTTATAAGGTAGCAACGAACGTGTTCGCAGCCTTTCCGGTGATGATGAACCCTCCGAACCGCTCGCGGGAGGAGTGGAAAAGCCTGGTGCCTCCGCTCGAAGACCCGGAAGGAAACTATCCGCGTCTTTTGATATTCCACGGGACGGACGACAACACCGTGAATATCGAAAATGCCTATTCGCTGGTCGGACAATGGACCGGGATCCACGGACTCGACACCGAACCGGATGAGATCCTCCGTCCTTATAAGGGACATTCCTTCATCGAACGACGTGCACACCTCGATAGCTCCGGACAGGAACGGGTCGCTTTCTACCGCCTCCACGGAAAAGGACATGAATTGCCCGTCGATCCCGGAAAGGGGGAGAAAAAAGGAGGGAGTACGAGCTCCTTTGTCGCGGACATGGACTTTTTCTCCAGTTATGAAGTAGCACTACGCTTTGGAGCGATAGCAACCCGCTAAAGACTGAAGCTTATTAAGAAGGACGGGAATATGAGCGATAACAACTCCTTGCTTCCCTGAAAAGCACTAATTTCGTACCCTCAAAGCTCTCTCCATGTCGACCAAAGGCCCCGTGGAATTCTACGATGATGTTCTTCAACATCTCGACACCGCTTCGCACTACATCGATTGTGATCCGGGCGTTTATCAGCAGATAAGGGATTGCAACACGGTCTTCCGCATGCAATTCCCCGTCAAAGTAGGTAAGACATACAAGGTCATCAAAGCTTACCGGGTCGAGCATAGCCAACATAAGCTTCCCGCGAAAGGAGGGATCCGCTTTAGCCGCTACGTGGATCAATCGGAGGTCATGGCCCTTGCTTCGCTGATGACCTTCAAGTGTGCCCTCGTCGACGTGCCTTTCGGTGGGGCCAAAGGGGGGGTCGCCATCAGTCCGAGGAAGTATTCGGAGGAAACCCTCGAAAAGATCACGCGCCGCTATACGATGGAGTTGATGAAGAAGGAATGCATCGGTCCCGGCGTAGACGTTCCTGCTCCGGACTACGGAACCAGCTCAAGGGAGATGGCATGGATGGCGGACACCTATATGTCCTTTAACCAGAAGGACCTCAACTCCATGGCCTGCGTGACAGGAAAACCCCTCAGTCAAGGTGGGATCCGGGGGCGGGAAGAAGCTACTGGACTTGGCGTTTTCTTCGGGCTCAAACAAGCGGTCTCCTATCCCGAGGATATGAACAAGCTCGGCCTTTCGGCCGGCATCGAGGGGAAACGCTGTGTGGTCCAAGGATTCGGGAACGTCGGTTTTTACGCAGCTCAATTCCTTCATGATCACGGAGCCGTGATCACAGGTGTGATGGAGTATAACAGTGCGATCCATGCACCCCAAGGGATCGATCCGACCGCCCTGAAAGAATACTTCATCCAGCATGGAAGCCTGGAGGGGTATCCGGGTACAGAATCTTACGAAGAGAAGAAAAAGGGCCTTGAACAGGATTGCGACATCCTGATCCCGGCAGCTCTCGAGAATCAGATCCATCGGGACAACGTCCGGAACATCAAGGCCAAGATCATCGGTGAGGCTGCGAACGGTCCCATTACCGGAGAAGCAGAGAAGGAGCTCCTCGAAGGGGGCAAGATGATCATCCCGGACATTTACTTGAACGCCGGAGGGGTGACGGTCTCCTATTTCGAATTCCTGAAAGACCTTTCCCACGTCCGATTTGGACGTTTGGAACGCCGCTATGGGCGCATGATGAACAACCACCTCATCGACGCCATCGAGGAAACATCCGGTGGAAAGCTCACGGATAAGCGGCGCGAGCTGATCGACAAAGGGGCCGGGGAACACGACCTGATCTATTCAGGACTTGAAGAGACCATGATCACAGGCTACGACCAACTCCGGGCAACCATGGAGGATAAGAACATCAGCGACATGCGGATCGCTGCCTTCGTCGCATCTATGGAGAAGGTGGTGACCGCTTACGAGACCCTAGGCGTCTTTCCCTGAGAGATGTGCACCCTTTCCATCGCTCCGGACGGTCTGGGCGGCTTCAACCTCGTTTCCAACCGGGACGAGAGCAGGAACAGGAGTTCAGCGACCCTCCCCCAATGCCACCGCGAGCGGGGATATCGTGTCCTCATGCCCATCGACCCTCAAGGAGGCGGCAGTTGGATCGGCCTTTCCGATGAAGGACGGGCCGCCTGTTTGTTGAACGGGGCCCGGGAGGCGCACGAGAGCATGCCCCCGTACGCCAAGAGCCGCGGGCTCGTGTTGAAGGACAGCTTCGCTTGGGAGAACCCCCGGGAGTTCCTGGAGAACTACCCCTTGAAGGAGATCCCACCTGAACGCTTGAGCATCGAGCTTTTTACCTTGGTCCTCCTCGGTATCGAGCCAAGCCCTTGGATCGAAGTCCTTCGTTGGAACGGCGAGGAACGGGAGATCGAGCAGCTCGCTCCCGATAAACCCCAAGTGCTGTCCGCGACGAAGCTCTATTCGAAGGACAGCATAAAGCAGACCGAGGAGCGCTTTAAGGGGTTTATGGAGCAAAGCTCCGATCCTCCTACCCTCGAGGAGCTGAAGCGCTTCAACGAAGGGGAGCGCTACCGGCTGAAAATGGAAAAGGCCGGTGAAAGCCCCGTGGAGGAGCTCGACACCCTGAGCACGACCGCATTGAGCTTCGGCCCAGAGCGGCTGCGGATGGAATTCCTCGATATTCGGAACAATGTGGAGGCCGCTGTGGAAATGGCGTCGTAGAAGTTTGCGACCCCGAGACAGCCCCAGGATCCCAAGGAGCTTATGGCCCTGAAAGTCGGATGAGCAGCGTTGCGTCGTGGCGTCGTTGCGGTAAAAGGTTTGGCTGAAAAACCGCCAGGGACGCGAAGGACGCGAGGGGGGAGACGCCTGATCCTGACCCGTTGAGGATGATGTTCCTAAAAAGGATCAAGGCCCGTGGCGTGCCTTGCCACGGGCTTTCTTTTGTAACTTTCGGGGGATGAGCACGAGTCGGGCCATAGCAAAATTCATGTTCTTCTTGGTCTTTCTCTTGCCAATTAAGGTAAAAGGCCAAAACCTAGTCTCAAATTGGAGTTTTGAGGGTTTTAGTCAGTGTCCTATCGGCGGACAAGACCAAATTAATTATTGCAAGAAATGGTATAATACTAACCCAAATGCCACAACACCTGATTTTTTTCATCAATGTGATGGAATAACCCCAAAAAACTATTTAGGTTATCAAAAACCTAAAACTAAAAATGGATACTCTTTAATATCAACTCAATATATCACACCCACCGGAACAAAAACAAATTATAGAGAGTTTATATCAAATAAACTAAAAAAAAATATGGTTTCAGGGAAGCTTTATAATATTTTTTTTCATATATCCTTAGCCGATTCGTCTTCTTTTGGGAGCTCTCCTATTGGTCTTTATCTTTCTCAAGATAGCGTTTACCACCCCAACGATTCCGATACGATCCCATACGTACCTCATGTTGAATATACGGGTCCACCAATTACAGATTCCACGGATTGGGTCCGCATCGAGGGATGCTACACGGCATCGGGTGGAGAAAATTTCATAACAATAGGAAATTTCCGGGACAGTTTGAACACTAATACCACTAATACGAAGGCTGGAAATTCATTATATTACCTCGATGACGTCTCCGTCGTCCCGGTCGAACCGCAAGGCCTTCCTTCGAGCGGCGACACCACGATCTGCCGCGGCGACAGCGTGCGGCTGAGTTCCGTCGTCGATAGCATCACCGACTACGAGTGGTCGCCCTCAGCGGGCCTGAATTCGGACACGATATCCAACCCACTCGCTTCTCCCGATACCACGACCACTTATACCGTCAGCAAAAGGACCGCCTGCGATACGACCACCGCTCAGGTCACCGTGAACGTGCAAGGGCCGCGGGCCGAACTCCTCCATGATACTAGCCTCCAGGTGAG
>CAZIDL010000036.1:0-25377 GCA_964537825.1 uncultured Weeksellaceae bacterium
ACGAGCTGCCCCTTCGAGTGCGGAACGAAAGAACAGGCAAAAAAGAGGGCAATAAGGAGGTACTTAAAAGAATTGCGGATCATATCTCAAAATGCATTTATCAAGCTTCCACCCCTTGATCGGAAAAGGGCTTCTCCAACTTTCGTCCAATAGACGCTCACCCCCCTGAAAGGGTTGCTTTTTTTAGTGAACAGCCTTTTTAACGAAAGAAGGACGGAAGTTTCGATCCCTCAGCAAGTCCTTGATGGGTATCAGGGATCGCGGGTTATTCTTCTTTCTTCCCCTCTTCGATATAAGTGACCCGCGGCTTCACCCCTTCAAAATCATCATCCCGGATGCGTTCCTTAGGGAGGATCTTGATGCGTGTATGCTCATCCACCTGATAATGAACAACCTCCTTGTCATCCCGTTTTTCAGCGATCTTTTCATAGACCGATAGCATCAGAGATGGGTCAGCATCAGTCCCGAGCATCTGGACCTGATAGGTCCCCTCGAGTTCTTTTTTGAGAGCGGTCAATTCCTTCACCTCCTTTTTTGAAAGGTCGGACTGAGCGCATCCCATCGCCGGAGATAAGAGGAGGATCGCGATCGTGATCGCCTGAAAGGGTTTTGAAGTTCGGATCGAAGGCGTCATTTCCGATGGGTTATGAACGGGATCATTCAGTGGATAAGGGTCACGTGCCCTCGCTTGACCACTTCTTTTCCTGTGAATTTGTTCTTGGTCACAACTTGCCAAACGTAAACGTCCGTTTTGTCCTCATCCGCATCCCCTTTTACGGATCCATCCCACTTCTTCTCTGGGTGGTCCGATTCGAAAACGACCTCACCCCAGCGGTCGTATATCCTGAACTTGAAATTCTCCGGATCATGTCCCTGAACCACAGGTCCGAATTTGTCATTAACGCCATCTCCGTCCGGCGTAAAAGCATTCGGAACGTAAAGGATGAATTTTCCATCGATGCTCACCTCCTTACAGATGCTATCGGAACAACCATAGCTGTTAGTAGCTTTCAGGCAGGCATCATAGGTCCCGGCCCCATCGCTGGGGAATTCATGAACGGGATGTTCTTCTTTCAGCGTATCCAACCCAGGGAAGGTCCATCGATAGGATGAAGCACCCGTACTGAGGTTCGTGAAGGAAACCTCAGGATCCTGCACATCGCTGTTCTTGGGAAGGTACTTAAAGTCAGCCTTCGGGTAAGGGCGCACACAAACGTAATTGGTCCGGGTCGTACTGTCCATACAGCCCTCTGGTGAAGTGACGGTCAAAGAGACATCATAACAACCGGGTTGATCGTATATATGGCGGATCGTATCGCATCCCACTTCCTTCGATCCATCTCCGAGGTCCCACGTGCAATCCCCTCCTACCATAGAAGGGTCTGTCGCATTCACCAAGCTTGCGTTGAAGGGGCTGCAACCGTTCAGATCCACTCCATCGATCTGAACGTTCGGAAGATCGTGTAAGGTCACGGTGACCGTATCCTTCACTGCTGGCGTCTCACAACCATCCTCGAGGGTTACGACGTGATCGCTCGTGCTCCCCGGGGTCACGATGGTGCTTTTTCCATTCGCTCCGTTCGACCAGCTATAGCTATAGCCGGAACCGATCCCACCGTTCCCGATCGCGCTCAATTGCTTTGAAGTGCCGGGGCAAACGGAATCATCCGAAAGAGCGGTCACCGAGAGTTCCGGATGGTATTTGACACGCACCGTTTTGGAGGCGGATGTGCAACCGTTCGCATCTTCCACGTACACATTGTAGACCGTATTGCTTCCCGGGGAAACCGGTTGGACTTTCCCGGCCCCGAGCCCTTGATCCCAATGGAAGGTATAGGGAGGGGTCCCTCCGCTACCCTTCGCACTCATGACAGCCACACCTCCGACACAAATGGTGGTATCCGAAGAAGCGGAGGCCTGGAGCGGTGAAGGCTCGGTGATCGTCACCGTATCTTTTTCTTCACATCCGTTGGCATCCGTCACGCTCACAACGTAAGTACCTGCGCAAAGGCCGGTGGCATCCTGGCTCGTTTGCCCGTTCGGGTCGTTCCAAGAGTAACTGAATGGAGCCGTCCCACCGCTCACACTGATATAAGCTCCGCCATCACAAGCCCCGAAACAAGAAGCCTGCTGGATGCTGTCAAGCACGATGGTCTGAGCCACATTGTTCCCGACCGTGACCGTATCGGTCACCGTACAACCCTGGTCGTCCGTAACCTTCACCCCATGATCTCCGGGAGTCAGGTTGGTGGCCGTAGCAGAACTCTGTCCATCCTCCCATTGATACCCGTAGGGAGATGTTCCACCACTTACCTGCTCGACGGTCGCACTTCCATCCGGCTTGCTGCAATTCGCGTTCACACTACTCGTACTATCGATCGTAAGAGGAGCAGGCTCTCCTATTGTAAAGCTCGTATCAACGGTACAGCCGCTATCGTCGACGACAGTAAGGGTATGATTGGCTGCGCATAGGCTGTCCGCATCAGAGGAACCGGCCGGGGCACCTGCTCCCGACCAGTTATAGGTATAACTCCCTGATCCACCGCTGACACTAACATCCGCTTCCCCATCACAAAGACCGGCACAACTGGCATCATTCAATGTTAAACCGTCGATCTGCAACGGTGGAGGATCCGTTAAGTCCAATTGACCGTTGACCTGACATCCGTTGGCATCCTCCAGGACAAGGTTATAATTCCCTGCGGTAAGGCCGTTAAAAGAACTGTCGCTTTGAAATGTAGAGCCACCATCGATGCTGAAGGAATAAGGCTTGGTGCCCCCGCCAACCCCATGGAATCGAATGGAACCGCTGCTCTCACCCGCACATGCGGGATCGATGCCAGTGGTATCAAAACTCAAGGGGGCTGGTTCTTCCACCCGGACCTGCCCCATCGCCTGACAACCATTGGAATCTTCTACAACGAGGTCATAGGTTCCGGCACATAGTCCATTAAAGGTGTTGCTACTCTGGAAACTCGAACCGTTATCGATGCTGTATTGATAGGGAGTGGTCCCGCCGCTTACCTGAAATTCGATGCTGCCGTCGCAATCACCATTGCACGTCGCATTCGTAAGGGTCGTATCGTCGATCACCAGGGGAGGAGCTTGGTTCAAGCTAAGGGCGGTATCGTGAACACAACCACTGTCGCCAGCGATCAGAATATCGTAATTGCCAGCACACTGAGCACTGAACGTACTACTACCCTGAAAACTGCTCCCGCTATCGATGCTGTACTGGTAAGGAGTAGCACCGCCTGAAGCATTAAGGACGATCTCCCCATCGCAACTACCGTTGCAGGAAGGGTCTGTAAGCGATGCCGTGGCATCGATGTTCTTGATATAGACAGCGTGATCCACGAATCCCGTATCGCCGTTCTTAAAGAAGCCCTGCCCTTCCACCGTGTCCGTTCCGGAGTAATCCGAAGGATAGGAAACGCTCGCTTCCCAGGTCGAATCCGTCAAAAGGGTTGCTGAAACAGGACTTCCGCTAAAATCACCGGTAAGGATCAGGGAGTCCAGGGGACATTTGTTATTCCCCGTGAACGTCTCATCGCAATCGATCGTATCCCCGAGCGCCGGGGTCAGGACTCCGATGCTGGGTTCGGACATAACCGGTGTCATGTTGTCCACATTGAGATATGGCTGATCCGAACAATCCATGCAAGGATCGTCAGGCGTATTAGAGACCAGGATAAGGTGGGTGTAATTGGCCGAAGGAGTAAAGGTGACCGTGTAGGTCCCCCAAGTGGTATATCCATTAAATACAGGGGAAGTCCACAACAACTCATTGGTGTCACAATTGGAGAACCCCCCATAGACCTGTAATTCGATGCACCCCCCTGTAACTCCACCAACACCGGTATTCCCCGGACTCGCCAGGTCGATCGTGAACGTATATTCGGTCCCGGCGGTCATCGGGCCGCTCAATTGCTGGCTCGCCCCTTCCGACCAGGTATCGCACAGCTCATTGACCAATCCTAGATAACTGGTTCCATCGGTAGGGGACATGGTAACACCCCAATTCCCCGGTTGCGTATCGGGGGTCTGACCGGACATGCAATTGTTCCAGGGGGAAGGCGTAACGTGGGGATCGGTGGGCCCCTCAAAGGAAGGGTTGACCACATTAAGGGTGTCCCCGGTACATTGCGCATGCAGGCCTGACCCTTGTAATAGCAGGATCACACAGAAGGGGAGCGTACAGCTCAGGTAAAAGAACAGGGGCCTTATTTCACTGGAACGAATGATAAGAAAAGATCCTATTGCTAAAGTTGTTCCTCATCGATCGAGGTTCCATATCCGGTAAAGTTGCCGGAAATTTTATTTTTTCCGAATCCCGTGGGATGATCAAGCTACCTAGCTCAACGGATCAAAGTGATGTGCCCTCTTTTCTGGATCTCTTCACCGGTATGCTTGCTTCGGGTAACGACACGCCAAACGTAAACATCGGTCTTGGCCTCGCTCATTTCCCCTTTGATAGAACCATCCCATTTCTTGGAGGGGCTATGGCTTTCAAAGACCACCTCTCCCCAACGGTCGTAGATATAAAAGGTGTATTCGGTCCGATCGACGCCCTGGACAACCGGCCCGAACTCATCGTTGACCCCATCCCCATCCGGAGTAAAGGCATTGGGGACATAGATGATCGTTTCCCCTCCGATCTCCACGGTATGGCAAACGGTATCCTTACAGCCGTATCGAGTGCTGGCCTCCATGCAGACCTCATAATCCCCTGAACTGTCAGCGGGGAATTCGTGGACCGGAGCTGCTTTTTCGCTCGAATCGAGGCCAGCGAAATCCCAAGCATACGTGGAAGCACCAGTGCTCATATTGATAAAGGAGATGGCCGGATCCTGAACCGTAGTGCTCTTGGGCTCATGATCGAAGGCTGCCTCAGGATACGGACGCACACAGACCATGTCCTGAACGGTGCTGCTATCGATGCACCCTTCCGGGGAACGGACCGAAAGGCTCACATCATAACATCCAGGCGTGTTATATCGATGCTCCACCGTATCACAAGCCGAAGCCTTTTCACCGTTCCCGAGATCCCAAATGCATTGCGTGCCTACCATGGAAGGATCCGTCGCATTGATAAGAGAAGCGTTCACGGGTGCACAAGCTTCCAGACCTTTCCCTTTGATCTTTACATCAGGGAGCTCGTGGAGCGCTATCGTAACGTCGTCGCTCGCAGCAGGTGTCTCGCAATCATCCTCGAGGTTCACCGTATAGGTCGTTGTATTGCCAGGCGCTACGGTCGTGCTTTTTCCATTATCGCCATTGGACCAGCTATAACTATAGCCCTTCCCGGAGCCTCCGGTACCGATCGCTGATAGCGTTGCCGATTTACCGGGGCAGATGCTGTCATCCTTAAAAGCGTCCACGCTAAGCTTGGGATGGTATTTCAACCGAACAGAGCTCGTCGCGGATGTGCATCCGTTCGCATCCTCCACATAGACATTATAGACCGTATTCTTCCCGGGCGATACCGGCTGAACCTGGCCGCTACCAAGCCCTTGATCCCAATGGTAAGTATAGGGCGGCACCCCTCCGCTCGCCGATGCACTTAAAACAGCCGTTCCACCGATACAGATCGTGGTATCGTTGGAAGCAGAGACCTGAAGCGGCGCAGGCTCGCCGATGGTGACCGTAGCGCTGTCCTTACAAGCATTGGCATCGGTGACGACAACCTTGTAGCTGCCCGCGCTCAAACCCGTCGCGACCTGACTATCCTGCTTTGCAGGATCGTTCCATTGATAACTATAGGGCGTTGTTCCTCCGTTCACCTGCGCCGTGGCCTGTCCATCGCTTCCTCCGAAGCAGCTTACGTTCGTCTTGCCCCCGATGCTGGTGTTGTGCCCACTCACATTGGGAACCTTTACCGTCACCGTCGTATCGCAACCACCGTCCCCGGAGATGGTCACATCGTAGGTTCCCGGTACCAAATTGTTCGCAACAGGCCCGCTTTGATTGTTCGCTGAAGCACCCCATTGGTAGCTGTAAGGCTTAAGATTCCCGAAAACGCTATCAACATAGGCTACTCCATCGGGTTTACCACAATGCGCACTATCGGAACTGGTCTCCACGTACCACGGCCCCGGAGGTTGAGTGATAGTGACCGTATCCGATACCGTGCAACTGTCCTGATCCATCACACCAACGATATAAGTCCCCGGAGAAAGCCCATTAGCCGTTTGGGCGGTCTGACCAGCGAGCGGATTCCCGCTCCCATCGAACCACTGGTATTGATAAGGGGTCGGACCGCCGGAGGCATAAACGGTGGCAGACCCATCACCCGCCCCGTAACAGCTGACATTCTGAACCGTGGAAGAATCGTGAACGAGCTTACAACAAGTATCCCCCGGTAAGAGCTCGACGGAATCGCTAGCCGAACATCCCCCCGATTCGACGGCCTTCACGAAGTAATCCCCATCAGGGATCGGAGTAAAGGTTCCCGTAGTATTGGTGTCATTCACGGGACCGCTCAGATAAAAGGTGTAGGGTCCACTTCCCCCATGGGTATTGACCGAGATCTCCCCGTCGTCATCTTTATCACATGATTCGATGATCGTATCGAAGCTCAGCGAATCGATCCCATCGGTATTGATCGTTATCGTGTTGCAGCAACTGTCGTTCCCTCCTAAATGGGTATTGGTATAACAGGCTTTGAATGTTGTATCAGAGCCAACCCACACCGTCTGGTCTGAATCGTTCGGCACTCCTGGAACGTGTTTCCAGTCGTAATCGTGATCGCAGCTCGATCCGATGATCACCACATTATCAACTCCCCAGTGATCATTGACACTTCCGCTGGATCCGTCCTGCAACCACCTGAAGGATGTATTCGGAGTCTGCGCTGCAGCCGGGATATTAAAACAATGCTCATTCCAACTGGTCATTTGAGGATCCGTGCCATCGTTATTCGTGCTATCGCCTACCCCTGCAGGCCCAAAATATTCGATGGTGTTCCAACTAGCTCCCCCGTTTGTGGAATACTGCAGGTAAACCCCCTCGTGGGAAAGGTCGATCCCTTCACAAGGAGAGGCATCCCCCTGGGTGGCAAAATCGAGCCAGAAGCATATTTCTCCGCCGCATACGAGATCGAAATCGTTGGTGACCATGCTACGAGGGTGTGCAGCAGCATCACCCATCCACATATAGGTGCCGCCATCAAAGGAAGGATCGCAAGGATTGTCGAACTGAGCAGAGGAAGTACTGCTCCATCCAGGTCCTGTCGTACCGTTGTCGAAATCATTCTCCATCACGAGTTCCCCGGCGGTCCCTTTAGCCCAGATATCCACAGAGTCCCCGCTGCAAGGAACGGTCATAGTTGAGGCATTCATAGAGACCCCACAAGTATCAGGGGACCCCCCTTGTCCATTCGCTGTGATAAAGAGGAAAGAAAGGAAAGAGCCGATCAACGACCTTAAGAACATACGTAACGAAGACGATCCCATAGGTGTATTTAAGTCTCGAGCACCCTCCTGAACGCCGCCTAAAAAGCTGTTAACAGAAGATCCTTTACTTTGTGAATTTAAGTAATTTCGGTGATCCTGTGGATACTGACGAAACCCGACCAAGGAGGTTGCTTAGCGAGCGAAAAAGATGGAGGGTTATTTATTACGCTTCCCGAACAAGAACTCGAGAAAACCGCTGTTCTCATTATCCCCTTTTACGATAAGGATCGGGATGGACTTTTCGAAGCCGGCCAGTTTCTCAGCTGTACTTCCTAATAGAACGGAACTTGCATTGGTTTGCCCTTTCGATCCCACTACGATCATATCAGCACCGTTGATATTAGCGCGATGATAGATGCTCTCCGCAATATCTCCTTCCTGATCGTGGGTGACCACGCAAGTTACGTTGGAACGTTTGCCGATGCTCTTACCAAGGAAGCGGTCGCATGCTTCCTGGCTCTCCATTTCAAGCCGTTCCTCAACATGCTCCACCTTCTGCATGTACGGAAAATATTGCCGCGGCAGGGAATAAACGTATTGGCATTCGACCGTACCCCCAGTCTTATCCGAGATCTCGATTGCCTTGGATAAGGCTTTCCGAGAGAATTCGGAAAGGTCCACCGGCACCTGTAATTTTGTCAACCCGAAGCGTGCGGATTCCGGAACGAAGAGCACATGGCAATGAGCCAGGCGTAGGATCTTTCCGGACAAGATCCCCTTACCCCGATAACCCGTCTTTTTGCCGAGGATCGCCAGATCGATGCCTGCACTTCGTCCCCATTCGATCACGGTATCACTCACACTCCCACTCTTAATAAGGAACTCTGTTTCCACATTCAGCTCCTTATCGAAGTCCTCTGAAAGTTTGGCACTAAGGTCCTCTTCGATCAACTCGGCCAAAGTCCCTTCCATATCCGGGTACAACGTGGCCATTTCTTCCGGCATTCCGGAATCCTGGATCACATGAACGAAATAGACTTTCTCTGCACCCAGTTGTTTACAGATAAAAGAGGTGTAGCGGATAAGGAATTCGTCCATCCGCGTCAGATCGAGCGAAACGAGAATTTTATCGAAAGGCGCCATGGAATGCTCAGCTTTAGCGTTCATTTTCACCTCCTTTATCACGGCCAGATCCCCTGCGACGTGCCACCATCTCCTTGACCAGATCCTGATAGGATTCCCGCTCCTTTTCTTTGTGGATCTCGGCCTCGCGGGCATACTCCAGCTTCAATCCCTTGTTCAGGCTGTAGCACATCAATAAGAGGATCAGAGCAAAAGGAAGCCCGGTCGTTATCGTTGCTGTTTGAAGGGCGGATAACCCCCCGCCGATCAGGAGCACTGCCGCAACAGCCCCTTCCGTTTGCGCCCAGAATATCCGCTGCCCGACCGGCGCATCCACCTTACCCCCTGAGGTGAGACTATCAACGACCAGAGACCCCGAATCCGAGGAAGTGACGAAGAAGATCGTGACCATGAAGACGCCGATGATGGAACTGACGGTAAAGAGGGCATATTCTTCGAGGAATTCGAAAAGCGCCACGGCCACGTTCTGATGAACAGCTTCGGCAATATTACCGATCGCGTTCAATTCCAAGTAAATAGCACTCCCTCCGAAACAAGAAAGCCAAAAGAAGGTGATGAGCGTGGGCACGAGCAGAACCCCAGTGATGAACTCTCGCACGCTCCGACCGCGGGATACCCGCGCAATGAACATCCCAACAAAAGGGGACCAAGCGATCCACCAGGACCAGTAGAAAACGGTCCAATTGTTCTGCCAGGTGGTCTGGGAATAGGTTTCCGTCCAAGTACTGATGCCGATCACTTCCTGGATGTAATTCCCCGTGTTCTGAACGAACGAATCCAGAATGAAGAGGGTCGGACCCACGATGAACACGAAAAGAAGGAAAATGGCACCTACCCGGATGTTCAACTCGCTCAATACCTTCACTCCTTTATCGATCCCCAGGACCACAGATGCGGTGGCCGCCATCGTGATCAAAATGATCAACCCCACTTGAACATAGATGTTATCCGGAAGCACTCCAAGGGCTTCCAGGCCGGCACTGATCTGTTGTACCCCGAGCCCCAGAGAAGTTGCTAGTCCGAAAAGGGTGGAGATCACAGCCAGGGTATCGATAATGTTCCCGATAGGGCCGTAGATCCGGTCCCCTACCACCGGGTAGAATACCGAACGGATCGAGAGCGGCAGCTTTTGATTAAAGGCAAAAAAGGCCAAAGCAAGTCCTACCAAAGCGTAGATACCCCAGGCGTGAAGCCCCCAGTGCAGAAAGGTGAAGTTCATCGCGGTCTCAGCCGCCTCTGCCGTCCCTCCTTCTCCGTAGGGCGGAGAGAGATAGTGGTACATCGGCTCAGCGATGCTCCAAAAGATGATCCCGATCCCCATTCCAGCACTGAATAGCATCGAGAACCAAGCCATGGTACTGAACTCGGGTTTTTCGTCCCTTTTGCCCAACTTGAGGGTCCCGAGTTTGCTAATGGCCAGATAGATCAAAAAGACGATAAAGAGATTGGTCAAAAGGATGAAGAACCATCCGAAATAATTGGAAATAGTGGTTTGTACACCGCTGAAAAGGGACTGTATATTTACGCCGAACCCCCGGCTCATGACCACCATATCGATGGCCTGTGGCGTATGTTCAGCAACGATCCGGACGTGCTCCCCGCTCTCGTTCAATTTGACGTCACGGATCTTTTTGACCACTGTTCCTTCCTCGATCCCAAGGGATGCGAAAAAACCACCGGGTAAGACCTTTTCGACGAGCATCCCGGCTTTGGTCCCGTAGCGAAGCTTTTCCTTATCAGTGAGCAAGCGCATCTTAGCTCCGAGGGAATCGTTCCCTTTGAAGACCCCTTCCACGGCGCTGTCCCGATAAGATCCGTTCGCTTTGACCCGAAGGGTCACCGACATCCGGAATTTATCCGATATCGCATCCTCAACCTCTTCCCTGCTCTCGACGGCCTGACCGCCGATGCTAGTGATGATCCGCCCTTTTCCGACCCCATAGGAAGCAAGAAAGCCTGCTCCGACCTCCTCGATCCCGACCCCTTTTTCGAGCTCGTAGCGCTTCTTTTCCTTTTCGCTAAGAGGCGCAAGGGCGGCTCCGAGCTTTTCCGTCCCATCCTGCTCCGCTGTAAGGGTCACCGTGTTATTCAGCAAGAGGGTAAGGACGATGAACAGAAGGCTAAGCCCCGCCGCAGGCCAAAAGACCGGAGGATGAATATCGAACCATTTGTTCTTCGGAGCTTGTTGGTGGACCCGCTTTCCTTCTTCCTCGGCCATAGCCTTCTTCTACTTTGATGAAGCCTTCCTTAAAGGCGCTTAAAAGTAATAACCCAGATTCACATTGTAGCGCGTGGTCCACTTCACTTCCGGGCGATCCTCCAGTTCTCCAGGCCGCAATGGGGCAGTACCGTCCGCGCCTCTGGCGAAGGCCTCGGTCCAGGCAGGCCCCAGCCAGGGATGACCCTGACCGCTGGCCACGTCGAAAAATGCCATAACACGCCCGGCATCGACACGCATCCCTGCGATGTTCATCTGAGAAT
Source organism: uncultured Weeksellaceae bacterium (assembly GCA_964537825.1). GTDB lineage: Bacteria > Bacteroidota > Bacteroidia > Flavobacteriales_D > CAYVSK01 > CAZIDL01. The sequence continues at coordinate 11,019 of CAZIDL010000036.1, forward strand.
CGCTGAACCCAGCGATCTCCTTATCGAAGTAGGAAAAGTCCTCGTAAAAAGTGAGCTGTTCGATAGCCCCCCAATCCACTTTCACGTCATAATTGAGCCCGATCAGGTAGATCCGTCCTTTGCGCGCTACCTGGTAAGGAAAGTCGTACGCACCCATCTTTACAGTCCCTGCCTGATGGTCGTAAGGGGGGACCGGTGAAAGATCGAACCCGATGAATTCGCTTTTGATACCAAAAGAACCGAAACCGCCTTTTAAATGGGCCGCATATCCATGATGTGCTCCAAAATCCCTGCTCACCTTATTATACAAACGTCCGTACTGGCCTGAAAGGCCGAACTCCCACTGATCCGTGAAATGATAGCTCGCCCGAAGATTCCCTTGGTCGGTCTCTTCACTGTTCCCCACCACATCGTAAGAAAAACGAGCGCTATGCGGGCTTGAACCTGTAAAAGAGCCTTCGCTGTTCTTGAAATAAGCCGCATGAAGATCCCACTTACCGGGATGATATTCCCAAACCAAACCGGCATCATGATCGTCTTCGAAGCCGAGGTAATAAGGAGTGGAAAAGAACCAACTGTTGGAAGCGAAGGGAAGCATCCCGAAAGGGACTTGTACGACGCCTAGCTTCAGTTTCATGTTCTCTGCGATATCACCGCCCAGATATCCCTTCCGGAGAAAATGATACCCTTGGTAGAAACGATATTCGGCCGTAAGCTCGATCCCCTTTTTCTCTGCAGACGCAGATATGATGAAGGTATCGAACCCCAATTCACCCCCTTTGTCCTGATTGTTCTCCTGGCCTTCCCAGTTCTTGTAAAATGCATTGAATCGGAGGGCACCACCGATGCTCACGAAGTCCGGAAGGTCCGGTGAAGCCGCTTCGGAGAGCGTGTCGCTCTTTTGAGCTTCGAGTGCAATGGGTAGAATGAATAGGAGAAAAGCGAACCTGCATTTCATACATAGAACAGCATATAGATGACCTAGATTACAGTTTTTGTAGCTTAGTTGTTCATCGAAAAGCGCAATGCGAAAGTCGTTCAGACCACTTTTTCTGGTCATCCTGCTCAGCGTCCTGAGCATTGGAATATCGAAAGGCCAGGTCCACAATCAGGTACACGACACGGACCGGGTAGCAGCTATATACGATGTTGCGAATTACGTGAAATGGCCCCGTGATAGCAAGATCGACACTTTCAGGGTCGGGCTCCTTACTAAGGACAGCGCCTTATATCAAGAGGTCCTGAAGCAGAGCGAGCAAGGCATCAACGAACGTCCCGTAAAAGTCCTCGATTTCCAGGAGACCGAGGCATTAAAGGATGAACAACTTCATCTCCTATTCCTCCAGTACCGCGAAGGATGGGATATTTCCCGCGTCAGAAAGCTCATCGAAGACGCCCCCACCCTACTGATCGGCGAGAATTACCCGTTCTACCAGACCATGGTATCCTTCATCTTCAAGGATGGGCTCACCACCCTCTACGTTTTCCGAAAACGCCTTTTGGAGAACGATTTCAGCTACAGCGACAAATTGCCTTTTATCGCGGAGATCAAAACCCAGGCGGATTGGAAAAGAGCCTATAAGCATACCGAAGGCCGCTTGAGCAAGCGCAAGAAGGAGCTCCAGGAGAAAAAAGAAGAGCTCAAGAAAAAGGAAAAGAAGCTGCGTTCGCTTCAGAAGGACATTCGTGTCAAGCAGGAACGCCTTCAGGCACAGAAGAAGAAGCTCCAGGCAAAAAAGGACTCACTGAATTCCCTCAAAGGCTCCCTTCGGGCTCAAAGGCGTAAACTGGCCTCTAAAAAGAAGAGCCTCAAAGAGAAAGCCAAAGAATTGAAGGAAACCCAGGAGGCGATACGGGAACAAAAGGCCGTTCTTGCTGAACAAAAAGAAGCAGCAGACTCCCTCCAAAAGCACATTTCGGAGCAACAAAACCAGATCAAAGAGCAGAAGGGAACCCTGAAGGCTCAGGACAAGCGGATCACTTACCAGACCTACGCCCTGATCACTTTCGGGCTCCTCATTCTGATCATCCTAACCTTCGCTTATCTCCTTCGCAGGAACTATCGACGGATCAAGGCCATCAACCAAAAGCTTGCTGAGAAGAACGATACCATCCTCGAACAGAACGAGCGGATCGAAGAAAAGAACAAGGAGATCACCGAGAGCATCACTTATGCCAGCAAGATCCAGCATGCGATGCTGCCGAGCCTGACCGTGCTTCAGGAGAACTTCAGGGACAGTTCTGCACTCTATATCCCCCGGGATATCGTGAGCGGGGATTTCTATTGGGCCGCGAAAGCCGAGGGAAAGCTCATCTGGACAGCCCCTGACTGTACCGGCCATGGTGTTCCAGGAGCTATGATGAGCATGTTGGGTATGGCCTTCCTCCGAGAAGTGGTCACTCGGAAAGGCATTTACTCACCCGAGAAGATCCTGGACGAGGTGCGCGATATGATCGTCCGTTCCCTATCGTCGGAGAACAAAGAGGAAGAGGCCAAGGACGGAATGGACATGGGGTTGTGCACCCTGGACATGGCGAGCGGTACCCTCAGCTTCGCCGGGGGCAACAATCCGCTCTACCTCTTTTTCGGGAATAAAGACGGGAACCGGCAGATACCGGAAGATTCGAAAAAGATCGAGGATGCGAACGGGGAACTTGTGGGAGTGGAGATCCAAGCCGACAAGCAACCGGTCGGAGCTCACTCAGATGGTGTCCCCTTTAAAAAACAGGATGTGGAAGTACGAAAAGGGGACCGCCTCTATCTCTTTTCCGACGGATACGCAGACCAATTCGGAGGGAACAAAGGGAAAAAGCTCAAATACAAGCCCTTCAAACGGATGATATTGGAAAGCAACGACCTATCGCTCAAGGAACAGCGCGACCACCTCCATGAAAAGTTCATGGAGTGGAAGGGGACCTATGAGCAAGTGGATGATGTGGTGGTCCTTGCCGTCGAGCTCTGAGGATCAGCTACACTCGTACTCCTTGGTCTGATTCCCTACAGTAGCCGAATAATCCTTCTTCTCCTCGAGCTCTTCGCCGCAATATTCCTCAGAACTACCTTCGCTCACTTTATTGCCTGAAGAGTCATAAGTGACCTCCTTGCATTCTTCGCAATTCTCGGTACTACAGCCTATTGCGATCAGGAAAAAAGCAAAGAAGGGGATAAGCGTCAAACGTCGCATAAGGGTCGGGTTTTGAGACAAATTTACAAGCTTGGACCGCTCAGGAATAACGAACGCTATCATTTTCAAACCTCCGATCTTGGAAAGCATTCCTTATAACCTCCAAGGAGCTGGTAAAAATCACGCTGAAGGAATGCTTGGAGAGCCCCTACTACCCTCGCGAGAGATGGGTAAAATAAGTACCAGAAGCTTCCAGAGATAGGTAGCTTACATCGAACGAAAAGAAGCACCAGGGAAATAAGCCCGTTCACCCAGTGCTTCTTCGATGCGAAGCAATTGATTGTACTTGGCAACACGATCCGAACGAGAAGCCGATCCGGTCTTGATCTGACCCGTGTTAAGGGCCACAGCCAGATCCGCGATGAAAGGATCCTCGGTCTCACCGGAACGATGGCTTATCACAGAGGTATAGGCGTTCCTTTTCGCCATCTCTACAGCACCCATGGTCTCCGTGAGCGTACCGATCTGGTTCACTTTGATAAGAATGGAGTTCGCCACCCCTTCCTCGATGCCTTTTCTCAAACGCTGGGTGTTCGTGACGAAAAGATCGTCACCGACCACTTGAACCCGGTCCCCGAGCTTTTCAGTGAGTTCCCTGGTCCCTTCCCAATCGTTCTCGTCGAGTCCATCCTCGATCGATACGATCGGATACTTATCCACCAACTGTTCAAGGCGACCGACCATCTCTGCGGGCTTCAACTTCTCTCCGGTCGACTGATGAAGGTGATAAACAGCCTCCTCCTTGTTGAAGAATTCAGAGGAGGCCGCATCCAAGGCAAAATAAATGTCTTCTCCCGGCTTGTACCCCGCCTTCTCGATCGCCTTCATCATGGTATCGAGCCCTTCCTCGTCCGAACCCACCTCCGGGGCGAATCCTCCTTCATCGCCAACGTTCGTCGAAAGGCCTTTTTCTTGCAGCACCTTTTTCAGTTGATGGAAGGTCTCCGCTCCCATCCGGAGTGCTTCCCGGAAGGAATTCGCATTGACGGGCATGATCATGAACTCCTGCAGGTCCACGTTATTGTCAGCATGCGAGCCGCCGTTCAGGATATTCATCATGGGGACCGGCAGGACGTGAGCATTGGCCCCTCCAAGGTAGCGGAACGCATGAAGCTCCGATCGCTGAGCCCCTGCTTTAGCAGCAGCGAGCGACACACCCAGGATCGCATTGGCGCCGAGCTTGCCTTTGTTATCGGAACCGTCCAGCTCGATCATGAGCTGGTCAAGGGCGCTTTGCTCAAGAACATCCTGTCCGATGAGGGCTTCCCGGATCCTTCCGTTTATGTTCCGGACGGCATTGGTGACCCCTTTTCCCAGAAAACGATGCTTTTCCCCATCCCGGAGTTCGACGGCCTCATGCTCACCCGTTGAAGCGCCCGAGGGAACGGCCGCCCTTCCGAGGAACCCGTCCTCGGTCAAGACTTCTGCTTCCACGGTGGGGTTTCCCCGTGAATCCAATATCTCTCTTCCAGTGATCCGCGCGATACGGCTCATGATCCCTTGATCTTTTTATGTGATGGTCTCGGGTTGTTCTTTGATCGAGCGGACCCGGTCGATGAAACGGTCGAAAAGGTAACGTGGATCATGGGGTCCGGGTGATGCTTCAGGATGGTACTGGACGGAAAAGGCGTTCTTATCCCCATAGTTCAATCCGGCGATCGTGCCATCGTTAAGATGAACGTGGCTGACCTCCACCCCTTTCGCTTTTTCAGCATCCTCCCTTTTGACCACAAAACCATGGTTCTGAGAGGTGACCTCATCCCGATGGGTGTTCCGCTCGAGCACGGGATGGTTGATCCCGCGATGTCCGGCATGCATTTTTTCGGTCCCCAATCCCTGACTCAAGGCCATCAATTGATGACCTAAACAGATCCCAAAAAGCGGAAGAGGAGCCTCCATAAGTTTTTCGATCTCCTGGATCTCCCGTTCCATGGAAGCTGGGTCACCCGGGCCGTTCGTGAACACGATGCCGTCGGGCTCCCATGCCAGCACCTCCTCGTGATCCGCAGCGAGCGGAAAAACTTTGATGTAGCAACCTCGTTCTTCAAGACAGCGCAGGATGTTCCGCTTGAGGCCGTGATCGATCACCGCTATCTTGTGATCGCTCTGCGGATCTCCAAAATGATAAGCTTCCTGGGTGGTGACCTCGGAAGAAAGCTCCAGCCCTTCCATACTCGGAACAGCCTCAAGCTCTTTTTTCAAACGCTCAACATCCAGCGTCTCGGAAGAAATGATGGCGTTCATCGCCCCCTTGTTCCGAATATGACGTACGACGGCACGGGTATCCACATCCTGGACCCCAACGAGCCCTTCCTTCTCAAAGCTTTCCTGGACCGTATGGACCGGCCCTTTCCGGGAAGCATGGGCTGAAAAGTTCTTACAGACCAAGCCAGCGATCTTCATCGAATCCGATTCCACCTCATCCCGATGCATCCCGTAATTACCGATATGGGCAGTTGCCATGACCATGATCTGTCCAAAGTAGGAGGGATCGGTGAAGATCTCCTGATAACCGGTCATGCCGGTATTAAAACAGATCTCACCGCGCGCGGTACCGATCGCTCCGGCAGCTTGTCCGTAAAAGGTAGTGCCGTCCTCGAGAAGTAGAACAGCGGGCGTCCGGGATGGATGTTTCATGATATGCTCCTCAATTATAACGGCATTTCAAAGTAAAAAAAAAAGGATAACACCCGGTGGGCATTATCCTTTTTGACGTCCGATCGGATACGGGAAAAAGCCTCCGCTTCATTGCTTGCTCTCATCGTCCCCTTTGTCTTCATCGGAACCTTCAGCATTATCGCCTCCTTCGTCCTTATTTTCATCAGTAGGACCAGTTTCGCCGGATGGACCGCTTTGCGTTTCTTCCTCGTTCCCAGAAGCTTTGCTTCCTTCATCACCTCCTTCCTGATCCTGTTCACCTGAAGCAGCAGCGGATGCATCCGGGTCTTCCTGACCGGAAGCCTCCTTTGCCTCCTGGTCCTCGACCTGTTCTTCGCTTTGCTCCTGGGCACTAGCACCGGACGCAGCACTCGCCTGAGCTTCCTGCTGGCCTTGTTTTCCACCGGATCTCTTCTTACCACCCCGGCGGCGACGACGCTTACCAGAGCCGGACTTCTGTTTCTTCTCTTCTTTATCAGCGAGCATCAGCTCGTTGTAATCCACAAGCTCGATCATGCACATCTCGGCATTGTCCCCTTTCCTGGGGCCTAACCGAACGATACGCACATAACCGCCCGGCCGGTCACCCACCTTGGGAGCAACGTCGCGGAAAAGTTCGTTGACAGCATCTTTGTCCTGGAGGTACTTGAAAACGATCCTCCGCGAGTGCGTATCATCGCGCTTGGAGCGTGTGATGAGCGGCTCGACGTACTTTCTGAGGGCCTTGGCTTTAGGAACGGTCGTATTGATCCGCTTATGTGTCACCAAAGAGGCAGCCATGTTCGAAAGCATCTGCTTCCGGTGCGCCGAGGTCCGCCCTAGATTATTGAATTTCTTCCCGTGTCGCATCTCTTTCTAGCGTTCTTCCTCAGTCCTTATCGAGCTTGTACTTGTCCACGTCCATTCCAAAGGAGAGCCCTTTGGACTCGACGAGGTCCTCGAGTTCGGTGAGGGATTTCTTACCGAAATTCCTGAATTTGAGCAGGTCGTTCTTGTTGTAACGGACAAGATCGCCCAAGGTCTCCACATCAGCTGCTTTGAGGCAGTTCAAAGCCCGAACGGAGAGATCCAGGTCGACCAGTTTCGTTTTGAGGAGTTGCCGCATGTGAAGCGAGGTCTCATCGAACTCCTCCCCGCTGCTCTCCTCTTCTTCATCGAGGGTGATCTTTTCGTCCGAAAAGAGAGCCAGGTGATGGATCATGATCTTGGCCGCTTCCTGAAGGGCGGTCTTGGGATGGATCGAACCATCTGTAGTGACCTCCAGGCCAAGCTTTTCATAGTCGGTCCGTTGTTCCACCCGGTAATCGTCCACATCGAACTTCACGTTGCGGATCGGGGTGAAGATGGAGTCGAGATGGATCGTCCCCAAGGCAGCGTCCTGGTCTTTGTTCTCCTCAGCGGGCACGTAACCGCGTCCTTTTTCGATGGTCACTTCGAGATTGAGCTCCACGGATTTTTCCATGTTGCAGATGACCAGATCCGGGTTAAGGACCTGGAAAGCGGAAGTCTGCTTCCCGATATCTGCAGCCGTGAACTGTTCCTGACCACTGATGGACAACTCCACCTTTTCCTCCTCGGTATCCTCGATCTGCTGTTTAAAGCGAACCTGCTTAAGGTTGAGAACGATCTCGGTCACGTCCTCCACAACACCTTTGATGGTGGAGAACTCGTGGTCCACTCCTTCGATCCGCACCGAGGAGATAGCGAAGCCTTCGAGGGAAGAGAGAAGGACGCGGCGAAGCACATTTCCGACGGTCATCCCGTAACCAGGCTCCAATGGCCTGAACTCGAACTCCCCCCGCTCTTCATCGGAGTTCAACATGATGACCTTGTCGGGTTTTTGAAAATCTAATAGGGCCATAGCCTGCTGCGGGTTTTTATTTGGAATACAACTCGACGATCAACTGTTCCTTGATGTCTTCAGGGATCTGTTCGCGCTCGGGAAGGTCCATAAGGGTCCCTTCCATCGTGTTAGGGTCCCAGTTCAACCAATCGTAGCGCTTGTTCCGATCCCCCAGCGCGTTCGTGATCACCTCCAGGGAACGGGAACGGTGGCGAACACTGATCTTATCCCCGGCTTTAAGGGTATAGGAGGGGATATCGGTCACCTTACCGTTCACCGTGATATGCCCGTGGTTCACGAGCTGCCGGGCAGCAGCTCGCGTAGGAGCAAGGCTGAGCCGGAAAACGGTGTTATCGAGCCGTGCTTCGCAAAGCTGAAGAAGGACCGTACCGGTAACTCCTTTGCTCCGGGTCGCAGTATCGAACATTTTGGCGAATTGCCGTTCGAGGATCCCATAAGTATACTTCACCTTCTGCTTCTCCTGAAGCTGGATGGCATATTCGGAATACTTCTTTCGCCGTTGATAAGGACCGTGTTGCCCTGGGGGATAGTTCTTTTTTTCGTAGACCTTGTCCGGCCCGAAAACGGGAGATTTAAGCTTCCGGGCGATCTTAGACCTTGGACCTCTGTACCTAGCCATATCGTTCGAGGGATTCTTCTGTTCGCGTTCTTCTAGACTCTTCGTTTCTTGGGCGGCCGGCAACCATTGTGCGGTAGCGGGGTCGCATCGATGATCTCGGTCACTTCCACCCCGTTGTTATGAAGGGAGCGGATAGCAGACTGACGTCCGGAACCGGGACCTTTGACGTATACCTTCACCCTTCGGAGACCGAGCCCGTATGCTTCCCTGGCGCAATCTTCGGCAGCCACCTGGGCTGCATAGGGCGTGTTCTTCTTGGACCCTCTGAAGCCCATTTTGCCTGCGGAAGACCAGGAAATGACCTGTCCCTGCCCGTTGGTGAGGCTGATGATCAGGTTGTTGAAGGTCGCCTGAATGTAGGCCTGTCCGACGGACTCGACCTTCACATTCTTTTTCTTTCTGACCTTGCTGGCTCCCTTGCCTTGTGCTTTCCTTGCCATAATGCTTCGTTATTGGGTCCGCCTTATTTCTTCTTGTTAGCGACGGTCTTCCTCCGTCCTTTCCGCGTACGAGCGTTGTTCTTCGTGGTCTGACCGCGGAGGGGCAATCCGGAGCGATGACGGATCCCCCGATAGGAACCGATATCCATCAATCGTTTGATGTTGCTCTGGATCTCCGAGCGAAGATCCCCTTCGACCTTGTGGCCATCGTTGATGACCTTCCGGATGGAAGCGAGCTCATCGTCGTTCCATTCCTGGACCCTTTTGTCGTAGGAAACGTTCGCATCATCCAATATCTGGCGGGCCTTGCTGTGCCCGATCCCGAAGATGTAGGTCAATCCTACGATGCCCCTTTTTTCCCGGGGTAGGTCGATCCCTGCGATCCTTGCCATAGCGTTCTGGTTTTAGCCTTGTCGCTGTTTGTATTTCGGGTTCTTCTTGTTGATGACGTACAGACGCCCTTTGCGCCGTACGATCTTGCAGTCGGAAGAACGTTTCTTCAATGAAGCTCGAACTTTCATGGCTCCTTTTTTCAGTTCTTATAACGATAGACGATCCGCCCTTTGGAAAGGTCATAGGGAGACATCTCTACCTTCACCTTATCGCCGGGGAGGATCTTGATATAATGCATCCGCATCTTTCCGGAAATATGGGCGGTTATGACATGCCCATTCTCCAGTTCGACGCGGAACATAGCATTCGACAATGCTTCCTGTATCACTCCGTCTTGCTCGATGGATGGCTGCTTGGCCATATTGATTGCTTCAGCTTCTATGCGCTTTGATCGTTCCACTCATTTTCTTGAACATCAGGCGACGCCACCGGCCATTCCGCCGCCGCCACCGCCACCGAACATGCTTCCACCGCGGCCTTTGATCTTCCCGCTCTTCATGAGACCATCGTAATGGCGCATCAGCAGGTGACTCTCGATCTGCTGGAGGGTATCGAGCACGACACCGACCATGATCAAGAGCGAGGTCCCGCCAAAAAAGCGGGAGAAAGCCTCCTTCACGCCTAACTGGATGGCGAAGGCAGGCATGATCGCAATAAAGGCCAGGAAGATCGATCCCGGCAGCGTGATGCGCGAAAGTAATTTATCTATGAATTCTGCGGTCTTTCTTCCGGGTTTAACACCAGGGATAAAACCTCCGTTCTTTTTCATTTCGTCGGCCATCTGGTTGGGATTGATCATAATGGCCGTGTAGAAATAGGTGAAAAGGATCACCATCGTCGCGAAGACCAGGTTGTACCAAAAGCCACTAAAATCAGCCAGCGAGACGAGGAAGCCTGATTGAGCATTGGTGTATTGAGCAATATAAAGCGGCACGAACATGATGGCCTGTGCGAAAATGATCGGCATCACACCGGCCGAATTGACCTTGAGGGGAATGTATTGGCGAACACCCCCGTACTGCTTGTTCCCCTGAACGCGCTTCGCGAATTGAACAGGGATCCTTCGGGTCCCCTGGACGAGCATGATAGTAGCCGTTATCACCAGTAAGAGGAAGACGATCTCGACCAGGATAACGACCAATCCACCACCACCTCCCTGGAGGCGTCCGATCACCTCCTGGATGAAAGCAAAGGGCAATTCCGCGATGATCCCGACCATGATAAGGAGCGAGATCCCGTTCCCGATCCCTCGATCGGTGATCCGCTCACCCATCCACATTACGAAGAGGGTACCGGACACCAGGATAATGACGGTCGAGACCAGCCAAAAAGTAGAATCGGGGCGCGCCGCAGGATCTATGGTACTGAAAATGTAGCTCGGAGCTTGGAACCCAGTTATAATGACGGTCAAAAAGCGGGTCCATTGGTTCATTTTCTTTCGTCCACTCTCCCCTTCACGCTGCATTTTCTGGACAGCCGGAACAGCAACACCCATCAGCTGCATGATAATGGATGCCGAGATATAGGGCATGATGCCGAGCGCAAAGATCGAAGCCCGGGAAAAGGCACCTCCCACGAACATATCGAGCATGGAGGCCAGACCGGCCCCTCCGCCGGAAGCGGACTCGAGTTTTGCGGAATCGACGCCGGGTAGCACGACGTAGGAACCGATCCGGAAGACGAGGATGATACCGAGCGTGAAAAGGATCCGCTTCCGCAGATCCTCGATCTTCCAAATGTTCCGAAGTGTTTCTATAAAGCCCTTCATGAACCCCTATCAGAGTTTTTCGGCGCTGCCTCCCTGCGCTTCGATGGCCTCTCGCGCCGATGCGGAGAAGCCATGCGCTTTGACGGTCAATTTCGTTTTAAGCTCTCCGTTCCCGAGGATCTTCACGGGCATTTTCTTCCCGACGATCCCGTTATTCGCGAGCAATTCAGGCGTGATCTCACTGACCCCTTTTTCGTCCGCGAGTTTTTGGAGGATGGAGAGGTTGATCCCCACCTTCTCCTTACGGGTCGGATTCTTGAACCCATATTTGGGAACGCGCTTTTGAAGGGGCATCTGCCCACCTTCGAATCCGATACGCCTTTTGGAACCAGAGCGGGAATGAGCTCCGTTATGCCCCCGTCCGCTCGTTTTCCGAAGACCGGATCCCGGGCCTCGTCCGACCCGTTTGCGTCCCTTCCGGGAACCTCTTGCTGGTCTGATCTCGTGCAACTTCATTTCTCTGAATGCTTTTCTGAGCCGTCTTGCTACTTAGCGTTCGTTTCGACCATGTGCTCGACTTTTCGGATCATTCCCCGGATCTGAGGTGTATCCTCTTTCTCCACGGTTTGATGAAGTTTCGTGAGGCCGAGCGTGCGAAGCGTACGCTTTTGCTTCCAATAGTGGTTGATCGGACTTCTACGCAGTGTGATGCTGATCTTACCCATCGTTCTTCGATTTATCCGTTGAAGACCCGTTCCATTGGGATACCCCGCTGATAAGAGACCGTACGGGCATCCCGCATTTGCAGAAGCGCGTCCATGGTAGCTTTGACCAGATTGTGCGGATTCGGCGAACCGTGGGACTTAGCAAGGACATCGGTGATGCCGACGCTCTCGAGTACCGCACGCATGGCGCCGCCAGCGATCACACCGGTACCCGGCGCGGCCGGCTTCAACATGATCCGGGCTCCTGAATATTTTCCGTTCACCAGGTGCGGTACCGTCCCGTGAATCAGGGGTACCTTCACCAAGCTCTTTTTAGCATCGTCGATCCCTTTGGATATAGCTTCGGTGACTTCCCGGGATTTGCCGTGTCCCTGGCCGACGACACCATCTTCGTTCCCCACGACGACGACGGCAGCAAAGCTGAAGGTCCGTCCACCTTTGTTCACCTTGACCACACGATTGATGTTGACCAAGCGGTCTTTCAGCTCGATCTCGCTCGATTTGACGCGTTCGATGTTGTCCTTCACCATGATCGCTTCAGAATTTAAGTCCTTCTTCGCGGGCAGCTTCGGCCAAAGCTTTGACCCTGCCGTGATATCTATAACCGTTCCGGTCGAAGGCCACTTGATCCACTTTGGCATCATGGGCCTTTTGGGCCAATGCCTTGCCGACCGCCTTGGCCTGCTCCGTCTTCGGCACCCCCTGCGCTTCTTTCAGTTCGCGCGAAGAGGCAGCGGCCATCGTATGTCCTTTCCGGTCGTCGATGACCTGGGCATAGATCTGTTTGTTGCTTTTGAAGACGGACAAACGCGGCCGTTCTTCGGTCCCTTTGACCTTCTTGCGGATCCGACGTTTGATCTTCTTTCTGCGGAGTTCTTTGCTCGTGGGCATCGTTCTTTAGGCTTTTCCTGCTGCTTTGCCGGCTTTTCGCCGGATCTCTTCGTTCAAATAACGGATCCCTTTTCCCTTGTAAGGTTCAGGCGGACGCAACGAACGGATCTTCGCGGCGACCTGACCGATCAACTGCTTGTCGTGCGACTCCAGCGTAATGATCGGATTCGCACGCTTCGGGGTCTCTGCAGAGACCTGGATCTCCTCCGGTATCTCAAAGACGACAGGGTGAGAAAGCCCGAGGACCAGCTCGAGGCGCTGTCCGTTCACCGTAGCCCGGTAACCGACCCCGTTCAGCTCTTGTTGGATCTTGAAACCCTCGGAGACCCCTATTACCATGTTGTAGATAAGGGAGCGCGTCAATCCGTGCTTCGCTTTGGAATCGGTCTTCTCAGAGCTCCGGCTCACCTGAACATAACCGTCATCCTGAACCTCGACCTGTATCGTGGGATCGAGCTTTTCGCTCGAACTACCTTTAGGGCCGGAGACGGTCACATATCCGTTCTCGACCTTCACTTCCACCCCTTCAGGGATCGCTACTCTTGTATTTCCTATTCGAGACATGCTTTCTTGCTTTAATGCACGTAACAAAGGACCTCACCTCCCACGTTGTTGTGCCGGGCCTCCTTGTCGGTCATAACCCCCCTAGAGGTGGACATAAGTGCAACGCCAAGGCCGTTCATCACCCGCGGAAGCTCCCGCGAATTACTGTATTTGCGCAAGCCAGGCTTACTGGCACGCTCCAGTTTCTTGATCACGGGGGTCCTGTTCGGAGAATGGTATTTCAGGGCGATCTTGATAATGCCCTGCTTCCCGTCATCTTCGAACTTGTAGTTCTGGACGTACCCTTTATCGAACAGGACTTTCGTCATGTCCTTTTTCAGGTTGGAGGCCGGCACTTCGACAAAGCGGTGGCCGGCCCGCAATCCGTTTCGGATGCGGGTCAAATAATCGGCTATGGGATCAGTGAACATCGGTTATCTCGTTCTTCTTTTCTGCTTTGCGTTTACCAACTCGATTTTTTGATCCCGGGGATCTTCCCATTAAGGGCCATGTTCCGGAATGCGATGCGGGAAAGCCCGAAGTCGCGCATGTAGCCCCGTGGTCTCCCGGTCATATTGCAACGGTTCTTCCTCCGCACTTTGGAGGAGTTCCGCGGAAGCTTTTGAAGCTCCTCCCAACGGCCTTCTTCCTTGAGCTGCTTCCGCTTTTCAGCGTACTTGTCAATGAGTTGCTTCCGTCGACGATCTTTGGCTTTTATCGATTCCTTGGCCATGACTTTACTTTTTGAACGGGAATTCGAAACGGTTCAACAAAGCGAATGCTTCCTCGTCCGTTCGAGCCGAGGTCGCGAAATTAATGTCCATTCCATTGATGTGGTCCACTTTGTCGATATTGATCTCAGGAAAGATGATCTGTTCCTGTACACCCATCGTAAAATTCCCCCGACCGTCGAAGCCTTTGGTAGGAACACCACGGAAATCACGGGTCCGAGGGATGGAAACGGAAATGAGGCGGTCGAGGAATTCGTACATCCGCTCCCGGCGAAGGGTGACTTTAACACCGATGGGCATTCCCTTCCGGAGCTTGAAACCCGCCTCGTCCTTTTTGGAATAGGTCGGAACGGCCTTTTGGCCCGCGATATGCGTTAGTTCTTCGATCGCCGTCTCGAGCACTTTCTTGTCGCTCACGGCCCTTCCGACCCCTTGGTTGATGGTGATCTTCTGGAGCCGAGGCACCTCCATAATGCTCTTGTAGCTGAAGCTTTCTTTCAGCGCCGGGATGACCTCCTCTTCGTACTTTTTTTGCAGCCTGGGTTTCTCCATCACTTGATCGTTTCGCCGGTTTTCTTGGAATAGCGAACGGACTTTCCGTT
>CAZIDL010000037.1:0-24145 GCA_964537825.1 uncultured Weeksellaceae bacterium
GATCGATCCCGTATTTTTGCTGCCTTGAGTAGGGGCATTAACAACCAGCAAGTGCTCGAATGAACACCCTCAAAGAACGGATCATCAAAGGAACGACCCTCGTTCTCGGGATAGCTTTCGCGCTGCCCGTTTTCAGCCAGACCGTCAACGGAACCAGCAACACGGTCTCCGGTAAAAAGGCCGGAAAGGACCGCTTGAACACGATCACTACTGCAGTGCCTTTCCTCATGATCGGGCCGGATTCGCGGGGGGCTGGTATGGGCAACGTGGGGGTCGCTACATCGCCGGATGCCAATGCGCTCCACTGGAACCCCTCCAAGATCGCTTTTGCCGAGGATGAACTTCAATTCTCGGTGTCCTATGTTCCCTGGCTTCGCAAACTGGTGAACGACATCGACATGGGGTATATCTCCGGGTATCGGAAATTGGGGGAGCGCCAAGCGATCGGAGCTAGCCTTCGCTATTTCTCCCTGGGGGACATTCAATTCACCGACCGAAGAGGGAATAAGATCCGGACCTATAAGCCGCGCGAATACGCGATCGACTTGACCTACGCGCGCTTTCTGAGCGATCGCCTTTCCGGAGCGCTTTCCGCCCGTTATGTCCATTCCAATCTTACCGGGGGAACGAGCCTCAGCGGAGCTTCCTCATCACCAGGCCGCTCCATCGCGGCTGATGTGTCCTTGTTCTATGAGAACAAAGATGTGACCGTCTCTGAAAAGGACGCTGTGCTGCGGGCTGGCCTGAACATCTCCAATATCGGTTCGAAGATGTCCTACACTTCTACCGCTGAAAAAGATTTCATTCCCATCAACCTTCGCCTCGGACCGAGCCTGACCATGCAGCTGGACGAGTACAACAGTTTTACGCTATCCCTGGACGCCAACAAGCTGCTCGTCCCTTCGCCACCCATCTATGATCCCGATCAACCGGATCAGGTGATCGCTGGCCGCGATCCGAACGTCGGTGTTGCCGCCGGGATGTTCGGTTCCTTTTCAGATGCTCCCGGCACTCCCGTTCGGGATGATAACAATAACATCATCCTTAACGAGCAGGGCAAAGCAAAGGTCGAGGATGGAAGTGTAGCTCGGGAGGAGCTCCGGGAAGTGAACATTGCTGGAGGGTTCGAGTACTGGTACGACGAGCAATTCGCCGTTCGTGGCGGGTATTTTTACGAGCACCCGCTTAAAGGGAATCGGCAATATTTCACCCTCGGGGCGGGCATCCGGTACAATGTCTTCGGCCTCGACTTTTCTTACTTGATCCCCACCGACAACAACAACCCGCTCGCTGAGACCCTTCGTTTCACGCTCTCCTTCAATTTCGACAGCATCGATCAGCTCAAAGGGGAGGATGAAGAAGACGGAGGAAGTGATTCCTGATCATGATACCCCGGATCGGGTTCGGATACGACGTGCATCGAACGCAAGAAGGGGATGGGATCCGTTTAGGGGGAGTGAAGCTCGCAGCACCTTTCGCTCTTCGTGCGCATTCCGATGGCGATGTGCTCGTCCATGCTGTCATCGATGCTTACCTCGGAGCACTGGGCAAAGGGGATATCGGAACGCAGTTCCCGGACGATGATCCGGCCTATAAAAATGCTAGTGGAACGGAGCTTCTGAAACGAACACTGCCTTTTCTCCAGGAAGAAGGGTATTGTCTGGGGAACTTGGATGCCAGCATCATCACCGAGCAGCCGAAGTTAAAGGACAAGATCCCTGATATACGTGCGAATCTGGCAGTTATTCTGGATTGTCCAGAGGAAAAGGTCTCCGTAAAAGCCACTACCCATGAGGGATTGGGTGCTCTCGGACGGCAGGAAGGAGTGGCCGTCCATGCAGTGGCCTTATTGATACCGTACGGTCACCGGCCCGATCACGCTGGCTAAATTGCATGGCCTATGGTGAAGGAAAGGGAAAAGCCACTTTCTTATCGCATCTACGAAGGGGTGGAAGCACTTCGGGAAGAGGAGCAGCGACTTTGGCAAAGCGCCAAGGAAGCGCTCCGGACCAGTTATTCCCCATATTCGGATTTCCCTGTCGGTGCTGCTCTGTTGTTGGATAACGGTTCGGTCGTAACGGGTTCCAATCAGGAGAACGCGGCTTTTCCTTCAGGCATCTGCGCAGAGCGGGTCGCTGTATGGAAAGCGGCTACCGCGGATCCTTCCAGGAGGTTTCAGGCCCTTGCTCTCACCACTGTGGCCAACACAGGAAGTGCTCCGATCAGTCCTTGTGGAAGTTGCCGCCAAGTATTGAGCGAATTCGAAGAACGTTCGGGGGATCCATTGCGCGTTCTATTCCCGGGCGGGAACGGCAATATCATCGCGATCGATAGGGTTCGGGACCTTCTACCCTTTCCGTTCAAGACCGCTTCTTTGGGTAAGGATGAAGGGGGTGCATAGCGATCCAAAAAAACTAACTTTGACGGTCTACGAACCCTATATCCGTGGCCATGGCTAAGACCGAAAAGCAGGCTAAAGCCGAGCGGCAGAAAAAGAGCGAAAAAAGCTCTTCCAAGCAGAAGTTCTCCAAGCAACAATATTTCGATTGGTTCGAGCAGATGCTCACCATGCGCCGTTTTGAAGAACGAGCAGGGCAAATGCTCATGCAGGGGAAGTTCACTGGTTTCTGCCACCTTTACATCGGCCAGGAAGCGGTCGCAGCCGGCATGGGATCCTCTGTAAAGAAGGACGATAAGGTCATCACTGCTTATCGGGACCACGTTCATCCGATCGCGCTCGGGATGGACCCCAAATACGTTATGGCCGAGCTTTTTGGGAAAAAGACGGGCTGCTCCAAAGGCAAAGGTGGTTCCATGCACATGTTCGACAAGAGCCGGAACCTCTTCGGAGGACACGGTATCGTCGGAGCTCACATCCCGCTCGGTGCGGGTATGGCCAAGGCTGAAAAGCAAGCCGGGACCTGGAACGCGGTGCTCTGCTTTCTAGGAGATGGGGCAGTGCGCCAGGGGGCCTTCCACGAGACCATGAACATGGCGATGACCTGGAAGCTCCCGGTGGTCTTTGCCATCGAGAACAACCGTTACGCCATGGGAACGGCCGTCGAGCACATCTCCAATGTCACGGAGCTTCACGAGCTTGCTTGTGCCTATAAGATGCCTTCCGGTCAAGTCGATGGAATGTCCGTGGAAGCTTGTCACGAGGCCTTTGAAGATGCCATGGACAGGGCCCGTAAAAAAGGTGGGCCGACCCTCCTCGAGATCAACACCTATCGTTACAAAGGACACTCGGCGAGTGATCCGGCTACCTATCGGACGAAGGAAGAGCTGGAATACTATCAGAGCCAGGACCCCATCGAGAAAGTTAGCAAGACCATCAAGGACCGGAAGTATCTCTCCAAGCAGAAGCTGGAAGAGAAGGAGCAAGAGGTGGACCAGCGGATCAAGGATGCGATCGAGTTCGCGGATAGCAGTGAGCTGCCCGATCCGGAAGCCCTCTACGACGACATCTATACCCAGGAGGATTACCCCTTCATTAGGGAATATTGAAACCAATTTCGAACGAAGAAGCCCCGAGCAATGGCCGAGATCATCAAAATGCCGCGCCTTAGTGATACCATGGAGGAAGGGACCGTTGCGAAGTGGCACAAAGGGGTCGGTGATGAAGTGAAGAACGGTGAGGTGCTCGCCGAGATCGAGACCGACAAAGCCACGATGGAGTTCGAGTCCTTCCTCGATGGGACGCTCCTTCATAGAGGCGTTCAGGAAGGGGAGACCGCACCGGTCGACGTGGTGCTCGCCGTGATCGGAGAAGAGGGAGAGGACATTCAAGAACTTTTGAAAGAGGCCGAAGGCGAAGGGAAAGCGGAAAAGGGGAAGGAAAAGGAAGCGGAGGCTCCCAAGGAGGAGAAGCCCCCTGAAAAAGCCGCTCAACAGAAGGAGGAGAGCTCCACTCCAACGCCGACCCCTTCAGCTGGTAATGGGAAAGGAAGCATGGCTTCCTCCCCTTCGAAGGCGGCCTCTACCGCTCCTTCCACCCCATCCCCGGCGCCCAGCAGTTCTTCTGAGGGTCGCATCAAGGCTTCTCCTTTGGCCCGTAAACTTGCTAAAGAGAAAGGCCTCGACCTTCGCATGATCGACGGAAGCGGCTACGAAGGTCGGATCGTTAAGCGGGACATCGAGCAATTCCGCGGAGGGGGCATGATGACCACCGCCCCGGTCCAGGAAGAGCGCTACAAGGATGTGGAGATCTCCCAAATGCGGAAGACCATTGCCAAGCGTTTGGCAGAGAGCAAGTTCAGTGCCCCGCATTTCTATCTTACCCTGGACATCGATATGGAACAGGCCATGCGGACGCGCAAGTCCATTAACGAGCGCATCGCACCGGCCAAGATCTCCTACAACGATCTTATCGTGAAAGCTTCCGCCCAGGCGCTCAAGGAACATCCCCAGGTCAACGCCTCCTGGACGGGCGAAGCGCTCCGTTATCACGAGCATGTCCATATCGGGGTCGCCGTTGCTGTGGATGAAGGACTCCTCGTGCCAGTGGTCCGCTTTGCGGACGGCAAGCCTTTGACCGCTATCAGCGAAGAAGTGAGGGATTATGCGAAAAAGGCTCAGAACAAGGAGCTTCAGCCTCAGGATTGGGAAGGCAATACCTTCACCATCTCCAACCTCGGCATGTACGATATCGAAGAGTTCACGGCCATCATCAATCCGCCCGATTCCTGCATCATGGCTGTTGGAAGCATCAAAGAACAGCCGGTAGTGAAGAACGGACAGGTGGTGGCAGGGCATCAAATGCGCGTAACGCTCTCTTGCGATCACCGTGTGGTCGATGGAGCGACCGGTGCTGCCTTCCTCCAAACTTTCAAGCAGTATATGGAAGACCCCGTACTCTTTTTGGGTGCCCCGTCCATTTGATCTGACCGAACCTTCGGGTCCGGGGGCGCTTGCCCGTCTATACGGAAAGGGAGAGGCAGCTTGGCCATTGCTTTTTGGGTTGGCGTTTGAATTGAAATTGGAGTTTGAAAACTCCCGACACACCGATCGAATACCTCAAAGGGGTCGGCCCTGAACGGGCCGAGCTGCTCCGACAAGAACTCGGGGTCCATCGTTTTGAGGACCTTCTCTTCCATTTCCCCTTCCGCTACCAGGATCGCTCCACCTTTCATCGGGTGCGGGACCTGACCAGCGATCAGGTCCATGTGCAGCTCAAGGGGACCCTTAAGGAGCTCGAAAGAGTGGGAAAACCCGGCCGGCAGCGCTTGGTCGCTACGCTGGAGGACGAGACCGGCAGCCTTCAATTGGTCTGGTTCAAAGGGGTCGACCGCATCCGCAAAGGGCTTCAGTCCGGCAAGGAATACGTGGCTTTCGGTAAGCCCAATCGCTACAAGGGTGACTTCAACATTCCCCATCCGGAACTGACCCCGCTGGAACAGTTCGAAAAGAAAGGAATGCCAGCCCTCGAACCTGTCTATCCGAGTACGGAAAAGTTGAACGGCAGGGGACTTAATAGCCGGGGCATCCTTCGCTTGATCACCCAACTCCTCGAAGAATTGAAAGGGGCTATTCCGGAGGTCCTTTCGGAGGACCTTCTCGAAAAATACAGTCTTCCAGACCGCGAAAAAGCCTTTCATACCGTCCATGCCCCGTCCGACGAAAAGACACTGGAACGAGCGAGAAAGCGTTTCAAGTTCGAGGAACTCTTCTTCCTTCAGCTTCGGATCCACCAAAAACGGCTTCATCAGCAAAAAGATCTGAAAGGACACCCCTTTGAGAAGATCGGAAGGCATTTTCATCGATTCTATGAGGAAGGCCTCCCTTTTGAGCTAACTGGAGCTCAAAAACGCGTCCTCAAGGAGATCCGGAAGGATATGGGGAGCGGCCTTCAAATGAACCGACTCCTCCAAGGAGATGTAGGAAGTGGGAAAACGCTTGTGGCTCTTCTTACCATGCTGATCGCAAAGGATAACGGGTTCCAATCCGCTATGATGGCCCCGACGGAGACCTTGGCCCAACAGCATTACCGCACCTTGTGGGAGCTCCTCGATGGAATGGATGTAAGCGTGGCGCTGCTGACCGGTTCGACCCCTCAGCGGGAGCGAACGCCTATCCATGAGGGGTTGGAGGAAGGTTCTACTGATATTCTGGTCGGGACGCACGCTTTGATCGAGGACAAAGTGCAGTTCAGGGAGCTCGGGGTCGTGGTGATCGATGAGCAACATCGGTTCGGAGTGGCTCAAAGGGCTAGGCTTTGGAAAAAGGGGAAGAAGGTCCCCCACGTCCTTGTGATGACCGCCACCCCCATCCCCCGGACCCTTGCTATGACGCTTTACGGAGACCTCGATGTTTCGGTGATCGACGAACTGCCTCCGGGTAGAAAGCCGGTAAGGACGGTCCATCGCACCGAAGCCTCTCGTTTGAGCGTCTTCGGTTTCATCAAGGAGTTGATCCAGGAGGGAGGACAGGTTTATATCGTGTATCCACTGGTGGAAAGCTCGGAGAAGGTGGACTATCAGAACCTCATGGAAGGGTATGAGACCATCCAACGCTATTTTCCTCCTCCGGACTTTCAGGTGAGCATCGTGCACGGCCGGATGAGCTCAGAGGCCAAAGACTATGAGATGCAGCGTTTCAAGAAAGGGGAGACGGATATCATGGTGGCGACGACGGTGATCGAGGTGGGAGTGGACGTTCCGAACGCATCGGCCATGATCATCGAAAGCGTAGAGCGCTTCGGACTTTCGCAACTCCATCAATTGAGGGGGCGGGTCGGGAGGGGGAGCGATCAGGCTTATTGCATCCTTATGTCCGGCGATGATATCTCGGACGATGCCAAGGAACGGATCCAGACCATGGTTCAGACAACCGACGGTTTTCGGATCGCTGAAAAGGATATGGAGCTCCGAGGACCGGGAGATATGAGCGGGACGCAGCAGAGCGGGATCGTAGAGCTCAAATGTGCTGACCTCGTCCAGGATCAGAAGATCATGGAAAAAGGGCGCGAGGAGGCTGCCCGTATCCTTGCTGCGGATCCCGACCTCGAACATGAAGCTAACGGAGCGATACGCAAAGAGCTGAAACGCATCGCCGAGCGACAAAAGGATTGGAGCCTGGTCTCCTGAAGAAGACCGGACGCAGGGATCTTTTACTTTTGCTTCCCGACGCGTCATCCCCATGAATATCAGTTTCAGCTGGCTTAAGGAGCACATCGACCCCGGGTTAACTCCTGATGAGGTAGCCGACATCCTTACCCGAACGGGACTCGAGGTGGACGAGCATCATTCCACCGGAATGGATACGCAAGCCCTTGAGGGGCTGCTGGTCGGCTATGTCGAAACCGTGGAAGAGCACCCGAACGCTGATAAACTGGTCCTTACACGTGTGGACGTCGGCAACGGAAGTTCCCTTTCCATCGTTTGCGGAGCGCCTAACGTGGAGGCTGGCCAGAAGGTGATCGTAGCTCCCCCGGGAACCACCGTTCATCCGGTGAAAGGGGAGCCTTTCAAGATCGAGAAGGCAAAGATCCGGGGGGAAGTATCACAGGGGATGATATGTTCGGCTTCCGAGATCGGGATCTCGGAGGATCACGAGGGGATCATGGTCCTTGATCGGAGCACCCAGGTCGGGCGCGCTGCCAGCGAACTTTTTCAGGATGACGGCGATCATCTTTTCGAGATCGATATCACCCCGAACCGTGCGGATGCCATTTCCGTGCTGGGCGTGGCCCGGGATCTCGATGCTTATCTGCAAGTCCATGAAGGGCGTTCTTGTCGAAAAAAGCTATTAACGCCTGAGCTTCCAAAAGGGGATGACCGGAAACTTCCGATCGAGGTGGAAGTGGAGGACAAGAACGCTTGTCCCCGCTACTGCGGTCTTAGCATTTCAGGAGTGAAGGTGGCCCCCTCTCCCCAATGGCTTCAGGATAAACTGAAGTCCATCGGAGCGGAGCCGATCAATAACGTTGTGGACGTGACGAACTATGTCCTTCACGATATCGGACAACCCCTTCATGCCTTCGATGCGAGTGCTGTTAGGGGTGGAAAAGTGATCGTGGGGAAGCTTCCTTCCGGCACCGATTTCACAACGTTGGACGGGGAAGAGCGAAAGCTCGATGGAAGGGAATTGATGATCTGCAACGGGGACCGGGAGGGAATGTGTATGGCCGGTTTGCTCGGAGGAAGCGAGTCAGGAGTGGGTGAAGGGACGAGCGATATCTTCCTCGAGAGTGCATATTTCGACCCCGCTACGATCCGAAGGGGTGGTTCCGCTCACGGCATCAGTACCGAAGCGTCCTTTCGCTTTGAACGTGGAGTGGATCCGGAGATCACACGTTTCGCATTGGAACGAGCTGCTTCTCTGATCCTGGAGCTAGCAGGAGGAACGGTCGCTTCTGAAGTTCAGGATACCCGCCCTGAAGGGTTCGAATGGCAGCGCATAAGGATCGATCACGGACGGATCGCTGAGCAGGTGGGTGAAGCCATCGAAGAGGAACAGGTGCGGAAGATCCTCGAAGGGTTGGAAATGGAATACGAGGAGGAGGACTTGGTGCGGGTCCCTCCTTATCGAGTGGATGTTACCCGTCAAGCTGACCTTTTGGAAGAGATCCTCCGTATCCACGGCTACGATCGGATACCCCTTCCCGATCGGTTCCGGGCTTCGATATCTCATTCATCCTCGCGGGATATGGGAAAGGTGCGAAGAAAGCTTTCGGAACTTTTGATAGCCAACGGGTTTTACGAGATCCTCAGCAATTCGCTCGTCCATTCAGAAAAAGGGGGGGCATTGATGGACCCGGAACAGGAAGTCCGTATTCTGAACCCGATCAGTTCGGAACTTGACGTGTTGCGCCAAAGCTTGCTCCATAGTGGTCTCCCGGTATTGGCGCATAACATCAAAAGGAAAGAGAGCGAGCTTCGCTGTTTCGAGTTCGGAAAGGTTTATTGGAGAACAGAGGAGGGGTATAAGGAAGAAGAAAGGCTGGCACTCTATTTGAGCGGTCGAATGGAGCCGGAGAACTGGCGGAACAGGAACCAGGATCTTTCCTATTTCGATATCAAGGGTCAGGTCCTGCAGGTTCTTGAACGTGCTGGAATTGCTGATAGGACGGAGCTCCGTGATCATCCTTTCTCTTTTGTCCGAGAAGGGGCTTCTTTGGTGCTGAAGGGAGAGGAAGAGGAACCCTTGGTGATCTTCGGTGAACTCGACCCTGAACTCGGATCGCAACGGGACATCGAACAACCGGTATGGGTGGCAGAATTTCGCCTTGATCCCCTTTTCGATGCTGTTATGGATCGATCGATCCGCTATCAGCCCCTCTCCAAGCAATTACCCGTCCGCAAGGACATGGCCTTTATCCTCGATAAAGGGGTCCGTTTCGATGCCCTGCGCTTGGCAGCTTTTGAAGCGGAGGCTGAACTTCTTCGGGAAGTGGGGGTTTTCGATGTTTACGAAGGAGAGAAGTTGGGAAAAGGCAAGAGGTCCTATGCGATGAAGTTCATCTTCCACGATGAGGAGCGGACTTTGGAAGACAAGGACATCGAGCGTGCGATGGAAAGGATCAGTACGCGGTTCAAAGAACAGTTCGGGGCCGAGCTCCGGGATCACTGACCCGTGGGGTCACTGTTCGGTCCTGAGCTTCATAACTCGCCTTTTTCAAGGAGCCATTCATAGGTCTTTCGAACACCTTCTTCCAGGGAATGGGGATCATAACGGAGCTCCTCTTCGGCTTTACTGCAGTCCACAGCCCAATCGTTCTGCAGGTATTTGCGCACCCAATTCGGCGTGATCAGGGGTGGTCTGCCGGTCAAGCTCGCCCAGCCTTCCATCCCGTAGGAAGCTGTTATCAGAAGGGGAGTGGGTACATATGCCATTCGTCGCTTCCTGCCGCTCACTTCTTCGATCTTTTCGAAGAGGCCTTTCAGGCTGCTGTTGCTCCCTCCGAGCAAGTAACGTTCACCGGTTCGCCCACGTTCCAGCGCTAGGGTCATCCCTTCGATCACGTCGTCGGTAAAGACGTAGTTCCCCACGCTCTTTCCGTCCCCGGGTATGACACGCCAGGAACCCCTTAGGTGATCACGTATCAGTTTGGTGACAGCATTGCTCGTCCGCATCGGACCGGGGCCGTAAAGGCGTGTGGGATTGGCGATGACGGCTTTCGAGCGGCCTTCTTTGACGGCCTCTTGGACCAAACGTTCCGAGAGGATCTTGCTCTTTTCGTAATGTGTACCGGCCTCTTCCGGGGCAAGGCTTTGATCCTCGGTAACGGGGGAGGCTCCTTTTTGAGGACCTAACGTGGCACCTGTGGAAATATGAAGGACCTTATGAACCCCTCGTTCGTTAGCTATCCGGAGGACGTTATCCGTACCGGTCACGTTCACCCGGTAAAAGCGTTCCGGATCCTTTACCCATGGAGTAGCTAAAGCAGCAAGGTGGTAAACCTGATCGCAACCTTCCATCGCCCTTCGGATGCTCTCTTTATCCTCTACATCTCCCTGAAAGACCTGAAGCCCTCTCTCCTCTTTTACGACCCCTTTGGCCGTGTGATGGACCAAGGCGTGAACGGAAACGCCGTTCGCCAATAAACGCTGGCTAAGGATCTGTCCGAGAAAGCCGCCTGCCCCTGTCACGAGTGTTGCCATTGCACTTCTTGAATTAGGCGCAAAAGTAGGTGTTCAAAGCTCCCGCGTAAGCATGGAAAAAGACGGCGTACCAGATCGAACCGGTGCGATAGGTTAGGAGGCCAAGGTAGACCCCGGCCACGATGGCGCCGATCGTTTCGCCGTTCGGTTTGTGGATGTGCATAAGGGTGGTGAGCAACACCTGAAGGCTCAGTGCTCCGAAAGCCCCCAGGAGTGGTCGCATCCCCATTCCGATGAACCCCCTGTAGAAAGTTTCCCATCCGATGTAATGGAGGAGGTGGAGCAGATTCCAGAGAAGAAAAGCACTTGCGGAGGCGGTAGCCATATCGCTAAGGGGATAGAGGGCCAGATGGGCAGGGTCCTTGCTTGCGATCCAGGCCGGGAAGGGAAGCAAGAGCGCTGCGATACCGCTTGCGATAAGGCCGAAACGATAGTCGCCGATCCCGAGGCCGATGGCCGGTATCCTCGAAGCATTCCTCGCACGGATCAGGATAGGAAGGCAAGCGAAGAGAAGGAAACTGCTCCCGAAATCATAGGACCAACCCCACCATTCAGCCCGCTCGGGATCTTTGAAGGCATCTCCGAAATGCTGGATAAAGAACTCGTGGTCCCCCCAAAGGACCTTCAGAGCGGAAAGGAGCAGCACCGAGCTCCATAGGATGCGGTGCTTTTTGTCGACCCTTTTCAAAGGGTCCAGGAAGGAAGTTTTAGGATCCGCGATGGCGGGCAGGTTTAGAAAGCATTATCGATGGTCCTCTCATCCGGAGGATAGGGCATCGTGACCTTTAGTTTCGGGTCCGCTTCCATGGCCCTTTCAACCGTACGCATAGCACCTTCATTCCGGGCCCAGGAGCGTCGGACAAGACCGTTGCTCACATCCCATTGGATCATCCGTTCGATCCGTTGGTCCGCTGCTTCGGTGCCGTCGATCAACATCCCGAACCCTCCGTTGATCACTTTGCCCCAACCAACGCCTCCTCCATTGTGAAGCGAGACCCAGGTGGCTCCCCGGAAGGCGTCCCCGATCACGTTCTGCACGGCCATATCGGCGGTAAAGGCAGACCCATCGTAAATGTTCGCTGTCTCCCGGAACGGAGAATCCGTGCCGGAAACATCGTGATGATCTCTACCCAGGACGATGGGACCTTTCAACGATCCCCTTCGGATCGCTTGGTTGAATGCTTTTGCAATGCGGGTCCTTCCTTCGAGGTCAGCGTAGAGGATCCGGGCTTTCGCGCCCACGACCAAACGGTTCTCACCTGCGGAATCGATCCAGCGGATGTTGTCGCTGAGCTGGGTCCGAATGTCCGAAGGTGCTTTTTGGTAAAGCTCCTGTAGCACTTCTTTGGCGATCGCATCGGTCCGCTCGAGGTCGGCTTCATCGTTGGAGGTGCAGACCCAGCGGAATGGCCCGAACCCGTGATCGAAGCACATGGGCCCCATGATATCCTGCACGTAGGAGGGATAAAACATGTTCCCCTCTTTATCCTCGACGGCGGCCCCGGCTTTGCTCGCTTGCACCAAAAAGGCGTTCCCGTAGTCAAAAAAGTACATCCCCCGCTCGCTCAGGATGTTGATGGCTTTTACTTGCCGCTTCAGGCTTTCGTGGACTTGCTTCTTGAAGGTTTCCGGATCCTTGGCCATCAGCTCGTTGGCCTCCTCGAGTCCAAGTCCTGCCGGATAATAACCTCCAGCATAAGGATTGTGGAGGGAGGTCTGATCCGAGCCGAGATCGACCTCGATGCCTTCGTCCACCAGTTTCTCCCAGAGGTCGACCACGTTGCCCTGATAGGCGAGGGATATCCCTTTTTTCGCCTGGCGGGCCTCCTGGATCCGTTGCAATAGCTCGTCCAGATCCTCGTGGATCTCGTCGACCCATCCTTGCTCATGACGCTTTTGAGCCGCCTTAGGGTTCACTTCAGCGATCACACCGACCGCACCCGCTATGACGGCCGCTTTGGGTTGAGCTCCGGACATTCCCCCAAGGCCGGAGCTTACGAAGAGCATTCCTCCAAGATCCTCCACGGTCGATCCTCCTTCCAGCTTTCGGCCAGCGTTCAGGACCGTGATCGTGGTTCCGTGCACGATGCCCTGAGGACCGATGTACATGAAGGAACCGGCCGTCATCTGTCCGTATTGGGTGACCCCGAGTGCGTTGTACTTTTCCCAGTGCTCGAGCTCGGAATATTGAGGGATCATCATTCCGTTGGTGACCACGACGCGCGGGGCTTCTTCGTGGGAAGGGAAAAGCCCCATGGGATGCCCGGAGTAAAGGACCAGTGTCTGATCCTTCTCCATCTCCGCCAGGTATTTCATCGTGAGCCTGTATTGGGCCCAGTTCTGGAAAACCGATCCGTTGCCCCCATAGGTGATCAATTCCTGAGGATGCTGAGCCACGACCCGGTCCAGGTTGTTGTTGATCATCAGCATGATGGCCGCAGCCTGTTCGCATCGGTGGGGGTAATCGTGGATGCTGTGAGCTTCCGGCTCTATTTCCGGTCGGAAACGATGCATGTAGATCCGGCCGTAATTCTTCAGTTCTTCTGCGAATTCCGGAGCAAGCGTTTCATGATGCTTTTCGGGGAAATAGCGGAGCGCGTTCTTCAGGGCGAGCCTTTTTTCCTCATCGTTCAGACTGTCCTTTCTTTTTGGAGCATGATCCAGCTCCGGGTCCAGGCCCTTCGGTTCCGGAAGCTCATCGGGGATCCCTTCCAGGATCATCTCCTTAAGCGCCGATCGGTTTTTTTCTTTCATGGTGCTTGTCATAGCTCGTTCGAACGGCGTTCTTCCAATTCTTTTCGGAGACCTTCCGGTCCGTATCCATAGGGACAATGCTTGCAGCCGCTCTTGCAGCAATAGCCTCGACGGAGAAGGTATTGTGCGGTCATCACGATGTAGCCGTTCTCGTTGTAATAGTAATCCCCGGGTTGAAAGCTCATGCGCTTGGAAGAACGCCTCATTGCGAAGGGCTTTGCTGCAAATATCTCGATCCGTTACGGATTCCGTGAACTCTTATTCCCTTCTTGCTGTTTGAAAAGGAGATCCAAATGAATAACGATATGGCAGCAAGCACCAAACTTAAAGGCGAGCCCGTTCAACTCAACGGCGATCTACCCCAGGAAGGGGACCAAGCCCCGGATATCCGCTTCATCCGAAAGGATATGAGCGAAGGGAAGCTTTCGGAGTTCAAAGGCAAACCCGTCGTTCTGATCGCGGTGCCCAGCGTGGACACTCCCGTATGCGCCAATGAAGCCAAGCAATTCAATCAGAAACTTTCGGACATGGGAGCTCAAGGTCTTGTGATCTCCGAAGACCTGCCTTTTGCGTTGGGACGTTTTTGCGATGCGGAAGGGATCGAGAACGTTGAGACCGTTTCGGATTTCCGGTATCAGGATCTTTTGACGAACTATCATACCCGGATCGACGAAGGGGCTTTCGAAGGGCTTTCTGCTCGGGCCGTCTTCGTTATCGACCCGGACGGCAAGGTCGCTCATACGCAATTGGTGCCGGAGATCGGTGAGGAACCGGATTACGATGAAGCGCTTAGCAAGGTGAAAGAGTTCGCCTAAGGGCTTTTCTCCTTTTCTTTTTCTTCGACGGGATCGTGCAACACTTCCGTATCCGGAAGTAGGGTGCTGACGATGTCGAGCTGATAGGCTGAGAAGTAGTTGTCACGAATATCGAGGCGTTTCAGTTCATCGAGCCTCGAAATGGTCTGTGGGAGTTCCTCGATAAGGTTCCCTTTGAGGGAAAGGTATTCCAATCCTTTCAGGGAGCCGATCGATCGGGGTACCTCTTTGATCGAGTTCTTCTCGAGCACGAGCACCTTTAGCTTTTCGAGCTTGCCGATCCGTTGAGGGATGGTGTCGATGCCACAGTCCTTGATGATCAGCTTTCGGAGGTCCGATAGTTGGGTGATGCTGGCGGGAAGGCTTTTGATGGGGCTTTTATTGATGGCGAGAAGGCGAAGGTCTTGCAGTGAAGCGATCTCCTCGGGAAGGACCATTTCGTCCGCTCGGTTCTGGTCGATCCCGATCTCGCGGAGATTCGTCCAGTATTCACATATCCGGGGAAAGGTGTCCAGTTTGGCCTCTACGAGCTCCAGGTAGCTGAGTGCTTTCCAGCTTTTTAAGGCAT
Organism: uncultured Weeksellaceae bacterium; assembly: GCA_964537825.1. Lineage (GTDB taxonomy): Bacteria > Bacteroidota > Bacteroidia > Flavobacteriales_D > CAYVSK01 > CAZIDL01. The sequence goes on from CAZIDL010000037.1 coordinate 14,739, forward strand.
CCGGAAAATGCCGTATCGGGTTCCGATGGCTTCGGAATTCTGTCATGCGTGTGAACCCGCTCATCGAAGCTGGGAGCGTGTCCAACAAGACGTCCTCCAGGTAGAGCTTGTTGAGGTTCCTTAGCTCAGAACAGACCTGCCAAGCTTTTTCCTTTGGCCGGCTTTGGACCAATCTGAGCTCGAAGACCTTTTCTGGTTCTTTGGATGCCTTTTTCAGGGACCGATAGGTTCCCTGTCCTTCCAGGGAGAAGGATTGGACGAAAAGAAGCAAGAGGAACAGAAGGCTTCCTTTCATTGCCGCACGAGTTCGAAGACCGATCGATGACCGTCCTTCAGCTCGACCCAAAGGAAATACACTCCGGAAGGAATGCTTTCTGCTACGAGGACCCGGAGCGTTCGTTGGCCGCTGCGCGTGGTCTGAATAGCGATCTTTCGTCCCTGCGCATCAAAGAGGTGGACCCGTTCCGGTGAAATGCCTTTATTCCATCTCAAGCTGAAGCGTTCCCGGAAAGGATTCGGTGTTACATATCCCCCCGTAAGTTCCTTGGCTTCTTCGATGCTCGTCGTACGTTGCACTAGGATACCGTCGGAGATCTTTCCGTTCATCAGGCCTGCTCTGTTGAAAGCCCGAAGGTTGAAAAAGTAAGTGGAATCGGTCTCGAGGTTCAGTCCGGACGCTGAAATGCTCGTGTCCGGAGTGCTCGTCCATCCGAGCAAGTTCGAGTCCCCCGGGCTTTCCCCGATCGAGTAGGCGTAGTGGTCGATGCCGGAATGCGGATCATCGGCGCTGTCCCAATTCGCTCGGAGGGTACCGTTCGGGTCGTAGGTCGTGTCTTTGTCCGAAGAGCCATCCCCATCCAGCAGGGCTCCGAGAATTGGAGCTGTCGTATCCACCTTTACGCTATCCTTTGCGATCGCTGAGATGTTGCCGGCACTGTCCGTTGCGATGGATGCGATCCTGCCTCCCCACTGTTTCGGTCCCTGATTTTGATAGCGAAGGTGATCGGAAAGGGCGGAGCCGACCGGTACGCTGACCGTAGGATAGCGTGAGCGGAAAACCTGGAGCTCTTCCACATGAAGCTCTGCGTTCCCGCTTCTAAAGGAGATGGCATTCCCTGTGGAATGCGGGCTGGGATCCTCCCAGCTCGCTTCCAGCGTGTCGTTCACGTACACGCGTGTCCGCCCGTCGGTCCGGTCGAAGCTCAGCTTCAGGTCGTACCACTTGCCGTCCTTGAAGTCGTAGTTGACTTCGTGCACCGGTCCGCTCCCCCAGGAGTTGTTCACCACTTTGTAGAGTTGGATCTTGTCATCGTCCAGGCGGAACCAGACAAAGTAGGAATTCCCCCGGTTGCTCAGTTCTGCTGAGTCGCAGAAGTAATGGAGACCGGCTCTTCGGTTCCCTCCTGAGCCGCTCATCTGCATGCGCCAATGGTAGAGGTAACGGTTCGACAAGCTCTGCTGGAGGGTAGCGTGAATGTTGGTATTGGAAAGGCTTTCGTCCTTTTGCTGCAGTTCACCTCCGTTCAACTGCCAAGTGCCGGTATCCACGGTCCAATCCGGATGAAGGCTGTTTTGCCCGAACGCGTCGTGAAAGAAACCGGCCTTTCCGTTCCCGCGCCATTCGCCGTTCGTCCATTGTTGAACGCTGTAAAAACCTTTTTCGATGCCGCTCCCTCCGGTCTCATCCGTGTCGGAGAATTTCACATCGAAATCACCGGTCACCCAATCAGGGAGGGTGTCGAGGGAAGTGCCAGGGGGAATGGAATCCGGAATGCATTCCCAAACTGCCTCCCAGCCTGGAGCGACAGTAGCACCATCTGACACGAACTTCAGGGTAAGCGCTTCCCCGCTCGAAACGATCTTGCCGGGACCTGAAGTCCCCGTATAGGAGCCGATCAGGGCGGCGTTGGTATCCGCTCCATCGTAGATCCAGAGGCTGTCGTATCCGAACTCGATGTCGAAGCTCAGGAAATTCAGTTCGACCTTCCCGGTTGCGCTCGGGTCGATCGTATAGCTGTAATATTCGTCGTTGTTATAGGAAGCGGCCGGACCCCCTTGATCGTAGAGCGTGTCGCTGCATGGGACCGTCCTGCAGTCCGTGAAATGGGCTTCGATCTCATCCCATAGGGCTGTGTACCCGTCGTCGTAACCAAGAGCCCAAATGCCCATCCCGGCCAGGTCGCGTTGGAGGATCAGGTCCAGGCGCTCATCGAGCCCTTTCGCTAGGTCTGTGAAACATTGGCGCCAATTCCCGCTGCCGTCCTTAAAGACGAAATAGTTGCTCATGCTCCCCGAATGCCAACCTTTGTTGGAGTTGCTGTAGTTTCCGCTCGCGTTGTCACGGACTGTTGTGTAGGTCCGCGACGAACCCGTGCTGGTGGTGTTCTCCGGCACCTGGTCGGAAGCGGTCTCCCACTCGTAGCCGTAATAGGGAAGTCCCAGCACGAGCTTCGATCGACTTGCACCTTCCTTCAGGTAATAGTTCACGGTCCGGGATAGGTTCCAGCTACTGCTGCCGAAATCGAATAGCGGGGCAGTAGGTCCGGCTTCAGCACTCCCATTGTAGTAATATCCATAGCCCATGATCACCATGTGATCGAGGTATTGGTCCAGGAGGGAAACGTCGAAGATGTTATTCCAATCCACGGCATAGAGCGCAACGCTCACCTCTGATCCCGGGATCTGGTTGTGCATCTGAGTGGCCAGGTTCACCAGAAAGTTGTTGTAAGCTGTGGCTTCTGATGATGGTACACCCTCAAAATCGATGTTCACACCGTTCGCATTCCGTGCCTGGACCAGGGATATCAAGGTGTCGATGAGGTTCTGGCGGGCAGTACTGCTACTGAAGAAGGTGCTATGGCTGGAGAATAGGGTGACGCAAAGGTCCGCTTTGACCCCGTTGTTCTGAGCGGCTGTTACCGCACTTGAGCTCAGCCAGTTGTTCGTGGTCGTCGGATAACCGGTGTTGGGATCCACTTCGTAGGAGAAATAGGAAAAATGGCTCAAGAGGTCCCACTGGTAGTTGGTATAGGCGCTTCCCATCCAATAGGGATGCCATCCGTAGACTACGCGTTGCAGGGAGCAAGCCCGCCCTTTACGAGCCGGCATGGGTTCGATCCCGTGTAAGGAGTCCCATTCCGCCTCAGTCTTCGGTCCGAGTTTTTCATAGCGTTGCTGATGGGCCTGATGGACCGAATGATGACCCTGGCCGAAAGCAGTGCTGAGGGGGAGGAGGAGCAGGAGCGTAATGAGGGTACGTAAAAAGCTCATCGTTATAAATATAAAGATAAGGGAAGAAAGAAGCTTTCTATTTGCTCAAGAGCATCGAGCCTTACCTTTGAGCATGAAGGGTATGCCTAGCGCCAAGATCGACAAGCTGACCGAGGATCTGGAACTGCAGGGATTCAAACTGCACTCCCTGCTCGAGGTCACCAATGCTATCAACGAGAACAGTTCCGTAGAAAGGTTGGTGGGCCTTTTCGAGCATATCCTTCGGGATCAGCTTGGTATCGAGAAGATGATCCTCTTTGACAAAGGGGAGGAATGGAAACGGTTGTTACGCGTTGGTGTAGAAGGACGCGATATAGACGTAGAGCGGGACCTGGGGAAGTTCAGGAACATTACGCACATCGAATCCTCTGCCGATCCGGTCCTTTCCGAATTCGATGTGGTCATCCCGGTCTTCCACAAGGACCGACCTTTGGCTTATGTGTTGCTCGGAGGACTTGAAGGGGATAACATCGCGAGCAATGAAGAGACCGAACACCTCTCCTTCATCCGTACTTTGACGAACATCATTGCCGTTGCGATCGAGAACAAACGGCTTTCCAAGGAGAACATCCGACAGGAACGGCTCAACAAAGAGCTGGAGCTTGCTTCGGAAATGCAACAACACCTCTTTCCCCGCTGCTTGCCGTTGAACGGGAAAGTGGACATGGCTGGACATTACCGACCGCACCATCAGGTCGGGGGGGATTATTACGATGTGATCCGTACGGGTGATGAGGAATTTGTGATATGTATGGCCGATGTTTCCGGGAAAGGGGTCTCTGCTGCCCTTTTGATGTCCAATTTCCAGGCAAGCTTGCGGGCTCTCGTTCATTATACCGAACAGTCCCTCGAACGGATGGTGCAAGAGCTCAATGAGAAAGTGATGCACAGCGCTGAAGGCGAGAAGTTCATCACATTCTTCATCGGGCGTTTGCATCTAGGAAAGAAACGGTTCGAGTACATCAATGCCGGGCACAATCCGCCCATCATGATAGATGCGAACGGGGAGGCTCATTACTTGGAGAATGGATGCCCGGGTCTTGGCATGTTACCCGAATTGCCCTGGGTCAAAAAGGGGGCCGTTCAACTCGATCCCGGTCATACGCTTTTGTGCTATACCGATGGTGTGGTGGAACTTCGCTCATCGCAAGGAGAGGAGTATGGTTATGAGCGCCTCATCGAATTGCTGCGAAAAGAAAGGGAGAAAGGGATGGAAGCGCTTACGCAGGCCATCATGACAGATCTGGACCACTTCCGAAAGGATTCCCCTTTCACCGACGATATTGCCTTATTGGGGGTCCGAATTTCCTGAACTTCCGACTTCGAGCCCTTTTTGCTCACTTTCTTTATCCTTGTGATAAACGTCCACTGCAGTTATGATCGCTATGAAGAGCCAAACGGGAACTGCGGCCTTATCCTGGTCCAGAAAGTTGTTGAGCACCCCGTGCGTGAAATAGGTGACCAGCCCCAGGTATACGGCGGTGGTCGTCCCTCTTAAGCGCCCTTTAGGAAGGGTGAAGTACAAGCGAAACCCCATATAGAAAAGGTAGATCACGATCCCCGACCGGATCAGGAAACCCGGTGCTCCGGATTCGGACAGGGGGCCGAGGAACTCGCTATGAGCGGTTCCTCGTGTGCCGAAATTCGTGCTGATGATCGTCTTTTCCTCGGGTTCTTGATAGGGGGCGTATTTGAACTGATAGGTGCCTGGACCGAAACCGAAGACAGGATGTTCCTCGAACATCCGCCAGGCACTTTTCCAGCGATTGATCCGCTCCAGGTTCGATGCATCCGTGGCCACATTGGAGATGGACTCGACGTGGTCCGCCAGGTTTTCGTTCGAAGCTTTTTTGTTCTGCTCCAACTGCATATAGAGTTGATCCTGATAGATGTAGAGACCCCCTGCTGCTATCAGGGCGATGGTCAAGGGGATCTTGAAGGGGATCCGAAGAAGAAGGAAAGGGTAGAGCAGGGCCATTCCCAAAAGGCTCACCCAAGTGGCTCGGGTGTAAGAAAAAACGATGCCCAGAACGAGGAGGGCGCAAAGCAGGAAAAGTCCTCCGCGTAGGTGGAGGGGAAGCTTCTTCGAGAAAAAGCGTTCGAGGATCAATGGTGTGACTAGGGCTAATGCAGCCCCGTAGACCGTGTGATCCTTGTAAAAAGGGTTCATGACGAAGTGGGAAGGCTCCTCTGCGAAACCGTGAGCAGCATGGCGGATCAGGGTGTAAAGCACCACCAGGGAAAGAGGAAGTGCATAGGCCCAAGGGAACCGATGGATCCATTTTCGATCCTGGAAAAAGTAGAGGGGAAGGAAGTAAAGCCCGATAACGAACCAGCACTGGGCCAGGAAATGTTTGAATGATACGAGGAACATCGTGCTCGTAATGGTGCTGATCAGGGTCCAGCCCAGGTAGGTCAAGAGCAGCAGGCTCATCGGATGCTTAAGGACCCTTTTGTCAGGATAGCCTTCCAGGAGGATCTTATAGACGAAAAGGAGCATAAGCCCTGCCAGTAAGGGCTCTGTTGGAATGGCAACACCAGCCCCTCCAAGCCCGATCCCCAATTTTTCGATGTTCAGCGAAAGGGGTGTTGCTAGTACCACTAAAAAGAGGACCTGTATCGGTCGAAAGAAGGCACCAAGAATAACGAAGCAAAGGAGCGGAAGAAAGGCGAACCAATAATGATCGTACCAAATGAGGTAGAGATGGCCGAGAAGAAAGAGAAGGGAAGTGGCGATGATGCCTCCTTCCTTTTTCATGCTGGAGGTGAAGGATCCCATCGTTCCGGAGCGGGACTTAGGAGCTGCTCATCACTTCCTTCCACTTGACCCGGCCGATGATGAGGAAAACGGCCAGGAGGAAGCCACCGAGCGTACTGCTCACCACGATCAGCCAGCGGATGGGATAAGCTTTTTTATCCGCGGGCCAAGCCTTGTTCACGATGAACTTGTGGGAGATGTTGGAGTTCGCGTCAGCTTTGGCTTTTTGATAACTCTTTCTGAGCCGCCCGAACTGGAGCATGATCTCTTCCAACTTCAAGCTTTGGGAAACATAAGGAGAACCGTATTTGCCCAGGGTGTCCAGCCTGGTTTCCAAAGCGCTTATACCGTTCTGATCCCCCTTTCGGATGGCTATTGCCAATTGTTGGTTGAAGCGCTCCGCCTGCGTTTCGTAATCATGAACCCCTTTTAAACGAAGTTCCTTGAGCGAATTTTCGATGGAACTCACGTAATCCTTGAGCTCGGTGAATTCCTTCTTCACCACTCGGAGGGCTTTGCGGGCCCTCCTCTGTTGGATGCGATTCTTCAGGGTATCGACCAGATGAGCGATGTCGTTGGCGATATCGGCAGCTTTTTGCCTGTCCTTGTCAAGGACCGTGATCTTGACCGACCCGTATTTGGTGCGCTCGAAGTCCACCAAGCTTTCATAGGTCTTACGGATCGAAGTGCCCCGATGTGGGTGGTCCTTGGAAATACCATAATGCTCGCCCAGGTTGTACTTATCCTTGATCTTTCCGTAAATGAACTCACTCTTCAAAAGTTGGATCAGCTCTTGAGCTTCTTGTTCTTGGCCGAAACGGGTGATCGACTTTTTGGAGCCCGCTTCCGTGTTAAGGACGGTCTGGGAAATGGAACTGTTCTCGGCAGGATACATGACCACCGTGGAACGGTATTTCTCCTCGATCAAAAGGGAGACGATGATCGAAGCGATAGCTGCTATCGCCGTGATGACGGTCAAGGTGACCTTGTGATCCCAAAGAAGGCGTATCAGGGAAATGAAATTCATAGCGCGTCAAAACGTCAAGGGAGCAAATGTATTATTTATGAACGGCCTTTCTCCTGCCAGATCCCGGTGAGAAGCTGTTTGCCTTCTTTTAGGCCGATCAGTCCTGAGGCGATCATTGCCGTCGCACCGATGGCTGAATGGAGAAGGAAACTGTTCAGGGAAGAAAGGCCGCTCTGGTGGAGCAAATATCCGCTCCCGAGCAGGATCAGGAGATAGAGCAGGGCTGAAAGCATCCTTTTGCCGGAGGGACGCATGGGAAAAAGGGACAGCGCGAGCAGGGTCTGGGCGGTCGCAGCTCCCCCTTGGGTGATCAAAGTGGCCACTCCTGATCCGAGTGCTCCATAGTGTGGGATAAGCAGGGCGTTCAAAAGGATGTTCAGAACGATGCCCCCGCCAGCCAGAAGGTTCATTTTCCTCAAAACCCCTTTTGCAGTAAGGAGTGTGCCGTAGATGTATGAGGTGGCCACGGGGATGAAACTGACGATCAGGATCGCGAAAACCGGGGCTGAGCGTTCATGATGTTCATGGTAGAGAAGCTCCATCATCGCTGTGGAATGAAAGCAGCAGACCGCTGCTATCAGGACCGCAACGGGAATGAGGAGGCGGGAAGCGCTTGCGATAAGCTCTTTGAGCTCTTTGAATGCCTTTTTTTCGATGGCTCGAGCGAACAGGGGAAGGAGCATGGTCGCCCCGAGGTAGCCGAATTGGCTGATCGCATCGAGGATCCTGAACCCCTGAGCATAGATCCCGGCCTGGACCGCTCCTTGAGGATGGACCCTTTCGAGCATAACGCTGTCGACGCGGTTGTAGAAGGTCATTAAAAGGATCAGGAGGGCATAAGGGAAGCTCTCCCGTAATATCCGGATGAAGGTAGCGGGGTCCCAATTCAGGCGGATCCGCTCCGCGCGATAGAGCAGAAGGGTTCCGCCGATAAAAGCTGTAAGGCCGTATGCGGCTGTTTGAGCCCAAACGAACCATTCGATCCGGAATCCCGTTCCTTCAGGAAGCCCCCATAGGAGGACGCTGCAGAACAGGATCATCAGGCCGCGATCGAGGACGGAGATCACACTGTCCGTTCGGAAAAGGTGAAGGCCTCCCAAATTGGACCGGATGTAGAGGATGAAGGAAAGAAGGATCTGGTTCAGTGCGAGAAAAGGCAGGAAGAAGAACTGCTCGGCGCTGTATCCCATCAAAAGTCCGAGGCTCAGAACGAGGAGCAAATAGACCAGCGAAAGGAGAAGCTTGAGGCTGATGATCCCGGAGAGCCGTTCCGACAGGACGGAGCGGTCCTGAGCGATCCTTCGGTTGTTCTGATTGGTGATCCCGAGATCGATAAGGATGCTGAAGAGGAAGCTGAAATTGAGCAAAGCGTAATAGTTCCCATATGTTGCTGCCCCTACCGTATTCTGAACGACACGGTCGATGCCCAGGATCCATCCCCCCTTGATCAGAAGGTTCAGGAGAAGCAAAAAGCCTATGTTCCCTAGGAATTTACCCTTCATACACCCGTTGAAGCAGAAAGTGGGGTAAAGATAAGGACCCCGGGAGGACGGACTTTCCTACCTTCGCCGTTCAGCCTCGCTACTTGAGGATCGGGATCAATACACGGCTTCTTCTCCCAGGGGAACTGGACGGGATCGGCAAGTTCACTTCCGAAGTGGCCTACCGCTTGGCCTATACCGCCCCTGAACACGAATTCCATTGGTTCTTCGATCGGAAACTGAAGCTCGAAAAGGAGCTCCCTTCCAATGTTCGGGCTCATGTTGTATATCCGCCCACGAGGCATCCTTTCCTCTATTACATCTGGTTCGAGGGGATGCTTCCGAAGGCGCTCCAAAAGCAGCGCATCGATCGCTTCTTTTCCCCTGACGGATTTCTCTCGCTCCGCAGCGATATCCCTTCTTATCCGGTCATCCACGACCTCAATTTCGAGCATTATCCAGAGGACCTTCCCTTCTGGACGCGCCGTTATTACCGTCGCTTTTTCCCGCGCTATGCTCAAAAAGCCGAACGATTGATGACCGTTTCGGCGTATTCCGCTAAGGATATCTCCGAGCGTTACGGGGTGGACCCTTCCCGGATCCACGTAGTGCAGAACGGGGTCAATGATCGCTTTCATCCCCTTTCAGAAGAAGAGCGAGGATCGGTGCGTGCGGATCGGAACGAGGGCATCCCTTACCTGATCCATGTTGGCTCACTCCATCCGCGCAAGAACATCGCTCGGCTGCTCAAGGCCTTTGACGAAGCAGCGCCCTCTATGGAAGTACGTACCGACCTGATGCTTGCGGGTGATCCGATGTGGTGGACCTCTGAAATGGAGCAGGCGCTCCGTGGAATGCATCATCGGGAACG
>CAZIDL010000038.1:0-23836 GCA_964537825.1 uncultured Weeksellaceae bacterium
GTCAAGGACGGGAGCGGGGTCATCGAGTATTATTACGGCCCGGACAGCCTCGACGAACGGATCCACTACAAGGACGGGTTGAGGCATGGAGCTTATGAAGCATGGTATCCCGGGGGTGTGAAACGGGTTGAAGGGTATTACCACAAGGGTCAGATGGACTCAACATGGACCCGGCGCTATTTGACGGGAAAACTGAAAAAAGTTCGGAACTTCAGGGAGGGGGAGCTTCACGGCAAGGTCACGCGCTATTTCGGAAACGGAAAGGTCAACGTTCAAGGCCGATATGCGGACGGGAAAAAGGTAGGGGAATGGAACTGGTATGCTCGTGACGGGGGAAAGGACATCAAGGGGCAGTTCGTGAACGGAAGGCAGCACGGTCACTGGAAGTATTGGTACCCGAACGGTCAGCTCTTTTACGAAGGCCGTCTGGACTCCGGAGAACGGGTCGGGACCTGGACTTTCTATTATGAAGGGGGTGCGAAATGGAAAGAAGGAAAATTCCGGAACGGCAAGAAACAAGGGAAATGGACCTGGTGGTTCGAGAACGGGCAGAAGCTACAGGAGGGGAAATTCGTGGACGGAAAAGAGGAGGGCCATTGGGTGTCTTGGTACAAGGACGGGCAAAAGAAGGATGAAGGGGATTTCAAGAACGGAAAGATGCACGGTGAATGGACAGGATGGTTCCCCAATGGCCAGAAACGATATCACGGGACCCGCAAGAAGGGGATCAAGGATGGCGATTGGACCTACTGGCATTCGAACGGCAAAATGGAGGCAAAAGGAAGCTACAAGGACGGAGAAAAGCATGGCGAATGGGTGGAATGGAACCAGCACGGCATCAAGACCCAGAAAGGATCTTACGATCAGGGGGTCAAGGACGGGACCTGGAGTTTCTATCACAAAACCGGGGTCAAGATCCGTGAACAGGAGTTCGATCAAGGACGCCTCGACGGGACCACCAAGACCTGGTATCCGAGCGGTACCCTTAAGAGCGAAAAAGTCTACGATTCCCACCAATTGGATGGCAAGTGCGTTTTTTACGATGAAAAGGGCAACGTCGTACGGGAGGTGGAATACGAGAAGGGGAAAATGCTCGACAAAGAGGATGGTTCCAAAGGGGGTAGGAAAAGGAGGGGACGAAAGGGTGGATATCGCCCCTGAGGCCCTTCAACCCTTTTGGTCCGGGCATTTTTATTATATTTGCGGACAGGAAATACGCGAGCACGGAACGGAGGGGGCGATCGTCCCCTCTTTTTATGCCCGGCCATGATGGAAGGAGAACAAGTGGAACAGCTCGTCCGGGAGGCGATAAAGGGTACTGCTCTTTTTCTAGTCGATGTGAAGGTGCATCAGGACGAAAGGGTTTTCGTCGAAGTGGACCGCATGGACGGCATATCGGTCGATGATTGCGTGGAAGTGAATCAAAAGCTCCGCGATCTCCTCGAGGAAAAAGGTGAGAACTTCGAGGTGAACGTGGCATCACCGGGATTGGACGAGCCTTTTAAGGTCCCGGATCAGTATAAGAAGAACCTTGGGAGTGAAGTGAGCGTGATGACCCGGAACGGGCAACGGATCAACGGGATCCTCGATGAAGTGGATGGGGAGGGTGTCCGTATCCGGACCCTGAAAAAAGAACGCGTGAAAGGAAAAAAGAAAAAGGAGACCGTTGAGCGGGAACACCGCTTTGCTTTCGAGGATCTGAAGGAAATTAAAGCCGTCGTCGGCGTTAAATGAGCAAAGGCCATGGACAGTAGCAACCTGATAGAGACCTTCTCCGAGTTCAAGGACATGAAGAACGTGGAGCGGGCCACGATGATGAGCATTCTCGAGGATGTGTTCCGGGGTGCGTTGCAAAAGAAGTACGGAGATGATTCGAACTTCGACGTGATCATCAACCTCGATAAAGGGGACCTTGAGATCTGGCGGAATCGAGAAGTCGTTAACGATGGTGAAGTGGAGGATGAGAACCAGCAGATCCCCCTCTCTCAAGCCAGAAAGATCGAAGAGGATTTCGAGGTCGGAGAGGAATGTTCCGAAGAGATCCCTTTCGAATCCTTCGGACGCCGGAACATCATGGCCATGCGGCAAAACCTGATCTCCCGTATCCTGGAGCTCGAAAAGGACAACATCTATAACACCTATAAGGAAAAGGTCGGTGACATCGTGACCGGCGAGGTCTATCAGATCTGGCGGAAGGAGATGCTCATACTCGATGACGATGAGAACGAACTGATCCTCCCCCGCTCCGAACAGATCCCCTCGGACCATTTCAAGAAAGGGGACCCGCTCCGGGCCGTCGTGGCTAAAGTGGAGATGCGGAACAACAATCCCGTCGTGATCCTTTCCCGTACAGCCCCGGAATTCCTCGAACGTCTATTTGAACTCGAAGTACCGGAAGTTTATGACGGTCTGATCACGATCAAAGGGATCGTCCGGGAGCCCGGTGAAAGGGCTAAGATCGCTGTGGAATCCTACGATGATCGGATCGATCCGGTGGGAGCCTGTGTTGGAATGAAAGGATCCCGTATCCACGGCATCGTCCGAGAGCTGCGGAACGAGAACATCGACGTGATCAACTACACCACGAATCCGCAGCTCTATATCACAAGGGCACTGAGCCCTGCCAAAGTATCCTCGGTCAAGCTCCACGAGGATGAAAAACGCGCCAGCGTTTACCTCGATCCCGAGCAGGTCTCCCTTGCGATCGGGAAGGGAGGACACAACATCAAATTGGCGAGCCGCCTCACCGGCTACGAGATCGACGTCTACCGGGAGACCGCTGAGGATTCAGAGGATGTGGACCTCCAAGAGTTCTCCGACGAGATCGAGGATTGGATCCTGGAGAACCTTCGGACCATCGGTTGCGATACAGCCAAGAGCGTGCTGGAAAAGAGTCGCGAGGATCTGATCAAGCTGACCGATCTCGAAGAGGAAACGATCGATCGCGTCCTCGATGTCCTCAAAGAAGAGTTCGAACAGGAAGAACAAGGTTGAGATCGTCCGGATCCCTGAGTACCGGTAAATTCGCTAGCTGTTTATGACGGATAAGAAGAAAAAGGTCAGGCTCAATAAGGTGGCCAAGGAATGCAACGTAGGGGTTTCTACCCTGGCGGATTACCTGAATCAACAAGGGTATGAGGTCAACAGTAGCCCGAACACCAAGATCGATACGGACCAGTACGATCTCCTCCTAAAGGAATTCCAGAGCGATCAGGTGGAAAAAGAAGAGTCCCGTCAGAGCAGCAGCCAGCGGGAAGAAGACCACGAAAGGGAAAAGGAGAGCGTCACCCTCGAGGACACTTCAGGCAAGAAAAAGAAAGGAGGCCCGGAACAGGAAGAGGTCTGGATCAAGAATGTGGGTGCTTCAGATGCACCCGCTGAGGAGAAGAAAGAAAAGGAAGAAGAAAAAGGAGAAGAAGGCTCTCCAAGCGTGGTGGGAAAGATAGACCTCGAATCACTGAACCAGAAGACCCGTCCCACGAGCAAAAAGAAAAAGGAGGAAGAAAAAGCGGAAACCGAAGAGAAGCCAGAAGAAGGAACGGAAGCACCCTCCGATGAGGATGAAGGGGATGGTGGAACGAAAGAAGATGGGGGGGAAGAAAAGGAGGAAGAAGAAAAGAGCGACGAGGAAAAGGAAGAAGGAAAGGAAAGCGGACCCGAGCACTTCAAGGCTGAAAAGGAAGAACTCTCCGGACCTACTGTTGTGGGGAAGATCGACCTTCCGGAGCGATCGAAGCCCGTCGCTTCTTCTTCGGACGATGATACGCTGAAAGGAAAGAAAAAGCGCAAGCGGAGACGGATCAAGAAGGTGAACGTCGATTCCGAAGCCCAATCCGGGACGAAAGAGAAGAAGAAAAAGAAAGGCAGATCCACCCCCGAAGTCTCCGATGAGGACATTCACAAAGAAGTGAAGGACACGCTCGCCAAACTGAGCGATTCCGGGGGGAAATCCAAGGCCGCCAAGTTACGGCGGGCTAAGCGTGAAGCCGTTCAGCAGCAAAAGGAAGAGGAGGAACGCAAGGAGGAAGAGGAAAAGAAAAAGCTGAAGTTGACCGAGTTCGTCACTGTTGCCGAACTTGCCCAAATGATGGACACGGAGCCGAATCAGGTCATCGCTTCCTGCATGACCCTCGGGATCTTCGCTTCCATCAATCAACGCCTCGATGCCGAAACCCTTACCCTTATAGCGGAGGAGTTCGGCTACGAAGTGGAGTTCATCAGTGCGGAGGTCCAGGAAGCCATCCCGGAAGAGGAGGATGATCCGGAGAATGTCCAGCCTCGCCCTCCGATCGTCACAGTGATGGGGCACGTGGACCACGGTAAAACATCCTTACTGGACTTCGTGAGAAAGGACAATGTCATTGCCGGCGAAGCCGGAGGTATCACCCAGCACGTGGGAGCGTACAACGTTACGCTCGACAACGAAAAGCGCATCACCTTCCTCGATACGCCGGGTCACGAGGCATTTACCGCCATGCGTTCGCGGGGGGCCCAGGTGACCGACGTGGCCATCATCGTGATCGCTGCTGACGATAGCATCATGCCCCAGACACGGGAAGCGATCAATCACGCACAAGCGGCCAGCGTCCCGATGGTATTTGCCATCAACAAGGTCGACAAACCCGATGCGGACGCAGAAAAGGTGAAACAGGAACTCGCGAACATGAACATCCTCGTCGAGGACTGGGGAGGAAAATATCAGTGCCACGAGATCTCTGCCAAAAAAGGAGAAGGCATCGACGAGCTCCTTGAAAAGGTGCTCCTCGAAGCCGAATTGCAGGATATCAAGTCAGACCCCGACAAAAAGGCTATCGGAACGGTCATCGAATCCTCCCTCGAAAAAGGGATGGGCTATCTTACCACCGTCCTGGTGCAATCCGGGACCCTCAAGATCGGGGATATCATTCTTGCCGGATGTTACAGCGGAAGGGTCAAGAACCTGTTCAACGAACGAGAGCAGGAGATCGACCATGCAGGTCCTTCCGATCCCGTACGGGTTTTGGGGCTTACAGGCCCTGCAAATGCCGGCGATCGTTTGAACGTAATGGACGACGAGAAAGAAGCACGGGAGATCGCTACCAAACGAGAACAACTCCAGCGAGAGCAGGGGGTTCGTACGCAAAAGCACATCACGCTCGACGAGATCGGCCGTCGCCTTGCCATTGGCGATTTCCAGGAATTGAACATTATCGTGAAAGGGGATGTGGACGGTTCCATCGAAGCCCTCTCCGACGAGCTGCTCAAGCTGTCCACTGAGCAAGTTCAGGTCAATATCATCCATAAAGGGGTGGGGCAGATCAACGAATCCGACGTACTCCTGGCCTCGGCCTCCAATGCCATCATCGTTGGCTTCCAGGTCCGTCCTTCAGCCACAGCTCGAAAGACCGCCGAAAAGGAAGAAGTGGAGATCCGGCTCTATTCGGTGGTTTACGAGGCCGTCGAGGAGGTCAAGTCCGCGATGGAAGGAATGCTTTCTCCCACGATCAAGGAAGAGATCACTGGTACGGCCGAAGTGCGAGAGATCTTCAAGATCAGTAAGGTGGGGACCATCGCTGGTTGTTACGTGACCGATGGGAAGATCAAGCGCAACGCAAAAGCTCGGGTTATCCGTGAAGGCGTCGTGGTCTATACCGGAGAGCTCGGTTCCCTCAAGCGTTTCAAGGAAGACGTCAAAGAAGTGAGCAGTGGGTATGAATGCGGTCTGAACATCGATAAGTTCAACGACATCAAGGTGGGAGATCACGTCGAATCCTTCGAAGAAGTAGAGGTCAAGCAGACCCTCTAAAAGGAACTATTCAGCTCCATTTTTGGTTTTTTCCTTCCCTATCTTCAG
This sequence comes from uncultured Weeksellaceae bacterium, assembly GCA_964537825.1. Classification (GTDB taxonomy): domain Bacteria; phylum Bacteroidota; class Bacteroidia; order Flavobacteriales_D; family CAYVSK01; genus CAZIDL01. Next base: position 5,834 of record CAZIDL010000038.1, read on the forward strand.
TTCTGGGGGATCGATCTTGGTGCGCACGATATATGGTCGGCCGAACTCGTCACCGAGTTTTTGCATGAAGCGGTATGCGTCCATTCGGGTTCGGAAATTCCCCACGCGGAGCCGAAAGTTGGGTGCGAGGTAATCGATATAAGCCTTTGCTTCACTGTATTCTTCCTCGAAATTATCCCGCATCTTTTCAGCCTTTTCCCGGTCACCGAAGAAAAGCTGAACCCGATAACCCGGCAGCTCCGGATATTCCTCGTTGCTCCTTCTATAACGGGCGATGAGACTATCCAGCAAAGCCGGTCGGTCTACGCGAACATTGCCACCTTCTTTTTGGCTCGCCCGGTCCCGGCCTTGCATTTTCTTCTGATAGCTGTCGTAAGTATTCCAGCTGTCGCTGCTGTCGACTTGCCCTTTGCCTGAGAGGGTGAGCAGTAAGAGCGCGCTAAAAAGAGCTATTGTATGGAGATAGGAGCGCATAGAACAAAAATAGCAGAAGGGACGGAGCTCGTTCAGGTACTACTTATAATGATCATAAAAAGAGCAGCATGCCATTATTGCGGATCTATTTAGACTGATTTTAAATTGCTAGCTCACCCCCCTTTTTTCCATGCGGGATCGGGGCGAGTAGGATCATTATCCTAAATTTGCTCCCGATCCAAGCACCCTCATATCGGAAAAACGGACTATATGGAGCGGGTTCGCGAACGGTTTCCAATAGGCTCGATGCGAAGCCGATACCCCTTATTCACTCTCTTCTTTTTTCTCCTTATACCATTCCTCAGCCCCGCTCAGGATGGAGGATCTAAGGACGGGGGTTCCTCTTCCGAAGGGTCGGGTTCAGAGCTGAACGGGAAGGCGCTCTTCAACAACAATTGCGCGACCTGCCACCATCCTACCAAAGAACTTCAGGGGCCAGCTCTAAAGGGTGCTGCCCAGAGATGGAAGGATGAAGGCCAAAGGGACCTTCTCTACAAATGGGTTCGGAACCCGAACGAGGTGGCCGATATGGGCAACGAGTACGTCGATCAATTGATCGAGGAGTACAAGCCCAAGTACGGGATGATGAACGCCCGGAACGTTTCCAACGAAGAGATCGATGCTATCCTTTCTTACGTGGATAATTATGAGCCGCCGAAAGAGACTGCCACAGCTCAGGAAGGGGATGGAGCCAGTAAGAAAGCCGGAAAAAAGGAAGGTGAGCTCTTGTTCTGGCTTATCGTTCTCACGGGCATTTTTCTCGTGATCGTCTTCTCGTTGAACGGCGTCCGAAAGTCTCTCATCCGCACGGTGCGCGAAAAAGAAGGAAAGGAGGCGCCGGCAGAGATCCCGCTGCGTACTCGTGTCTACGATTGGATGGGCCGCCACAAAGTACTGACCTCATTGATCATCATTTTCCTGATCCTCGGAGGGCTTCGGGATGGTTGGAACACGCTCATGGGCATCGGGGTGTACAAAGGCTATCAACCGGAACAGCCCATCAAGTTCTCCCATAAGTTGCACGCAGGAAAGAATAAGATCGATTGCCAGTACTGCCATTCCAGCGTAAAGGACAGCAAGTATCCCACGATCCCCTCAGCGATGACCTGTATGAATTGTCACAAGGCAATTCAGGAAGGGCCCAAGCACGGGCCTAAGGAGATCGCCAAGATCTACGATGCGGTCGGATGGGATAAGGAAAAACGCCAATACACGGGTGATAAGGAACCGATCAAGTGGGTGAAGGTCCACGAACTCCCCGACTTGGCGTATTTCAATCACTCGCAACATACGAACGTGGCAGGGCTGGAGTGTAAGGAATGCCACGGAGAGGTCCGCAAGATGGAGGAGATCGAACAAAAAGAGAAGCTGACGATGGGATGGTGCCTCGATTGCCACACCAAGACGGAGGTGGAAATGAAGGGGAACGGTTATTATGAAGAGATCCTGGACCGAATGCCCGATTCATTGCGTAAGCATTATCTCCACGATGAAAAGATCACGGTGCGTGAACTCGGTGGTTGGGAGTGTGCCAAATGCCACTATTGAAAAACCCGGAACGCCTCAATGAGCAGTAAGAAGAAATACTGGAAAGGACCCGAAGAAGCGGAGCGACCCGAGGAATTCCTCGAGCCGCATCGGCACGAGTTCCCGGAGGAGCTTCCCGTTCAGGAGTATCTTGCTGACGAGAAGGTCGGAAGGGCCGTTACGAACCGTCGCGATTTCCTGAAATTCCTCGGATTCAGCCTTTCAGCTGCTGCGCTCGCTTCCTGTGAGACCCCCGTGAACAAGGTCGTCCCTTACGTCAATAAGCCAGAGGAGGTCACGCCCGGCATCCCGGATTGGTACGCAACGACCTATTTTGACGGCCACGACTTTGCCAACGTTCTGGTCAAGACCCGGGAGGGGCGCCCGATCTTCCTCAAGGGGAACGAGCATTACGGACTGAACAACGGGGCAGCGAACGCAAGGGTCACGGCTTCGGTGCTTTCGCTCTACGACTCCCAGCGGCTCCAGGGGCCGATAATGATCGCTGACAACGGGGATGTGAAAGAGCGGGATTGGTCGCTTATCGATGGGACCATCGAAAAGGAACTCGCGGATATTGCTGATAAAGGAGGTGCTATCCGCTTGCTCACAGGCTCGCTCATGAGCCCTTCCACTGAAGCTGCTATCGAAGCGTTCCGAAAGAAGTACGGTGTTCGGGCTGTTGGGGGTAATAGCTTGGAAGGAGGCTCCGTGATGGATGGGGCCGCATCCGATACGAGCGCTACGGACAGTACTGAAAGCTCCGGGGCGAGCCATGCGAATGGGAACGGGGACGCGCGTCAAGCGGAGTTCAAGCACATCGTTTACGATGACATCTCCTTCCACGGGATCCTTAAAGCGAACGAAAGGAGCTTTGGGAAAGCGGCCATCCCATCCTACGATCTGACGCAAGCCGATACGATCGTAAGCGTCGCAGCTGACTTCCTAGCCCATTGGGTCGCTCCTAACCTCCTCTCCCCTCAGTACGCTTCCAAAAGGAACCCTGAGGAGGGGGATATGTCCCGGCATTATCAGTTCGAATCCTGCCTTAGCCTTACAGGTTCCAACGCCGACCTTCGCACGCCCATCAAGGCTTCTGAAGAGGCCTTGGTCGTGGCCAGCATTCACGACCATATCGCTTCCAAGGCCGGTCAGTCCACTAGCGGTATCGATACCAAGCCCGTTGACAAGAAGACCAAAAAAGCCGCAGATGAGCTTTGGAACACCCGGGGACGTTCCGTGGTAATGTGCGGAACGAACGACCCTGATGTGCAGGTGCTTGTCAATGCCGTGAACCGGATGCTCGGGAATTACGGTTCCACGATCGACCTGAACAATCATTGGAACCTTCGTCAGGGAGATGATCGAGCTGTTGAAGAGCTCATTTCGGAAATGGAGAGCGGTCAGGTGGACGGCATCCTGATCCACGGGGTGAATCCCCTTTACAGCCACCCTGAAGCTGAACGTTTCCGCCAAGGGCTCAAGAAGACAGGCCTTACTGTTTCATTTGCACAATACCAGGATGAGACCGCTCGGCACTGCCGCTTTGTATGTCCTGACAATCACTACCTCGAGTCCTGGAACGATCACGAGCCCCGGCGCGGCTATTATACCCTTTCGCAGCCCGCTATAAGGAATCTGTACAATACCCGGCAATTCCAGGATTCCCTTCTCCAATGGGCCGGAGCGGACAAGGACTTCCACGATCTCATCCAAAGCAATTGGAAGAAGGAACAGTTCAAAAAGCAGGAGGAATACAGCAACTTCGGCGACTTCTGGGGGAATTCCCTTCACAAAGGAGGTTTCGACAAAGGAGGGCCGCAAGCCGGGGCACCGGACTTCCAAGGCGATGTCAGCAAAGCTGCTTCAGCTATTAATTCCAAACTTCCTTCGAATGAAGGAGGCATGGAGCTCGTCCTTTATCAAAAGGTCGGTCTCGGGAATGGGAACCATGCGAACAATCCTTGGCTTCAGGAACTTCCTGACCCCATCAGTCGCGTCACTTGGGACAATTACGTTGCCATGAACCCCAAGGACATGGACGAGAAGGGGTTCACCAAAGTGATCGGGCAAGAATGGCCGGCTGATACCGCGAAGGTGACGGTCGGTGAGCAGAGCCTCGAACTACCGGTCTATCCCCAACCCGGGCAGAAAAAAGGGACCGTCGGCATCGCACTTGGGTACGGTCGTGGCATCAGCAGTGAAGGGGAAGCCCTCCCGATCGGTAATGCAGCCTTTCAGTGTGACGAATTCGGCGACCATAAGACGGACAAGAACGGGGTCCCGATCCCCGTCGGTAAGAACGCTTATCCCTTCCTCACCTATAAGGATGGTGCGCTGGACTATCGTGCATTCGGTGTTAAGGTGGAAAAGACGGGGAACAAATATCCCATCGCGACCACCCAGACGCATCACACGATCATGGGTCGCGAATCGATCTTAAAGGAAACGAACCTCGAGACCTACAAAAACGGCGAGAAGAAGGATTATAACCCCACACATACCTTCAAGGTCCACGAGGACGGAAAGACGGTCGATAAGAAGGCGGACAAGATCGATCTCTGGCGCGAGCATCCGGTCGAGTCCAAAGGGCACCGTTGGGGACTTTCCATCGATCTGAGCACCTGTATTGGGTGCGGGGCCTGCGTGATCGCCTGTTCGGCTGAGAACAACGTGCCGGTCGTCGGAAAGGATGAAGTGCGGAGGACCCGGGAAATGCACTGGTTGCGGATCGATCGCTACTACTCCTCGAAAGTGGAGGACCGGATCGACGAGCATTATGATGAACTGAGCCATGAGCAGATGGACACGCCCGAGGCTGACAACCCGGACGTGACCTTCCAGCCGATGATGTGCCAGCACTGCAATCATGCACCCTGTGAGACGGTCTGCCCTGTGGCTGCTACGACCCACAGCAACGAAGGCCTCAATATGATGGCCTACAATCGTTGCATAGGGACCCGCTATTGTGCGAACAACTGTCCTTACAAGGTTCGGCGCTTTAACTGGTTCAATTACCGGCGTTACAAGAAGTTCAAGCATACGAACCCGAGTCATATGGGGGAAGAAGAGCCTGCTCAGGACGAGATGACCCGTATGGTGCTCAACCCTGACGTGACGGTCCGTTCCCGCGGTGTTATGGAGAAATGTAGCCTCTGCGTTCAGCGGATCCAGGCCGGTAAGCTCGAGGCCAAAAAGGAAGGGAAGCCCGTCGAGGATGGTGCTGTTCAGACCGCTTGTGCAGAAGCTTGTCCAACGAACGCGATCACGTTCGGGGACATCAACGACGATGGGTCACAGGTTCACAAGGGGCACATGGAAAGCAAACGCGCCTATTACGCCCTCGAAGAGATCGGTACTGAGCCGAACGTTGCCTATCAGGTTAAGGTTCGCAACCGCACGGAAGAGGAAGAGAACGGAAAGGAAAAGGACGGCCAGAAGGAGCATAGCTAAGGACGTCAACATGGACTGCAAGAACAACGAATAGGAAGGATCCATGCAAAAGGAAGCCGCGATCAGAGAACCACTCATCCTCGGAGACAAGGACTATCACCAGATCTCGGAGGATGTGTGTCGGCCGATCGAGAACAAGGCACCTAAGGCCTGGTACCTGCTCATTACGATCACCGGGCTCTTCAGCCTTTGGGGGATCGGCTGCGTCCTTTATCTGATCGGTACGGGTATCGGAGTGTGGGGATTGAACCGGACCATCAACTGGGCCTGGGACATTACCAACTTCGTCTGGTGGGTCGGGATCGGTCACGCCGGGACCCTGATCTCCGCGGTGCTTCTTCTTTTCCGCCAGAAATGGCGTATGGCCATCAACCGATCCGCCGAGGCAATGACCATCTTTGCCGTTTTGATGGCGGCCATGTTCCCGGGTATCCACATGGGCCGCCTCTGGGTTTCCTATTGGGTCCTACCCCTTCCCAATCAGTTCGGGAGCCTTTGGGTGAACTTCAATTCACCCCTCCTTTGGGACGTTTTCGCCATTACGACCTACCTGACCGTTTCCCTCGTTTTCTGGTATCTCGGGTTGCTTCCTGATCTTGCGACCATTCGCGACCGGATGACGAAGCCTTGGGCCAAGAAGATCTATAGTTTCCTGAGCTTCGGTTGGTCGGGAGATATCAAATCCTGGGTCCGTTTTGAAGAAGTGTCCCTGGTGCTGGCCGGCATCGCTACCCCGCTCGTCTTCTCCGTTCACTCGATCGTGAGCATGGATTTTGCCACATCGCTGGTGCCTGGATGGCACAGTACGGTATTCCCGCCCTACTTCGTTGCTGGCGCCGTTTTCTCCGGTTTTGCCATGGTGCAGACCCTGGTCCTCATCATGCGGAAGGCCATGAAGCTGGAGGAGTACATTACGGTCCGCCACATCGAGTATATGAACCAGGTGATCCTCGTGACGGGAGGAATGGTCGCGGTGGCCTATATTTCCGAGTATTTCATGGCTTGGTACTCCCAGAGTCCTTATGAGGATTACATCTACCTCTCCTACAATGCCTCCCAGGGACCTTATGGCTGGGCTTTCTGGAGTCTTATGCTCTGCAATATCGTCGCTCCGCAATTCTTCTGGATCCGAAAGATCCGCCGGAGCCTGACGATCACTTTCATACTGGCAGCGGTGATCAACATCGGCATGTGGTTCGAACGCTTCTGCATTATCGTGACCTGTCTGCACAGGGACTATGTACCATCTTCCTGGACGATGTTCCACCCTACTTATGTGGATATCGGTGTCTTCGTTGGAACGCTCGGGATCTTCTTCACCCTCTTCCTTCTTTTTGCAAGGTTCTTCCCGGTATTGGCCCTGAACGAACTTAAGTCGATCCTGAAGAGTTCCGGTGAGAAGTACAAGCAAGTGGAGAGCAGCAACGAAAAGCCGAACGGATAAACGGAAAAGAGGATGGCTGAAAAGATCATATACGCCTATTACGACGATGACGAGGTCCTTGTTAACGGGGCTGAGGAATTGGTCTCCGGTGGCGTGCACGTCAAGGATGCCTTCACTCCTTTCCCCGTTCATGGATTGGATGAAGTCCTTCACGTCCGGCAGACCCGCCTCGCTATTTGTGCCTTTCTTTTCGGATTGACCGGACTTTGTCTGGCCTTTCTCGGGATCTGGTATTTCATGATCCACGATTGGCCGATGAACATAGGGGGTAAACCGAGCTTCAGCTTCGTGGAGAACATGCCCTCCTTTATACCGGTGAGTTTCGAATTCACCGTACTGTGTGCTGCTCATGGGATGGCGATCACTTTCCTGCTACGAAGCAAGTACTTGCCCGGCCTTTCACCCAGGAATCCGGATCCCAGGACCTCGGACGACACTTTTGCCCTCAAGGTCCTTCCGGCCGAGAACCACAATATCAGCGAAGACGAACTGAAGGAACGCCTGCGGAATTCGGGTGCCTTCGAGATCGATGAACGGAATGTTTGACCGGATGCATCAAAAAGCACGATCCATGGTCCGAGCCATTCAAGCGACCATCTTTCGCTCTTTCCCGCTCCTCGCTTTGGTGTTGACCGTGAGCTCTTGCCACCAGAACGAGAACAGCCCCGGGGTCGAGTTCATGCCGGACATGTACCGTTCTCCCGCTATCGAGGCTTACATGGATTATCACTTCCCGGATTCCCTGATGGCTATGCACCCTCCGGAAGGGACGGTCCCCTTCAACCCGGAATACATGGGATCGGCCTATAATCCGAACCTTCCCTATCCTTATCCGAACACCACGGATGGTTACGAAAAGGCCGGAAAGGAACTCAGGAACCCCATTCCGCTTACTACGGAGAACCTCGAAAAAGGCGAACAGATCTTCACGAACTATTGCGAGCACTGCCACGGTGAGAAAGGTGAAGGGAACGGAGCCGTCGTCGAGAACGGCGGGCATGCACCTCCACCTTCCTTTACCGGTCCTTTGAGCGATCTGCCGGACGGGAAGGCCTTTCATTCCATCACCTACGGAAAGGGCTTGATGGGAAGCCATGCTGCTCAACTCAACAAGAAGGAGCGCTGGCTCGTGATCCATTACATCAACGATCTGCAGAACGGGAGCGAAAAGCTCCTCAAGGAAGGAAAAGCGGATACGGCCTCTGCTAAGACCGATACGGTGGCCGCAATGGATACCACGCAGCAAGCAGCAATGGACAGTGGCGAGGCAATGAAGGCCGCTGGTACTGATACGGGAAATTCGAACGAGGGTACGGATAAATGAGAACGATGCTTCGTTCCATAAGATCACAAAAGCCTTAAGCGAGCAATGGGATTCACGATCTCGAGCAAAGCAAAGACCATTACGACGATCCTGATGGCGATCGGTGCGATCGCGCTTCTCGTTGGGATCATCGGTTTGTTCACGGTCGATTCCGGTCATGCTCATCATTACCAGAACCGATTCTGGAGCAACCTGATGGTGAATGCCTTCTTCTTCTTCACCATTTCTGTGGGTGCACTTTTCTTCTTCGCGATCCAGTATGCTGCTGAGGCCGGATGGAGTGCCTTGCTCAAGCGGGTCTTTGAGGCTACGATGTCCTTTTTGCCCATCGGGGCGGGTATCATTTTGCTGATCATCATCGTCGGGGCCTTCGGTGGCCATGGCATCTGGCACTGGATGGATCCCCATGCGATGGAACATGACGAGATCCTCAAGGGCAAGCAAGGCTTCCTGAACATCCCCTTCTTTATCATCCGCTCGCTCCTTTATATGGGCGTTTTCGTTGGTTTCGGTTGGTGGTTCCGGAAGAAGTCCCTCGAAGAGGATGAAGTGGGAGGTACGGCCATCCATTGGAAGAATTATCGGACTTCGGTGGTCTTCATCGTCCTCTTCGCTATCCTTTCCTCGGCAATGGGATGGGATTGGGTTATGACGGTGACCCCTCACTGGTACAGTACGATCTTCGGTTGGTATGTGCTCGGCGGTTTTTGGTGTACGGCGATCATCGTGATGACGGTGCTCACCCTTTATCTCAAGAAGAAGGGTTATTTGGAGCAAGTGAATCAGAACCACATCCACGATATGGGAAAATGGATGTTCGCATTGAGCTTTCTGTGGACCTACTTATGGTTTGCCCAGTTCCTGCTCTATTGGTATGGAAACAAGCCGGAACCGGTCACTTACTATGTGATGCGGATCGACCATTATACCATCCCCTTCTGGACGATGTTCGTGATCAACTTCGTGTTACCGATGCTCTTCCTCATGGCTCGGGATGCGAAGCGGAATTACAAGAAACTGATGACGATCGGGGTGATCCTCCTCGTCACGCATTGGCTGGATGTCTTCATCCTCTTTATGCCCGGGACGGTCTATGAAAATTGGCACTTGGGATTCCTGGAGATCGGGATGGCGCTCGGTTTCCTGGGATTGTTCGTAAACCTTACCCTCAGGAAGTTGTCGAAAGCTCCGGTAACACCGGTGCATCATCCCTTCCTGGAAGAAAGCACGCATTTGCACACTTGATGTGATCAGCGAAAGAAGTTAGAAAGCACTCGGAATTATGAACAAGGTCCTCATCGTTCTCGTGATCATCCTCGGCGTCCTTGCCGTTGCTCAGTTGACCCGCGTTTACGAGCTGACGCGCAAGCTGAGCGGAAAGCGTGAAGAGGATATCAGTACGAAGGATAACCGGCTGAACGGTTACCTTTTGCTCCTTTTCATGTTCCTCTTTTACGGCCTCCTTATCTGGTTGATGGTCGATTACGGCCAAGAGGCCCTGATCCATGATCCTGCTTCCAAGCACGGGTCTTGGATCGACAACCTGATGATCTTCAACTTCGTGATCATCCTCTTCGTCTTCTTTATCACCCAGACCCTCCTCTTTTGGTTCTCGTACAAATACTTCGGTAAAGAGGGCCGCAAAGCGCTCTTCTATCCGGAGAACAACAAATTGGAACTGCTCTGGACCGTGGTCCCCTCGATCTTTTTGGCGGTCATCATTATTTACGGGCTGACGACCTGGAACCGTGTGATGGACAAGCCTTCCGAAGATGCCCTTCACGTGGGGCTTTATGGCAAACAGTTCGACTGGACCGTCCGTTACCCTGGAAAAGATGGAGAGTTAGGTCCTACCAATTACCTTCTCATCAGTACGAAGAACCCCCTTGGCATCATCACCAAGGAGAACATCCAACGGAAATTAGAGGCCAAAGAGGGAGCGATCGCATCCAAAAAGACGACGCTCGAGGAAAGGGGTGCTATTATGCCCGACTGGAAGAAGGAAAAGGTCCAGGACGAGCTTGCTAAGTTGAAGCGCGATTTGGCTCGCATAAAAAACCTCAGCGAGCAAGAGCTCGATTTCAAGGCCGGCTACGACGACAAAGTGGTTACCGACACCCTTCACCTGCCGAAAGGGCAGGAAGTGAACTTTCATATCCGGTCGCGCGATGTGATCCACAGCGCCTATATGCCGCATTTTCGGGCACAGATGAACGCGGTGCCCGGAATGGAGACCACCTTCAAATTCACACCGACGATCACGACGGACAGCATGCGGACGATCAAGGACGATCCGAGCTTCGCTTACATGCTGATCTGCAACAAGATCTGCGGCACGAGCCACTATAACATGAAGATGGGGATGAAAGTGGAAGAACAGGCCGAATTCCGGAGTTGGCTCAAGGATCAGGAAACCTTCGCCGCTGCTGCTGGTCTTAAGTCCTCGGGTGTGGCCGAAAAGAAGAAGAATTGAGATATTTGCAATAGGAAACCTCGGGAGCTATGGGAGCTACAGCAGAAGCCGAGCACGGGCATCATCACAAGGAAAGTTTCTGGACGAAGTACGTTTTCAGCCAGGATCATAAGATGATCGGGAAGCAGTTCCTGATCACCGCCATTTTTATGGCTGTGATCGGAATGATGCTTTCTATTTTCTTCCGCTTGCAGCTGGCCTGGCCACAGGAATCCTTCGGGATCCTGAACACTTTCCTCGGGGATAAATGGGCGCCCGACGGGGTTCTGAGTTCGAACATGTATTTGGCGCTCGTTACCATGCATGGGACCATCATGGTCTTCTTCGTGCTGACCGGGGGCTTGAGCGGAACTTTTGCCAATACGCTCATTCCGCTGCAGATCGGTGCGCGCGATATGGCGAGCGGTTTCCTCAATATGCTCTCCTATTGGCTCTTCCTTCTCTCTTCCATCGTTCTCCTTTCCTCCTTTTTTGTGGAAGGAGGGGCAGCTAGTGGAGGGTGGACCATTTATCCGCCCCTTAGTGCTCTGCCCCAGGCCATACCTGGTTCGGGGATGGGCATGACCATCTGGTTGATCGCCATGGTCCTCTTTATCGCTTCCACCCTGATCGCAGGACTTAACTACACCGTTACGATCATCAACCTTCGGACGAAAGGGATGAAGATGACCCGCCTTCCACTCACCATTTGGGCGCTTCTGCTCACGGCTTTGGTCGGGATTTTCAGCTTTCCGGTCCTTGTGGCTGCTGCCGTTCTTCTTATCATGGACCGCTCCTTTGGAACGAGCTTCTATTTGTCGGACATCTACATTGGAGGTGAGGCGCTGGAAGCGACCGGGGGAAGCCCGATCCTTTATCAGCACCTCTTCTGGTTCCTTGGACACCCGGAGGTCTACATCGTGATCCTTCCCGCATTCGGCCTTTCTTCTGAGATCATCTCCACCAACGCCCGGAAGCCGATCTTCGGTTATCGGGCCATGATCGGATCCCTCCTTGCGATCGCCTTCCTCTCGTTCCTGGTATGGGCCCATCACATGTTCGTTTCGGGCATGAACCCCTTCCTCGGATCCGTCTTCGTCTTCACGACCCTCCTGATCGCCATCCCGTCCGCAGTGAAGGTCTTCAATTACCTGACCACCTTATGGAGAGGGAAATTGCGTATGACCCCGGCCATGCTCTTTTCCATCGGGATGGTGTCCACCTTTATCAGTGGAGGGTTGACCGGGATCATTCTGGCGGATTCGGCGCTCGATATCCAGGTCCACGACACCTATTTCGTGGTCGCACATTTCCACGTTGTGATGGGGCTTTCAGCCGTTCTTGCAATGTTGGCCGGGGTATATCACTGGTTCCCGAAGATGTTCGGCCGCATGATGAACAAGAACCTGGGTTACGCCCATTTCTGGGTCACCTTCATAGCGGCCTATGGGGTCTTCATCCCGATGCACTTCGTAGGCTTGGCGGGAGCACCTCGTCGGTATTACGAGAACTCGGCGCTCCCGATGTTGGATGGTGTCGCCGACCTGAACATCGTGATGACCGCTTTCGCTATCCTCGGAGCGGTCGGTCAGGCCCTTTTCCTCTACAACTTCTTCTACAGCATCTTTAGAGGGCAGCGGGCTCCGCAGAACCCTTGGAAGTCCAATACCCTCGAATGGACCACCCCCGTGGAACATCTTCACGGGAATTGGCCGGGTGAGCTCCCTACGGTCCACCGCTGGGCTTACGATTACAGCAAACCCGGAAAGGATGACGACTTCGTTCCCCAGACTGTTCCGCTTGAGGAAGGGGAAGAGGAACATTAGATCTCCGCTTCCGTGATCAAGTGATCCAGGCATCGTTCGCGCGACCTGTTCTCACCAGGCTACGTGGCGACCCTCGATCGCTGGTGATCCAAAGTGCTCCTCAGTTATTGAGGAGCACTTTCTCCACCCCTTCGATCACTTTTGCCATTCTTTCAAGGTCCAAAGTTCCTATCCGGTCGCTCTTTTCGTGATAATGAGGGTTCCGGTAAAAGCTGGTTCCGTTATCATGAATGCGGGTATCCCGAATTCCCAATAATTCCGATGGTCGGAAAAGTCGATCCCTACGAGCCATCGAGGCCCCTTGAAAACCTTTACTTCGACCTCACAGGAATCTTGAAGATCCTTCCGGAATCCTTTTGAAAAGGGTGGGTTCCAGAAGCGGTCCACCACCGTAATGAAATCACCCCTTCTTCCATAAAAGAGTTTGAGGATCCCTAATGGATAGTCTTGAGAGCCGAGGGAGTCTTGATAGAAACCCAACATCTCCAAGGAGATCATCCCTTTGACCGGGATATCGTTTTCGGCCAAATAGCGAGCATGCTTGTAACTCCCCATGTTATCGGTTCCGAAAAATGGGGGTTCTTCGAGCGAATAGGCGACGAGGTCCACCCGGTGGTCCAGACCCCCATCCTTCAAAGCGTCCGCGATCTCGAGCAAGCCCACCACCCCTGTTGCATTGTCATCTGCCCCTGGAACTCCTTCGGCCACATCGTAATGGGCTCCGAGGATGATCCTTTCTCCTGTGTCCGGCCCAAAAGATCCGATCACATTCCGATAGGTGGTTCCCCGCACTTTGAACGGTTGTTCACGGACCCTGGCCCCCCGTTCTTCCATTCTCCCTCCGATATAGGATGCCACAGCGTCAAGGGTCGCTGGATGTTCATGGTCCCTCGGAGTTTCTGTCCCGACGATCGCCTCAAGTTCTTTTCGAATGCGGATCGTATCGGGTTCCTGGGCTTTAACAGGCGTAATAAAAAGGATGAGGAAGAAGAGAAGGGAAAAGCGGAATATATAGCCCCAGTATCTTCTCTTTTAACGGTTTGGATGGGGGAAGGAGGGCTCTAAATTTAGGAACAGCCGGATCTTATTGCAACACTACTGCTTCGTAAAAAGCACCGAATTCTTGATCCAAGGGGTTTAAGATGTACAGATGATCATGCAATGATCCTATACCCTGAAGCGATCAGGTTCTGGACCTTTGGCTTATGGCCTTATCCTGCCCCCACTTTTTCTCCTTCTTCGATCGTTTCCCGCAGGACTTTTCCCAACTTCTTCACGATCCCGACGACCAAGGCGTTTCCCATGAGAAAGGCCCTTTGATTCTCCGTAATGCCTTCCAAGAGGGTGTGATCGTCCGGGAACATATTCAAGCGCTCCAGTTCGATCGGAGTTAACCGACGAAGCCCGTTTCCGTTATCGACCACGTGCTTGAAGCGCGAAGGAGAAGCACCCCCTTCCGCTGTTATGATCGTGCGGGATGGCTGATCCAACGGATCGGGAAAGACCATTCGCCCTTCGGAGTAAGTGTACTGGTGACCGTTGGAGGAGCGTCGGAGCTCTCGCTTAGCCCCTTTCAGGTAGTTCCATTTGCGGTACTCCTTCTTTCCGATGTAATAGTGCTTCGGCACATCCTCTTCCTTCTGTAGGACCGATCCGAGTGTCATGGATGGGCCATGATAAGCGGAACGGGTCGGTACGGTGCATACCTTTCCATCGACCATAATGCCCCTGTTGCTGAACGGCGTACTCTTGCCTCCTCGATTGAACGTATCCGAGAGCTTCTTCAAGTCCTTTTCAAGAACGAACCCGGAAAAAGCTTGCTGGCCGTTTTGCTCGATCGGGAATGCTCGGGGGATCATCCCTTGAAAAGGATCATCTCTATGGGAACAGAGCCGTTCGTGCATCCCTGTCCCCTTGAGGTAAGCGGTCAGGAATACCCGGCGCCGTCGTTGGGGCATTCCGAAGTCCGCTGCATTGATCACCTGCCATTCCACCGCATATCCGAGTTCGTTCAGCGAGGCTAGCATGATGGCCAGGTCGCGACCTCGTTGTTTGGCCGGGGATTTCAGAAGGCGGTCCACGTTCTCCAGAAGAAGATATGGAGGTTTCCTTTTCCCCATTTGCTCTAGGATGCGATGGATCTCCCACCAAAGGACCCCCTTTTGGCCGATGATCCCCCCAGAACGGCTCAGGGTGTTAGCGACGGAGTAATCCTGACAGGGGAATCCTCCGACCATGAGCTCGTGATCGGCCATATGTTCTCCTTTTACGGTAGCGATGTCCAGGCAGTGATGACCCGCTTCGCCAAAGCGAGCCTTGTAGATCATGGAAGCGTGCTGCTTCTTGATGCCGGGCTCCCATTGATCGCTCCGGACGACTTGAAAAGGAGAGTCTTTGAACTCCTCGAGGCCAAGGCGGAAGCCCCCCACCCCTGCGAAGAGTTCGACGACCCGTATTTTTTCGTGCGATTTGCCTTTGGACATAAGCCTCCCTGCCAGTGAGCAAATTAGCTTAGGGAATGCCCTGCCTGAAAGGCGGGCATTGAGGGGTTTTCAAAAAGGAAATGTTGAAAGGGAGAGCAGTTGCGGGAGGGATGGAGCCCTCAAGCTTCTTTCAAACGCTCCTTGAAGCGTTCGATGACCTCTACTTCCACCGGATCCACACCGTTCAGCAATGCGAGCTGATAGGAAAGGTGATCCCCCAGATGGATCAGGTAGAACGCCCGTTGGATCCGGGTATCTCCTTTGGAATAGACCTCTTCCCAAACGGCGCAACGGTCCTTAAGGAATTCCCTGCTGAGTTCCATCCGCTTCTGCGTTCCTACGTGATCGTCTTCGTTGCGGAGCATGAGCGCGGCTACGTTCGGTCCACCTCCTTGCCAACCCACAAGCTCGTTGTGGTTCATCTCCGGGAGGACGTGATGCCAACAGAGGCTTTTGGCGTTCTCATTGATCTGTTGGCGCCAGCGGACGGCCACCCCATCATAGCCTGACCCAGCATAGATCACCGGCATGCGTCCCTGCAGTTTTTCGGCAAGAACCCGTCCGTGATCCTTAATGGGTTGTTGATCGAGCTCCAGGAATTTGGCAGAGGTCTGGATCTCTCGTTCCAGATCGAAATGGGAAGGGAGGACCCCGTAATGAGCAAGGATAGCCAGAAGTTGGACGATGGAATAGCCCATAGCAGCTCTAGGAGGATAACCTCCAGGGACCTTGATGTGGTCGAAGCCTTTTTCATTTGCGGTTCGTTCCACCTCACCGCCAGAGGAGATACAGACGATCCGGGCGTTCTTAACCACCCCTTCTTCGAGTGCGTTCAGGGTCTCTTCCGTGTTCCCCGAGTAGGAAGAAATGATGAGCAAGGTGCGGTCGTCCACCCAACCGGGCAGATGGTAATCCTTATTGACGTTGACCGGAACGCTGGCCTCCCTTGCAGTCCACTCAGAGACCAGGGTGCCTCCGATCCCGGATCCCCCGAGCCCGGATACGAGAACCCGGTCGATAGGGGTGTCCGGACCCTTCAGCTCCGCTTCCGAGGCGATCCGCAGGGCATCCTTCAATTGCTCCGGAAAGCCATCGATGAGTTCCTCCATCTTCATAGTGCAGTAAATGAGGCCTAAATTTAAGGTGATCCAATGGATGGAGCTTTGCTTTAGAAGCCTTGACCTAGCTGGAAGAATGATTTGCTTAGCTTTTTAAAAAAATTACCTTTGATAAAACCCGATAAATGCTTGGTTTTTAAATAAAACGTGTCACATGCCCTTTTTCACCCGAACACTGTTAACAGGATCTGCTTTATTGTTCAGCTTTCTTTCGATCCTTTCTTCCACGTCCCATGCTCAATGCGGGAGTGATTGGGAATGGCAGAACCCCCGGCCCCAAGGCAATTTTTTGACCGATGTCCGAATTTTCTCTTCCAATACAGCTTATGCGGTAGGAGGTGGTGGAACTTTCATGGAGAGCAGTGATGGAGGGAACAGTTGGAACATCACGCACTGCGTTGGGAATTCGAGCAAAGACCTGTTCGGAATGCATTTCCTGAATTCCAGTACGGGTTGGGCCGTCGGACGGGATGGCACTATCCTGCATACCACGGATGGGGGATCGAGCTGGAACGTACAGACGAGTGGGACCAGTGAAACCCTTCTTTCGGTCCATTTTGAAGATGCGAGCACGGGTTGGGCTGTTGGGATCGACAGTACGATCCTCCATACGACGGACGGAGGTTCTACCTGGAACCCTCAAAGTAGCGCAATTGATGGCGCTCTTTGGGACGTTCAGTTCGTCGATGCCAATACTGGATGGGCTGTCGGAGATAGCGGGGTCGTCCATACGACGGACGGAGGTTCGACTTGGAACGCTCAAAATCTCGGGTTCGAGTGGTCTCTGGAGGACGTTCATTTCATCGATGCCAATACCGGATGGGCTGTCGGTGGGGATACGGTCCTCCACACCACGGATGGGGGATCCACATGGAACGGACAACCCTTTGGATGGTACTTTCAGCTCCATTCAGTTCATTTCATCGACGGCAATACCGGTTGGGCAGCAGGAAACGAAGGCAAGATCTTCCATACCACGGACGGCGGCTCGAACTGGAACGTTCAGTCAACGAATACTTACGAGACCCTTCGTTCCGTGCATTTCGCTGATGCGAGCACGGGTCTGGCTGTTGGGTTCAATGGTACGATCCTAATGACCACGGACGGCGGCTCGAACTGGAATGAACAAAGCAGTGGGAACAAGGAGGGTTTAGAATCCGTTCATTTCGTCGATGCTAATACAGGATGGGCCGTTGGTGGGTTTAGTGGTACGATCCTCCATACCGCGGATGGAGGATCGAACTGGAACAGCCAATCCAATGGTGCCAGCAATGGCCTTAATTCCGTGCACTTCATCGATGCTAGTACTGGTTGGGCTGTTGGGAGGTTTGGAGATATCGTTCACACGACGGACGGTGGATCGAACTGGAACGACCAGACCAGCGGCACCTCTAATGATCTGCAGTCGGTCCATTTTGTAGATGCTAATACAGGGTGGGTCGTTGGATCCGATAGTACGATCCTCCATACTACGGATGGAGGTTCGACATGGAACAGCCAGTCCACTGGTCCCTTGAATGACCTTTATTCCGTGTACTTTATCGATGACAGCACGGGTTGGGCCGTTGGTGGCTATGGTACGATCCTTCATACCACCGACGGGGGATCCAGTTGGAACAGTCAGTCGAGTGGGATCAGCAATAGCCTTAATTCCGTGCACTTCATCGATGCCAGCACAGGATGGGCCGTTGGAAATGATGGTACGATCCTCTATACCACGGATGGAGGTTCGAATTGGAACACGATACAAAGTGGAGGGAACTTTTATCTGGACGCTGTTCACTTCACGGATGCCAATACCGGATGGGCTGTCGGGGGGATCGGAGGATACAGTGACACGGATACGATCCTTCGGACGACCGATGGGGGATCGAGTTGGACGGGAAGCAAGAGCGGTAGTGC
>CAZIDL010000039.1:0-23085 GCA_964537825.1 uncultured Weeksellaceae bacterium
CGGTGAGCTGATCAACGTCATGAAATCCTTTGACATTCAGAAACTAGGAGGGCGTAAGCTCGCGCGGAAGATGGAAATGATCCCTCAAGATAAAGCAGGTCACAAGACGGTGATGATCCGTGAAAAGATGAGCTTCAACGAACCGATCCAAGATTCCTTCTTCACTACGCGCAACATGAAAGAGCTCCGGTAAGATGTACCTGAAGTTAGCCTGGCGGAACATCTGGCGGAATCGGGTGCGGACCGGGATCACGGTCGGTGCGATCCTCCTTTTCGTGCCGCTCGCGGTTTTCATGCGTTCCATGCAGCTCGGCATGTACGATCACATGATCGATAATGTGGTTCGGACCTATGCGGGCTATGTGCAGGTCCATCAAAAGGGATACTGGGAGGAAAAGACCCTGAACCTTTCCATGGAGGCGAGCGATTCCCTGCTCCAGGAGTTGGAAGGGATGGATGAGGTCCAGGTCGCGGCTCCCCGGCTGGAAGGATTCGCTCTGGCTTCTCACGAGGATCTTACCAAAGGGGTTCAGCTCGTTGGGGTGCGCACCAGTAAGGAGAAACAGCTCATGAAACTCGGGGATCGGCTCAGAAGAGGGAGAATGCCGGGAGATCGAGGAATATTGGTAGGGAAGGGCCTTCTCAGCTATTTCGGGATCGAGATCGGTGATACCCTGGTCTTTTTGGGAAAAGGTTTCCATGGGATGCAAGCCGCTGGTAAATATCCCGTGCAAGGGGTGTTGGACTTGAACAGCCCGGAACTCAATGAACGCATGGTCTTTTTGCCGATGAAGGAGGCCCAATATTTCTACGGGACCGGCCCTCGCTGGACGTCCATTTCCTTGGGTGTTCAAGGATTTTCGGACGCTTCAAAGCTGGCATCCGACATTCAAGAACGCTTGGACAGCGAACGATACGAAGCGATGGGATGGCGGAAAATGATGCCGGAATTGGTCCAGATGATCCAAGCTGATAATGCCGGCGGTGTGATCATGGTCTTGATCCTCTATCTGCTCATCGCTTTCGGGATCTTCGGGACCGTTCTCATGATGACCGAGGAACGGATGACGGAGTTCGGGATCCTGGTGGCCGTTGGTATGAAGCGATGGCGTTTGAGCACTGTGATCTTCCTGGAAACCGTCATGCTTTCTTTGATCGGGGTCTTTTGTGGGATGCTCCTCGCTTATCCCCTCATGCTCTATTTTCACCAAGATCCGATCCGTTTTAGCGGATCGGTCGGAGAGGCGATGAAGGGATTCGGGTTCGAGCCTGTTATCCCCACTTCCACCGACCCCTCGATCCTGATGACCCATGCAGCGATCATTCTGGGGATGGGGGTCTTGGCAAGCAGTTATCCCCTGAGCCGGATCCTTCGTTTGAAAGCCGTCGAAGCAATGCGTAAATGATGCTCCTCAAAGTCGCTTGGTTGAACATATGGCGGAATCCCCTTCGAAGCTTGATCGTGATGATCTCCATCGCGCTTGGTGTCTGGGCAGGGCTCTTCGTGATGGCCTTTTCCAAGGGGATGAACGATCAGCGGACCGAGGCCATGATCCGCACCAGCCTCTCCCACATCCAGGTCCATCATCCGGACTACCTGAAAGCGGCCAAAGTGAAGAACCGACTGGGTGCTGCTGGAGATGAGCTCCGTTCTTTCCTCGATACGATGGAGGAGGTAGAGGCTTCCAGCTTCCGGGCCTCCATCAATGGAATGGCCTCCTCGGCGAAAGGGGGTGTGGGAGTCAAAGTTCAAGGCATCGAACCGAAAAGGGAGGCCCGGGTCAGCAGCGTCCCTAAGAACATGGTCCAAGGGCATTTTTTCGATTCCAGCCGTTACGATCGCCCCGTGGTCGTAGGAAAAGCGCTTTTGGAAAAACTCGGTCTGGAGCTCCACTCCAAGCTCGTTCTACGCTATCAAAGCGTCCAAGGCGATATGGTGGCCGGGGCTTACCGGATCGTCGGGGTCTTCGAGACGATGTCATCCAGCTTCGATGAGACGCACGTTTTCATCCCTCAGAAGGATATGATGCGCTCCATGGAGGCCCAAGAACCCGTTCATCACGAAGCGGCCATCATCCTTAAAGATCCGGAAAAGGTCGGAGGGATGACCGCCCGTATCGACCGCGCCTTCCCAGCCCTGAAAGCGCGAAGCTGGAAAGAGATCTCTCCGGAACTCGGTTATGCGGATCAGATGATGACGCAGATGATGGTCATCTTCATCGGGATCATCATGCTCGCCCTCGCTTTCGGGATCGTGAATACGATGCTTATGGCGGTCCTTGAGCGGAAAAGGGAGCTTGGTATGTTGATGGCGGTCGGGATGAACCGATTCCGCGTTTTCTTGATGATCCTCTACGAGACCTTGTATCTGAGCCTTTTGAGCGGTCCGCTGGGCATCCTATTCGGGTATGGGACGATCGAGTACTTCAACCAGGTCGGGATCGATCTGTCCATGGTCGCGGAGGGATTGCGGAGCTTGGCTGTCGGAAGAGTGGTGCATCCCGTCCTCGAGACCGCTTTTTATTGGAACATTGCAGGGATCGTGGTCATGACTGCGATCATCGCTTCGCTTTTCCCAGCCTGGAAAGCTTTGCGCCTGAAACCCGCCGAAGCCATCCGAGCGATATGAGAATTTTCGCATCGGATCACCATCAAATCTCTATACTATGAGTGTTATCCGAACAAAAGGGGTTACGAAGATCTATGCGGAGACCAAAGTTGAGGTCCAGGCCCTGAGCGGGGTGGACCTCGAGGTGAAAGAAGGGGAATTCTCCGCACTGGTCGGTCCTTCCGGTTCGGGGAAGACCACCCTCCTGAACATCATCGGAGGATTGGATGAAGCGACGGAAGGCAAGGTGCAGGTGGGAGGAACGGATATAAGCGGTTTGAGCGAAAACCAGCTCATCGACTTCCGCCTTTACCATATCGGGTTCGTCTTCCAATCCTTCAATCTGATCCCCGTCCTCACCGCAAGGGAAAATGTTGAGTTCATCATGCTGATGCAGAAGTGGAAAAAGAAGGACCGGGAGGACCGGGCCATGGAGCTTTTAAAGGCCGTGGGGCTGGAAGATCGGATCGATAATCGTCCCAATGAGCTCTCGGGAGGACAGCAGCAAAGGGTGGCAGTAGCCCGTGCTTTGGCTTCCAAACCTGAATTCGTCCTCGCCGATGAGCCTACGGCCAACCTCGATTCCACCTCGAGCAAGGGCCTCTTGGATATCATGGCTGAGCTCAACGAGAAGGAACAGGTCACCTTCATTTTCTCCACGCACGATCAGCGTGTGATCGACCGTGCGAGGCGCGTTGTGACGCTCGAGGATGGTCGTATTATTTCGGATGAAGAGCCTGAACCCGAACGTTCCGCTACGCGATGAGGTGCTTTTGCTCCGTACTGATCCTTCTTTTCCTTTTCCCTTGCTCCCTTCAGGCGCAGGAAAATGATACGAGTGCAGGGTTTTGGGAGCAGATCGGGAAGGCTACGGAATTGAACGGTTATATCAAGCATTTATCGCTCGCAAGTTGGCAGGAAGGAAGTCTCGGTTCCTTCACCAATGAGAATTTCTTTCACAACCGGATCAAGTTCCGGGTTTATCCGACCGATGCCTGGACCGCTGGGGTGGATGTCCGTAACCGCCTTTTTTACGGCGAAAGGGTGAAGAATGATCCCAACTACGGTGACCGGTTATTGGGGCAGTACCCTCAACGTTTTGACCTTTCCGAGCTCCTCGTCGATGAGGACGCTACGGTCCTCCATTCGAAACTCGATCGGGCCTGGCTTCGCTTTTCCAAAGGAAAGTGGGAGATCACAGCCGGAAGGCAGCGTATCAACTGGAGTATGAACCTTGCCTGGAATCCCAACGACCTTTTC
The DNA here is from genome assembly GCA_964537825.1 of uncultured Weeksellaceae bacterium. Classification (GTDB taxonomy): domain Bacteria; phylum Bacteroidota; class Bacteroidia; order Flavobacteriales_D; family CAYVSK01; genus CAZIDL01. The sequence continues at coordinate 3,869 of CAZIDL010000039.1, forward strand.
AATGCTTATTCCTTCGTGGATTTTGATTACGAGGAGCGTCCTGGTAGCGATGCGATCTGGCTTCGCTATTTCCCAGCGATGATGAGCTCCATCGATATCGCTTACCGGCCGGGTAAGGACCCAGAGGACCGTGTGGCTGCTTTCCGGTACAAGTTCAACAAGAAGGGGTATGACTTTCAGGTGCTCGGAGGGCAATTCCGCTCTGATGTGGCGCTCGGAGCGGGATGGGCAGGCAATCTTGGGGATGCCGGATTAAAAGGAGAGCTCACCTATTTCCATCCCTACGATGACTATTTGGAGCGCAGGGGACAGCTCAGCGCTTCGGCGACGATCGATCACATGTTCCAGGGTTCTTTCTACATGGCCGCTTCATATCTCTGGAATTCAGAAGGCATTAGCGAACCACCGAAGCGGCCCATGAACGTGTTCCGGCGGACAGCGCTCGGTGCCAAAAACCTGATGCCGACCGAGCATTCGCTCCTTTACCAAGTTCAACATCGTTTCGATCCCACCCTGGAGGCCAGCATTGCAAGCATCTGGTCGCCAGGGAGCAATGCGCTCTTCTTGATGCCCTCTATAACTCACAGCCTCGACGAGGATTGGGACCTGAGCCTGCATGGTCAGTTCTTTTTCATCGAGACCGCGCCTAGCAATGGGTTGAATGACCTTGGAAATGTGCTCTTTCTACGTTGGAGATGGAGTTTTTGACTTTTCTTTTAAGATCTTGATCATTAAGGTACGAGCATTCATTTAATACAGATCGACCGTTTAATGAATAGCAGATTAAATTTAAAATACCTTGGTCCCCTGAGAGAAAAAGTATTAAAATTACTTTTGCCATCAAAGCTCGATCCTCATGCGCAAGCTCGATCTAGCTATTATTGCTCTTTCCCTCGGTCTTTCTGTTGCCGCTTGCAAAACGGAGTACGCTTGCAAGTGTGTGACGAACGATCCCAACGGGTCTACGACCGACACCTATGTCAAGAAGCACAGCAACAAGAGCGAAGCTAAAAGCTGGTGCGCTGGTTACGAAAAAAAGAGCTCCAAAAGCACGACGGATTGCAGGGTCAGCGAAAGATGAAGCTTTGAGACTGATCCTTGACCCAAGGTGAAAATAATCCGGCAACCTTGAAGAGTTTTCTCGGCCCTACCTGCTTTCCGCTGCTATTTTATTGCGGCAAGAACATTTTTTTTTAAACTTGCGTCGAAACCAAAAATCGATCGACATGCGTAAGCTCAACGTAGCTATCCTCGCCCTCTTTTTCGGGCTTTCTTTCGCTTCCTGCAAGACCGAGTACACTTGTTCTTGCTCCGATGGTGAACAGTACACCAAAAAGCACAGTGACAAGAGCGAAGCAGAATCCTGGTGCAGCGGGAAGGAAGACAGTACGACGATCTGTGAAGTATCCGAAAGCGGTTGATAATCGCTTGATCCTATTGAACGGTCAAAGGCCGTTCTACTTCTAAACCGGATCATCCACAGGGTGATCCGGTTTTTTTTGGCTGCTGGTAAGAGCGATTTTTTCGAAAATGAATAGGTTTTGAATTTTATTATACCTGCGTCGAACTAAAGATCAATGGATATGCGCAAGCTGAATGTAGCTATTATCGCTCTCTTTTTCGGACTTTCTTTTGCTTCCTGTAAGACGGAGTATGAGTGTGGTTGTGGGGATGGAAACTCCTACACCAAAAAACACAGCAGTAAAAGTGAGGCTCAGTCATGGTGCGAGGGAAAGGAAGGTACTTACGAGGTAAACGGTACGGAAGTTCAATACGAATGCACGGTTAGTGAAAAGTAAGGCCGTTAAAGAGGCAATAGCATTTTGCCTTTGACCTCAAAAAGACCGGGTGATCCTAACCCGGTCTTTTTTTGTTTTATTTTTTTCAGGATCATAGTTCGGTGCCAAGCTTGTTTTTCCTTGAAATAAAGTCCTGTCGGTTACTTGTTTTAGCGGTTGTAAGTAAGATGATATGTTAACATGCTTTGATAGGGAGACTTATGGAGAAGACCCCCGGGGCCCTGATGAAGCTGAGAAATGCTTTAGTAACAGAGATGACGCTAACACCATTTGCGCATTGACGGGGAGTAACCAAGCAAACACTTTGCTTTTTCTTAGCAGGTGGGAGGCATCCCCTTTCAGGGTACAGTCCTTCGTCTTAACTCCTGAATAGGTTTGAACCGTCGAGGCATTAACCAGAGGCTTAGCCCTCCTTCAACTTTTTCATCGCCGTTTTCAGGCCTTCCATCGTGACCTTATCGAAGGTCAGATCAGGGTCCTCATTGCGGGTGTTCGTAAATTCCACCGCCATCTTGTAGCCGTTCTCCGAAGGTCGGATGACCACCAAGCTCATTTCAGCGTTCCTCGGGACCTGTTCGAAGATATGCCGTCCCCTTTTGTACCTTGCACATAGATAGCTGTTCTGTTCGTGAAGGAAAAGCTTAACATCGCTTTTGGCAGCACGCTCGTCGAGTTCCACGACGTATTCCTTGGTCCTTAACCGATCGATAAAGCGATCGCAGTTCAACCAACCCATCTGCTCGCTGCTGAATAGGTAATTGCTGATATCACTCTTTCTGGCCTCTTCTATATTCCCATCTCCTTCCATCTTTTTCTCGAACTTTTCCGCGCTCATCGGTCCTTTCTCCCCTTCATCCTTCATCGCTTCGCTCAATTGGAACTTTACTTCCAGGGTATCCCGGCTCCTTACCCGTTGCCCGTCGATCTTACCGGGTGTCCAGGAGGGCATCCCTTTTACCATCGAAAAGGCAGCTCGGTTCAGGGAAGGAGCTGCCCGTTCGATGAGTTCGAGGTCCTGCAGCTTGCCGGATCGACTGACCACCGTACTGATCCGTACGATGCCCTCTTTGCCTTGGGCTTGGGCGGTCGCTGGATATTCTGTGTTTTCCATGATGTACAGGGTCTTAGCGGTGTCACCCCCAGGGAAGAAGGGCGCTTGGTCGATCTCATCTCTGCTATAAGTGTTGTTAAGGTCTGCTTCGCTCTCTTCTTCCCAATTCATCCGGCCGTCCGCCTGACGCTCTCCTGAAAAGAGCTTCATGTCCTTTTGGCCTTTCTTTCTGGGGAATTCGATCTGCATCGTTCTTTCCTCCCGAAGCTCACAGGGTTCTCCATGAGCACGGGCTTCAATGTGGACCATTCCGCCCGTCTCGAGCATGCGGTCATTGCTCTTTGTTCCGAGTCCCGCCATGAGGATCTCTGCCCTCTCGTAATATTCCTTTACCCGCAGCTTCACTTTCTTATGGACCGCTTTCCCTGATCCTGTCTCAAAAGCGTTGGCCGGAAAATGAAGGATGGTCCCCTCTTTGCAACGGAGGGAGGTGTCCTTTTCGGGGTGAACCCTGAAGCGTTGGGCTTTTTGGTCGAAATGCTCCCGAAAAGATGCTGTTCCCGGGATGGGAGCTGAGCGATCGCCTTGGGCCATGCTACGGGTATCAGGATATCGCTGCTGCTCTCCCTTTTCCCTTTCTACCGTATCAGCTGCTTCACTCGGCTTTTTCCTTTCCTTCTTTTCCTTATCATTTTTCCCTTCCCCCTCTTTTTCAGCGGTCCTTGCTGGCTTTTCACCGGATGAGCTTTTATGCTCGGAATTATCGCAGGCGTTCCCGAATGCAAGGAGAACTGCGAACAGGAGGGGTGTTCGATAAGTACGAATGATGGATCCGGACATGCTGGGTTTTTTTATTTAACGTGAGCTTTGGGTCACGTATTTCAGAAAAGGGGTGGCTTAAGTAGCCCTATCTTCATCGATATATTCCTTCAAGTCCCGCATGATCGTTCGAGAGCTTCCTCTTCGGCTTTCCACGAAATCACTGGCTTTTTCCGTCACTTCTTCGTGTTCAGCTTCGTCCTCGTTCCAGTGGGAGAGGGGTTTCTCAAGGCTATCCGCATCGGTCACTGCAAAGCCGGCGCCGTGGACGATCAGATCTACCGCTTCGGGGAATTCGGTCACGTCTGGCCCAAATAGCACTGGAAGCCCTTGAGCGGCGGGTTCGAGCACGTTGTGAAGGTTTCCGCTAAAACCCCCTCCAACAAGAGCTGCATCCCCATAACGGTAGATCCGGGCCAGGAGGCCGATCCGGTCCACGATCAGGATCCGTGCTTCGGCCAAGCTATCATCTGAAGGTCCATCACTGTATCGAAGCGGACGATCCCATGAAAAGCGTTTTTCTATCTCTCGCACGTGCTTTTCACTCACGTCGTGCGGGGCTATGAGAAGTTTCAGGGAACCGGGTGCGTTCCGCATATAGCGCTCGAGGAGTTTTTCTTCCGCGGGCCAACTGCTCCCCGCTATCAAAAGGAAATCGCTTCCTTTGAAGCGTTCCACTTCTGGTAGAGAGCTTGCTTCTTCGCTGATACGCCATACGCGATCGTAACGCGGGTCTCCGGAGCAGTTCACTTTCCGGATACCGATGCCCTCCAGCAATTCTTTGGATCGCTCATCCTGAACGTGGATGCCATCGAGCATCTGCAACATCTTCCGGAAAAAACCACCGTACCAACGGAAGTAGCGATGCTGCGGTCGGAAGACCGCAGCCAGGAGTAGAACAGCTGTCCCATTTTCTTTCAGGACTTTTAAGTGTTCGTACCAGAGCTCGTACTTCACAAAGAGCACGAGCTCCGGTCTTAACAATTCCACGAACCGTTCGGCATTGCCACGTGTGTCGAGGGGCATGTAGGTTACGATATCTGCGTCCGTTTTATCCTTTCGAGCTTCGAAACCGGAAGGAGAGAAAAAGCTCAGGCAAATGCCGTGCTCTGGATACGACCCTCGGAGTTCCTCCAAAATGGGGCGTACTTGTTCAAATTCTCCCAGCGATGCAGCGTGCACCCAGATCCAGCTTTTCTTTCGGCCTCCAAAGGCATCTGCTTGCTCTTCCAGGTCATCGAAGAGCGCTTTCCGTCCGGAAACCCATTTCTGCGCTTTTTCGGAGAACAGGGAAGCGATCCTGATCGCGAGGGCGTAAGCCCGGATAGCGGCTCGGTAAAGGAAGGAACTCAATAGTAAAAGACCTCTTCGCTCTCGGATTCGTAAAGGGGAAGCATGAAGCCTGCCCTTATCCCGTGGAGCATGTCGAAACGGGTGCCTTTGTTCTGCTGCATATCGTCCACATTGTAGCTACGGCGGTTCTCTGGAAAGGCCTGGAAGAACTCCAGGCCGATGAAAAAGTTGGCCACGCGGTTATTGGCGAAGTGTTGGTAACCGACGAATTCGTGAAAGGTGACCCCGCTCGCTCGGCGGTCGAAATAATCGGTACGGTCTTCGTTCAATTGGGGTACGTTCTCGTCCTTCACTTTGATCCTTACGTTGTGCTGAAGAAAACCTGCGCCGGCTTTAACGAGGATCCCCGAGTTGGGATTGTAACCGAGCGGAAAGACCTTCCCGGCTTGCAGGGTGACGCTAAAACCCCGCTGGAAGTATTGGATCCGGACCCGTTCTCCCTGAGCGTTCAATACGTAGCCTTTGGAAGTCTTAAGGCTTTGGAGCATTTCGTCCTTGATCCGGACATTGTTCCCGAAGATGAAGGCTCCCACAAGGTCGAGCTGAAAATTGCTCCCCGTCTTGAGCCCGACCCGCATGGCCACATTCGAGTTCGGGCCGAAACGTTCCTGAAGATCCCCATCCGGTAACTGATACGCATAGCTCGGGGCTATCGTCGTTAGAAAAAGGCATGAATCTGAAATGCTCCCCTGGCCCTTGCTCTGGATGGATAAGAGAAGGGTGATAAGGAGCAGAAGGGGAACGAGCCTGCGCTTCGATGGCATGCGAGCAAAGGTAACGGATCGGTCTAAGGTAAGGGATCGGCCAAATGATGCGCGTGAAGGGGGTTGCAATGCCTTCCTTTTCTCTCTAAAATAACTATATTCGCTGCTTTAGACGCATTTTTTGCCCATGGGTTCCATTCGGATGGTCGATCTGGTCGGCCAGTATGAAAATATCAGGGAAGAGATCGATGAAGCGGTGCTCAAGGCCGTTCGATCCGCCGCTTATATCAATGGGCCGGAAGTGAAGGCCTTTCAGAATGACCTCGAGGAATACCTTGACGTCGGTCACGTCGTTCCATGCGGGAACGGGACCGATGCGCTTCAGATCGCACTTATGGCCTGTGGGATCGGGCCCGGGGATGAGGTGATCACGCCTGATTTCACTTATGTGGCTACGGCAGAGGTCATCGGGCTCCTCGGGGCCACCCCCGTCTTCGTGGATGTGGACCCCGACAGCTTCCTCCTCGATCCGGATAAAATGGAAGCTGCCATCAGCGAACGGACCCGTGCTGTGATCCCTGTTCATCTTTACGGGCAGTGCTGTGATATGAGCAGCATTCTCGAGATCGCTGACCGTCATGGCCTATGGGTGATCGAGGATCTGGCGCAAGCCTTGGGGACCGCGTGGTACGATGACAATAAACTTGCCCATAAAGCTGGAACGATCGGTCACATCGGTTGTACTTCCTTTTTTCCCTCCAAGAACCTGGGAGCTTTTGGAGATGGTGGGGCCATGATGACCAACGATGATAACCTGGCCAGGGTCCTTCGCTCCATCAAAGAGCACGGCCAGGAAAAGAAATATCACCACGAGCGCCTCGGTGTAAATTCCCGGCTCGATACGCTTCAGGCGGCTGTGCTCCAGGTCAAGCTGCGTCACCTCGATAGCCATATCACGGCCCGTCGAAAAGCAGCAGCGCGCTATGATGAACTGCTCAGCGGACAGGAAGGAGTGCAAACCCCGAAGCGGGTGAGTTGGAGCGACCACGGTTTCCACCAATACACCCTCCGCGCTAAGCAGGGGCTTGATCGCGATAGGCTTCGAAGCGCTTTGAGCGAGAAGGGGATCCCTTCCGTCATCTATTACCCGCTACCGCTCCATCAGCAAGGCGCTTTCAAGCCGATCGGGAAGGCAGCGAACGAACTTTCCGTTTCGAAGCAGCTTTGCAATGAAGTGTTCTCGCTGCCTATGCACACCGAGCTAACGGAAGAGGAGGTTCAAGAGGTCAGTACGGCCGTTGTGGAGTGTTTGAACGATCAGAAGCTTCAGAGCGCGTCATGAAAATTACAGTGGTCGGAACCGGATACGTGGGGCTCGTCACCGGGACTTGCTTTTCGGAAACGGGAAATCAAGTCCTCTGCGTTGATATTGATTCGGAAAAGGTGGAACGGATGCAGAAGGGCGAGATCCCGATCTATGAGCCGCAATTGGATGTATATTTCGAGCGGAACATCGAACACGGACGCCTGCGCTTCACCACCTCGTTGAAGGAGGGGGTGGAGCACGGTGATATCATCTTCCTGGCTCTTCCTACCCCCCAGGGCGCTGATGGGGCTGCGGATCTTTCGGCCGTCCTCGAAGTGGGCGATAAGATCGGTGATCTGATGCCCGGTCCACGCATTCTCGTGGATAAGAGCACCGTCCCGGTCGGAACGGCCGATCGGGTGCGGGCTGCGGTGGAAGCACGTAGTTCCCACGAAGTGGATGTGGTCTCCAATCCGGAATTCCTTCGGGAAGGGGTTGCCGTCGAGGATTTTATGAAGCCTGAGCGCGTGATCATCGGAACGCGTAAGGAGAGCACGCGAAAAGTGATGGGAGATCTCTACAAGCCCTTCGTCCGCTCGGGCAATCCCATCATGTTCATGGACGAGCGCTCGGCTGAGCTGACCAAGTACGCCGCCAATGCTTTTCTTGCTACCAAGATCAGCTTTATGAACGAGATCGCGAACCTATGCGAAAAGGTGGGAGCGGATGTGGACGATGTGCGATTGGGTATGGGGTCTGACAGTCGGATCGGTAAGCGTTTCTTGTTCCCCGGTATCGGATATGGAGGGAGCTGTTTTCCAAAGGACGTACAGGCGCTTGCTCGGTCGGGGGAGGAATACGAAAGCCCCCTTCGGATCCTGTCCGCCGTGATGCAAGTGAACAAGGAGCAAAAAGCGATCCTCGTACAACGGATGAAGGAGCGCTTCGGAGATCTGAGCGGGATGCTTTTCGGTCTTTGGGGATTGGCTTTCAAGCCTGATACCGATGATATCCGTGAAGCACCTTCCCTCTATATGATCGAGGAGCTTTTAGATGCGGGCGCCTTCGTTACAGCTTACGATCCTGAGGCCATCCCGAACGTCCGACAGCGTATAGGCGATCGGATCGCTTATGCGCAGGACCCCTACGATGCTGTTAAGGAGCAGGATGCACTCATTATCGCTACCGAATGGGCCGAGTTCCGAAATCCCGATCTCGATGAGCTCAAGAAAAGCCTGAAACGACCGATCATTTTCGATGGAAGGAACCTTTACGAAATGGAGGAGATGAAGGAACGCGGTTTCGAATATCACAGCATCGGCCGTAGTTCTGAAGCCATCCCCACCTTGGAATGAAACGTATTCTGATCACTGGTGCAGCTGGATTTCTCGGATCCCACCTTTGCGATCGCTATTTGCAGGAGGGATACGAGGTGATCGGGATGGACAACCTTGCGACAGGTGCGCTGAGGAACATCGAGCATCTTTTCCAGGAAGAGGATTTCGTTTTCTACAACCACGATGTGACAAAATTTGTGCATGTGCCGGGAGCGCTGGACTACATCCTCCATTTTGCATCGCCGGCGAGCCCTGTGGATTACCTCAACATGCCGATCCAAACGCTCAAGGTGAGCTCCCTCGGTACCCACAACCTTTTGGGATTGGCCCGTAACAAAGGATCCCGGATCCTCGTGGCCAGCACTTCGGAGGTCTATGGGGACCCCCTCGTTCACCCTCAAAGCGAAGATTATTGGGGAAATGTCAACCCCATCGGTCCACGTGGAGTGTACGATGAAGCGAAGCGCTTTCTGGAAGCCATTGCGATGGCCTATCACAAATACCATGGTGTTAGCATCGGGATCGCCCGTATTTTCAATACCTACGGCCCCCGTATGCGGTTGGAGGATGGGCGGGCCCTACCGGCCTTTATCTCCCAGGCCATGAAAGGGGAAGCGTTGACCGTTTTTGGGAAAGGGGACCAGACACGATCCTTCTGCTTTGTGGATGATCTCATCGAAGGAGTACACCGGCTCCTAGTGAGCGATCACCCGGAACCCGTCAACCTCGGGAACCCGAACGAGGTCAGTATCCTCGAGTTCGCCCGGGAAGTGAAACGTTTGACAGGGACTGCCTCCGAGATCGTGCATAAGGAACTTCCGGAGGACGACCCCAAACAGCGGCAGCCGGATATCAGCAAAGCGAAGCGCCTTCTCGATTGGGAGCCCCGGGTGGATCGGGCAGAGGGTTTGCGCCGCACGATAGAGCATTTCATGATGGAAGGGGCTCAGATAAAGGCAAAAGGATGAGCACTGAAACGGATTATTTCGCACACGAGACCGCCTGTGTCGATGAAGGCTCCATGATCGGTGCAGGAACGAAGATCTGGCATTTCTCGCACGTGATGCCTGAAGCGGTGATCGGGGAGGACTGTAACCTGGGGCAGAACGTCGTTGTAGCCAAGGGCGTAGAACTCGGGCGGAACGTGAAGGTGCAGAACAACGTTTCGCTCTATACAGGTGTCATTTGTGAGGACGATGTCTTTCTGGGCCCTTCGATGGTCTTCACCAATATCATCAACCCCCGCAGTGCTGTTGTTCGGCGCGATCAGTACGTGGCGACCCGCGTACGCAAAGGAGCTTCGATCGGGGCTAATGCTACGATCATCTGCGGCAACGAGATCGGTCCTTATGCCTTTGTTGGAGCTGGAGCGGTGGTCACGAAGGATGTGGAAGCTTATGCTCTGATGCTCGGTAATCCTGCTCGTCATGTCGGATGGATGAGCGAATACGGGCATCGCCTGGAATTCGATGAGGAAGGAAAGGCGGTCTGCCCTGAGGGAGGAACGACTTACAAACTAGATAACGGAAAGGTCGAGAAACTGGATTGAACATGTACATTGGAGCCGAAGAAAAGGTCCGTTTTGCGATCGTCGGAAGTGGGCATATCGGTAAGCGCCACGCGACGATGATCGAGGAGAACCCGGAATCCGAGCTCGCTGCGATGATGGATGTCCGGGAAAAGGAGGAACTCGGGCTCGAAGGCTTCGATGTGCCTTTTTTCCAGTCCCTCGATGAACTCCTTTCCTCTGATATACCCTTCGATGTGGTCACGGTCTGCACGCCCAATGGCCTCCATGCGGAACAATCCCTCCAGGCCCTCGAAGCCCGGAAACACGTGGTATGTGAGAAGCCCATGGCCCTCACCAAGGCCAGTTGCGAGCAGGTGATCTACAAAGCCCTCCAGGTCTCCCGCCACGTTTTCTGCGTGATGCAGAACCGCTATTCGCCCCCTTCGGTCTGGCTCAAAGAAGTGATGGAGGAAGGACTGCTCGGGGATGTTCTGATGGTGCAGATCAATTGCTATTGGAACCGGGATGAGCGCTATTACGGAAAGAACGGGAACGCGGGGTGGAAAGGGAGCCGGGATCTGGACGGGGGAACGCTCTACACCCAGTTCTCCCACTTTATCGATGTCATGTACTGGCTCTTCGGGGATATCCGGGACGTTCAAGGGCAGTTCCGCGATTTCAAGCACCAGGATAACACGGAGTTCGAGGATTCGGGGATCGTGCAGTTCGAGTTCGTCAATGGCGGTATCGGTACCATCAATTATACGACCGCTGTATGGGATCGGAACCTGGAGAGCAGCATGACCATTATCGGGAGCAAAGGGAGCATCAAGGTGGGGGGACAGTACATGAACGAAGTGCAGCACTGCCATATCGAAGGCTACGAGATGCCTGAGCTCGCGGAGGCGAACCCTCCCAACGATTACGGCAGCTACAAAGGAAGTGCGGCCAACCACCACTACATCATCCAGAACGTGGTGGACACCTTGAAAGGCCGCACTTCGGCCACCACGAACGCCCTCGAAGGTTTGAAGGTGGTCGATATCATCGAACGCATCTATACGGAAAGGGACCATGGCTCGATCGATCGTTCAGGAACTGCGTGACGGCGAAAATCGGCTCGCGGTCATCGGACTCGGCTACGTGGGGCTTCCCATCGCGCTCGAATTCGCAAGGGAAGTGCCCGTGTTGGGCTTCGATATCTCAGAAGAGCGGGTTGGCCAATTGCAAAAGGGTGAGGACCCGAGTCAGGAACTCCCGGCATCGGCCTTCGAAGGTTGCGACATCGTCTTTAGTGCCGATCCTGCCGAACTGAAACAGGCCAGCGTATTCATAGTCGGTGTGCCCACACCCATCGACGAGAGCCGTCAGCCCGATCTTAATCCGGTGCTCAAAGCTTCGGAAATGGTCGGTGATGCGTTGAAAAAAGGCGATGTGGTCGTTTACGAATCCACCGTCTATCCGGGTTGTACCGAGGAGGATTGTGTGCCGATCCTGGAGGAGCATTCTGGATTGAAGTTCTGCGAAGACTTTTGGGTCGGCTATTCGCCCGAACGGATCAATCCGGGTGACAAGAAGAACACGATCCGCACGATCAAAAAAGTGGTCTCCGGATGCTCCGATGAAGCGCTCGAAGCCATCGCGGAACTCTACGAACTGGTGGTGGATGCGGGCGTCCATAAGGCTCCCTCCATCAAAGTGGCCGAAGCCGCTAAGGTGATCGAGAACACGCAGCGTGACGTCAACATCGCTTTGATCAACGAACTCTCCATCATCTTCGATCGGGTGGGAGTGAACACCTACGACGTACTCGATGCAGCGGCCACCAAATGGAATTTCCTCCGCTTCATGCCCGGGCTCGTCGGGGGGCATTGTATCGGTGTGGACCCTTATTATCTCACACACAAAGCAAGGGAGCTCGGCTATCATGCCAAAGTGATCAACTCCGGTCGCTACGTGAACGATTCGATGGGCTTCTACATCGGCAAGCAAACGGTGAAACGGATCATCGCCAAGGACAAGAACGTGCTCCAGGCCCGCGTGCTCGTGATGGGAGCTACTTTCAAGAACAACGTGAGCGACATCCGGAATTCCAAGGTGGTGGACGTCGTGCACGAACTGGAATCTTTCGGGGTCCATGTGGATGTAGTGGACCCCCATGCTTCGTCGGATGAAGTACAGCGGGAGTACGGCTTTCCCCTGGCATATGCTCCAACAGGTAAATATGATGCGGTGATCGTGACCATCGACCATGACGAATACAAAGTGATGGAAGAAGCCCAGTTCGAGGAATTGATGGACGATAAAGGGATCCTCGTTGACCTCAAAGGGCTCTACAAGGATCGCATCAAGCACCTTGACTATATGAGCCTTTAAGCGCCCTTAAAATGGCCGAATTCGATCGCACGATCCTGATCACAGGAGGGGCTGGTTTCATCGGGTCGCACGTAGTGCGGCATTTCGTGGAACGCTATCCGAACGAGCTTATCGTTAACTTGGATGCCCTCACCTATGCGGGCAACCTGGAGAACCTGAGCGACGTGGAGGATCAATCGAACTACCGCTTCATCAAAGGGGACATCACCGAACGCGATGCGTTAGAGCGGCTCTTTGCAGAGCAGACACCGGACGTCATCGTTCATTTAGCTGCAGAATCTCATGTGGATCGTTCCATTCACGATCCAAGGGCCTTCGTCCGGACGAATGTGGAAGGGACCCTGAACCTGCTCGATCAAGCCTGTCGGCACTGGGAAGGGGAGATGGAAGGAAGACGTTTCCTTCACGTCAGTACGGACGAGGTTTACGGAAGTTTGGGAAGCCAGGGCTATTTCACGGAGGACACCCCTTACGATCCTCAAAGTCCCTATGCTGCCTCTAAAGCGAGCTCGGACCATTTGGTGCGGGCATATCATAACACCCACGGCCTGCCGGTGCTCATCACCAATTGCTCCAACAACTACGGCCCGAACCAGTTCCCCGAAAAGCTCATCCCCTTGATGATCAACAACATCGAGCAAGAGCATTCTCTTCCGGTCTACGGAAAAGGTGAGAACGTGCGCGATTGGTTATGGGTTAAGGACCATGCAGCAGCCATCGACCGGGTTCTGCGGCAAGGGAGAAGTGGAGCTACTTATAACATCGGTGGAAAGAACGAGTGGCGCAACATCGACCTGGTCCGCACCCTTTGCCGGATCATGGACGAAAAGCTCGGGCGGGAGAAAGGGCGCTCCGAGGAACTTATCGAGTTCGTCAGCGACCGGAAAGGCCACGACCATCGCTATGCGATCGACCCCAGCAAGATCGAAAATGAGCTGGGCTGGAAGCCCTCGGTGGACTTCGAGGAAGGATTGCGCCGAACGGTCGATTGGTACCTCAGCAATAAGGACTGGTTACGGAACGTGACGAGCGGGGCGTATCAGGAATATTACCAGCGCATGTACGGGTAGTTTCCTTTTGAAAAGCTTTCTTCCTTCGGACCCGGAACCATCTCCAAAGTTCTTATCGATCTGAGCGACCTTATGGACCATCCTCCCGGAGGATGGGATGACCCGAAAAGAGCGATCCGCAACCATCCGTATGGTCCGTCCTGTCCGCTGTTCTTCCAACAGCTAGAAGAAGATCCGATCGAACTTCATCCGCTCGATCGAACCATTCCCCCTATCCATTTGTAGTATAGGAGGGATCAGAAAGAATATTTATCTTCGAACAAAGAATTAAAAGTGAGTGCCTTATGAAACGATGTGAGAAAAGCCCCATTCTTCTTCTGTTGTTGGGAATGTTGCTCTTTGCAGCGCCCAGCGAAGCGCAGGTGGATTCGAGCAAAACCTGCAGCGGAGAAAAATGCTGCATCATGAGCTGTATGAAGAAAAAGGATCTCGATGCTTCTAGCTTCGGGTCCCCGATGGTCACCGGTACCAACACGGGTCTTGGTGGCGAATTGGCTTACGGGGGGGGCGGTGGTCTCCTCATGGATTGTGGCCTTTTCATCGGTGGATTCGGTAAGAGCGGCTCCACTTCTATGCGGAGCGAGGCCTTCAACAACGAAGAAGTGGACATCAGTACGGGTTATGGTGGTCTTTGGATCGGTGGTCATCCCTTCAAGGATAAGGTCATTCATCCGAAGTGGGGCCTTCAGCTAGGTTACGGTTCGGTGGAAGGCACCATCGATGAGTACGTGGATGGTAAGCATGATCTGACCGTGATGGAGGAGGACATCTTCGTCATTTCTCCGGATCTTGGGATCGGCGTCACCATCACCGACAACCTGATGCTCGACGTGAGTACGGGTTACCGCTTCGTAAAAGGAATGGGTGACCAAAAGGAACTTGGCTTGGGCTCCAAGGATCTGAACGGCTTCCAGGGAAAGGTCGGCGTCATTTTCAGTAGCAACTAATCCTCCTTTCGAAGGATCGCCTTCGCGTAATTCGTCCAGCTTTGGCGGGCGGTGGCTTTCTCGATGTTCTCCGGAGGGATCGGGTCATCGATCGCCTTGCGCATCGCCTCCTTCATCGACTCCGTGTCCCCGGGTTCGGCCAAGTAGCCGTTGAAACCGTCTTCGATCGTCTCGGGGAAATGGCCCACCTTGCTAGCGAGGATGGGCTTCTTGAAATTGTAGCTCAAAGATTCGATCCCTGAAGGAGTGGCCGTCTCGTAAAAAAGGAGCACGGCATCGCTCGATTGGAAATATTTGGTAACGTCTTCGTTCGGGATGAATTCGTTCACCACCATCGTGCGTTCCTCGATCCCATGCTTGGGGATCAGCTCCAACGGGCGATAATCCTTTTCGTCATCTCCTTTCTTGCTCAGGAAAAGCTTCTTGGCCGTCCCGAAAAGGAGCTTCTTCACCCGCGTTGAAAGCTTCTTCTGATCGAGGGTGTTCCAGAAGGACTCCCCGCAGATCAGCAATGAAACGTCGTCCCGTTCCCCCGCAAGTTTGGCAAAAGCTTCGATAGCGTAATGGAGGCCTTTGTACTTCCGGATGAAGCCGAAAAAGAGGAAAACGTGGCGGCGGAGTCCGTGTTCCTTTTTGAATGCTTCAGGATCGAAGTTCGGATCGGGACGGAAGAGGTCGTAGACGGGGTGGAATAGGCTTAGGACCGGGAGTGCCTTCCCGTTCGGAGCACGCGTTCCTTCCTCTTCCACGAGTTGGAACGGCTTTTTGGGGAAAAGCTCCTCAAGTTCTCGGTAGGTCTTCCTGGCGTGCACGATGTAGCTATCGGCCCTGGCGATACCCCACCGGGTAAAACGGCGATCGAGTTTGCTGTCCTCTTTCTGCTGGACGAAGTGGAGGTCCATGATCGTTTCCGTTCCGGGGGAGCGGCGGTTCACCCCTTTCACGATGCGCCCCATCGGGAGGCCCTGGATGGCGATGGCCCATTGGAAGATGACCATTTCAGGTTCCAGCGCCGCAATGTAGCGAGCGGTCCGTCCCCATGTCCAGGGATAGTTGTAGTCCGTCAGGTAATGCACCTTGATGTCGGTCCCTTCGAGGAGGTCCGAGCTGCTGGAGCGGTCCACGAACTCCCGCGGTATGATGGCGGGGTACTGGCGCGTCCAGGAAACGATGTGGACCTCCGTGCCATCTTGGGCATCGAGGGCTTTGGCCAAGGAAGTATTGTAATTCGCGATGCCGCCTTTGAAGAGCGGGCCAGGTCCGAAGCAGACGATGGTCCGCTTAGCCGTTCCCATCTCAGGAAGCGTATTTTTCCACGGCGCGATCGTAAACCCGTTTCATCCCTTCCCGGATGGAGATCTTCGGTTCCCATCCAAGGGTTTCCTTTACGTAGCTCATGTCGCAATAGCGTGCATGAACACCAACGGGCTTGTCCGTGAGCGGTTTGATCTCGGGGTTGTAGCCAGCGAATTCGGTAAAGAGGTCGATGATCTCAAGGAAAGTGGTGAGCCGTCCTTGTCCGATGTTGATGGCCGTACCGTCCTGAATGTGCTCCATCGCGAGAAGGGTGCAATCGAGCACGTCATCGATGTGCACGAAGTCCCTTCCTTGCTTACCCGTGCCCCAGACCTCGAAGGGTTCTTCTTTCCGGGCCGCTCGCGTGGCGATGGCCGGGATGGGATAGGAGAGGTCCTGGTCCTCACCGTAACCGGAAAAAGGGCGGATGCAAGTGACCGGGATCCCGTAGTGCTGGGCGGTGATCTGGGCAAGGTATTCCCCCGTGAGTTTCGACCAGCCGTAGGTCATATCGGGTCTCCCCATGTTGTCGAAGTCGATGTCCGATTCCTTCAGGGCGATGGCCTTTCCTTCCTGCTGGAGGTCCACCGGATAAGCAGCACTCGAACTGGGGTACATGACCCGTTCGGGTTTTTGCTCCGCCACCCACTCGAAGAACTCGGCATCGATGGAGAGATCGAGGGCCACTTTGATCGGGTCGCCATCGATCTTTGCGCGCCCACCGACGATCGCCGCAAAGTGATGGACGTCCCCGAACACCTTCACATCCCAATCGTTCTCTCGTTTCAAAAAGCCCGGATCTTCGCGATAGCGGCGCATGAAATGGCGGAAATCCTCCTTGAAATAGAGGAGACGATCATCGCCTCCGAACTTCTCCCCGCGTCCGGATCCCGTTCCCTCGCTGGTCGGTCCCCATTCCCATTCACTGGGATGGATCCCTACGGAGAGATCGTCGACAAAGATGATGCGGTCCGAGGTGTTCTGATAAAGACGTTTGACCATGTTGCGGCCGACGAATCCACAGCCGCCAGAAACGAGATGTGTTTTCATGGATGGGAAAGGACTTTCTCTGATGAACGCCAAAGGTAAAAGATCCCCGAACTCAGTCCTTGGCCTTGAATGGAAGTTCTTCCGCGTTCGATCTTCCGAAGAAATGGACGATCCCGTAAAGGACGAGTGCTCCGGCCGGAAAGGTGATCCAGAAGGGGACGCCGAAAGCCGAGGGGATGGTTCCAAGGAGCAGCGCAACGCTTCCGACCGTGAGGGCATAAGGCATCTGGGTCCGGACGTGTTCGATGTGGTCACAGGAACTCGCGAGGGAACTGAGGATGGTGGTATCCGAGATCGGAGAGCAATGGTCTCCCAGGACGGACCCGGCCAGGACGCAGGAGGTCACATTGTAGAAGATGGGCATGATCGTATCGGGGGTTTCGAGCAGCTCCATTCCGATCTGCCAGGCAGCTGGGAGCATGAGGGGATAAAGGATGGCCATCGTGCCCCAGGAAGACCCCGTGGAAAAGGCCACGAGTGCGGCGAGGATGAAAGCAAGTGCTGGTAGGGCCCATGGTGCGATCCCTTTCCCCATGAGGGATGTGAGCATTTCTGCCGTATGGAGTTGCTCTGTGACCAAGGCAAGGCTCCAGGCGAGGATCAGGACCACGATGGTACCCAACATGGTCCGGAAGCCGTCCAGCAAAGCCTCAATGCTCCGCTCGAGCTTCATGCGGCCGCTAAGCACCGACATCAGGAGGGTCATGATCAGGGCTGCCAGGGATGACCAAAGGAGGGCATTGTAGGCATCGGAGTTTCCGATAAGCGTACCGAGTTTTCCAAAAAAACTGTTAGGGGTCCCCTCAAGATGGGGCATGGCCCTCCAAACCCCATCGGATAGCTCAGCCCCCTGTTCGGCCAATAGCGAACGAACTTGATGATAGCCGGTTATGATCAATCCTCCGAAGGTTCCCAGCACAATAATAAGGATGGGTAGGATGGCGAACCAGGCGTTCGGAGTGAGACCGCTCTCCATCCGGTAGGCTTTTTCTTCCGTTCCTTCTGGGGTAGGCTTTCCTTCTTCCTTCCCCTCTCTTAAGCGAGCAAGACGTTCCGCCTTTAGCATGGGACCGAAATCCCTCCCTTTCAGGATGAGCATGGGGATGAAGAGGAGGGTTAGAAGGGGGTAAAAGGAATAGGCCAGGGAGTTCATGAAAATGCTGTAAACGCTCTCCTGAATGCTTCCTTCATGCTTGTTGGCGATCGTGTCCAAGGCACCTTGAATGTAACCCAGTTCGGCACCGATCCAGGTGGTGATGAATGCCACTGCCGCGATCGGAGCTGCGGTGGAGTCCACGAGATAAGCAAGCTTTTCCCGGGAAATGCGGAGGCGGTCGGTCACTGGTCGCATCGTGTTGCCGACGACGAGCGTATTGGCATAATCATCGAAGAAGATAGCGATCCCCAAAGCCCAGGTGCTCATCTGCCCGCTTTTGGCCGTTACCGCCCCCCGTGAAATGCGATCCACGACCCCTTGCATGCCTCCATTCCGCGAAATGAGAGCTACTACGCCTCCGATCATCATGGAGAAGAGGATCACGGAAAGGTGGCCGCTATCGTTGAGCGCGCCGAGGATGTACGTATCGATCGACCGGAACAGGGCGATGAAGATCCCGATAAAACCGTGCCCATAGCAAGCGCTTATAGCAGCCCCCAGGAAGATGCCGGCAAAGAGGGAGCTATAGACTTCCCGCAGGAAGAGGGCGAGAAGGATGGCCAGAAGGGGCGGGAGGATCGAGGTCCAGAGGGGGATGGCTTGAAAATCTCGCTCGATCAGCTGATCGCCGATCTCAACGGTCAAAGGTGAAGCCTCGAAGCGATAGGAAAAGCTTCCTTTCCCCTTTTCGAAGCGGACCACTTTCTTTTTTCCATCGACTCTGAGGGGCAACTTCCCTTTTGCCTCAGGTCTTCCTGTCAGTTCGATGTGCACTTTTCCCTCAACCCCTTCCATCAAGGGATGGGGGAGCTTGAGCTTAACCGAGTCCTTCTTCAGCTGCTCAAGGGATGGGGTTTCTTCTTGAGCCTTAAGGGGAGAAAGACCCGCATAGAGCAGGAGGAGTGAAAAAAGGAAGCAGAACCGGGGTGTATTGAACCGCATGAACCAGAAGTTCATGGAGCAAGATAGGAAGTTCCGGCTGAACGTATATTCAATTACGGGAGCTAAAAGATCATTGAACGCCGATCTGGCTTGGAGGATCCATCTAGCATCTATAGCTGACCCCTATAAGGGAGGCATGTTCCCGTTACCAATATACCTTTGGCAAGCATCTCCTTGTTGGAACACCCGACCGCTCGCTAATGCAGCTCGTCCCTCCCCGAGGGATGCCTCGTTTTAGGGTCCAAAAAGCGAATTCCCGGGTGGGATCCCCTTAACCGAAGTCGTCGAATGCGATCATCTCGTCGGGTACGCCCAGATCGTCCAGCATCTTAAAGCAAGCTGCGTTCATGATGGGCGGGCCACAGAGGTAATATTCGATCTCTTCGGGTTCCTCGAGTTTGGAAAGGTATTCGTCGCGGGCCATCTCGTGGATAAAGCAGACCGGACCATCGTAATCGTCCTCGGGCAACGGTTCCGAGAGGGCGATATGGAAGCTGAAAT
>CAZIDL010000040.1:0-23042 GCA_964537825.1 uncultured Weeksellaceae bacterium
TTCAAAAGAGCTGGGTCGACACGTTGGATGATACGATCGCAGTGGTCACAGCCAACGCGGACCTCTCTAAGGCAGATTCCATGGAGCAAAGACTGGAGCAGAACGGCGCCCACGAAGCAAGCATCGTCCAGGGAATCCCATCCAAGAGTGACGATCCAGCGTACGCTCAGATCGTTCGTCGGGCCGAAGGGCTCTTTTTCGTGAACAGCCTTTACGACAGCCTAATGAACACCTTGGGGCAAGGGGTCTTGGGAACGGCCCTGCGTACGAAGATCGATAGCCCCACCATTCCCAAGGCCTTTATGGGGAGCGATGCCCGTCTGGCCGGAGCCAGTTTCGTGCGATACTACGATTCCAGCAATGCTTCTTTTTACCACGAGCTGGAGTTCGAAACGGGGTTGAAGGTCATGGAAGGAACGATCATCATCCCTCGATGCTTCGACCCGAACGGATCGATCGAGAACGCGACAGCCAGCATTCCCTATGGGATGCTGACGGACAGCCTACGCTATGGAGTCCAGATACCAGAGGAAAATTATACTCATTATCATCAACTCGGATGGTCCCTCGGCCTCCAGGCTTATGGCCCCTATCCGCTTCCGGTATGGGGAAACTCATTTGAACGTTATGACCTCGCTTCTGACACCCTGAACAGCACCGGCCTTCCACGGCAGATCGCAGGTTTCCAAAGGATGCAGCTCGCGTTGGCGGACTCAGCGAACCCGGCCTATCTCAAATTACTGGACGGAATGGTCCCAAAGCCCTCAGCTAGAAAGACCGAAAAGCTGGATCTGATCCAAAATCCGGTCCACTCGGATCTCCGGTATATGAACCATTCGGAAAGAAGGGGCCGTTACCGTATCATCACCCCTCGAGGACGCGTCCTCAAACGAGGATCCCTTCAAAAAGGGCGGGGAGGGATCGAACTATCGGGGCTCCCCAATGGGACCTATATTCTGAACTATCGAACGGAGGCCGGACACTCGGGAGCGGAACGCTTCATCAAAGAATAGATCAAGGATCGGCTTCCGCCTTCTCTTTTTCCTCCCTCTTCGGCACCGGGTCGACCCCTCTCCCGCCCCAGGGATGGCATTTGGATATTCGCTTCAGGGCCATCCACCCTCCTTTCATAACACCCCATTCCCGGATCGCTTGGACGCTGTATTCCGAACAGGAGGGATAAAACCGGCAACTACCCCCCGTCAAAGGCGAAATGGCATATTGATAAAAACGGACGACGCCGATCGCGAGGCGGTGATGAAGCTTCGCCCCTTTCATCCCTTCTTCTTTTCGGCGAGGTCCTCGTGGAACTTGCTGGCCTGAATGTCCGCATTGTCCTGATACTTGCCGTTAGCATACGGCTCGTAGGACCCTTGGATGGTATGATAGAAGATCTGGCAGATCTCTACCCACGGATAGATGCGGATCGGCTGCACGCAGAACATCTCGAGCGTCCAATAACCGTTGAAGCCGATATCACCGAACCCGGCCGTTACATGTACAAAGAGCCCTAAACGTCCGACCGAGGAGCGTCCTTCGAGCATCGGTACGAAGCTGTCCGTTCGCGTGTGCTCATAGGTGCGGCCCAAATAAAGCGTGTGAGGTTCCAATTCGATCCCTTCAGGGGGGATCGTGATCCGGGAGCTCCGGTTCTCCTTCTTCATATCCAGGACACGGTCATCGTAAACGAGGAGTTCGTTGTGGATCCGAAGGTTGTAACTGTTGGGATTGAGCTGAGAGGGGTCGTAGGGAGAGATGAAGATCTCCTCGTTCAAGTGCTTTTCGATCTCTTTCCCGGATAGGATCATGTGGAACGGCTTCTTTTTGCAAAGGAAGAGGTTTTGGGGGAAAAGGAGAAGGAGGAAGAAGGATCAGGATCAAAGGACAAAGGGAGCAAAGCCTTCCACCCTATTTGAGAGAGTAAAACGAGACTTCAGAACAGAATCCCCTCTTCAAAAGCTTTTCGATCAACCAAAAGCTTCAGCATCCTTAAACCGCCAGGGAAGCGGGGGGCGCAAGGACATTCTCAGCCCATCCCATACTGGACCCAGAGGAAGGCGAGGGTAAAGATCGTCAGGGCCGTCCAGGTCAAGAAGGTCCCGCTTCGAAACCGTGGATCATCGTATCGATGACGGGCCAATAGATAAGCGGCCAAGCCCCCGCTCAAAGCCATAATGACGAGAAAGAGGCGAACCGCATGGTCGACGAGCGATGGCTTCAAAATGAGAGCCATGCCGCAGAGCAGCGTCGCTAAGAGCGAACCAGCGCTCGTGATCTCATAACCTTGAAGCACTCTTTGGTCCCTTTCAGGCATCGGCTTTTTCCAGAAGTTCGTATTCGGTCCCATCGGGGCCGTCCTTGAGCTCGACGCCCACTTCTTTCAGCTCATCCCGGATCTTATCGGCTAGCTGAAAATCCTTTCTGGCCCGGGCGTCGTTGCGGACCTCTATGAGGACTTGGATCACATCGTCCAAACGATCGTCCTTTTGAGCTTTGCTTTCGCGAGGTCTTAAACCCAGGATATCGAAGAGGAAGGTTTTATATACCTCCTTCATGCGCTCGAAAGCCTCCCCGGAAAGCTGTCCGATGTCCTCCTGCTTATTCCGGAAAGCATGGATCTTGGCGGCGATCTCGAAAAGAGCTGCTAGCGTCCGCGCGGTATTGAAGTCATCGTTCATCTCCCTATAGCATCGATCGCAGAGCTCGTTCACTTCTTCGTCCAGTGCACCTCCCTGTCCACCAGGATGCTCCAATTCTTCGAGGGCCTCCGCAGCGTTCATAAGGCGCTCAAAACCTTTCTCCGCCGACTGCAGGGCTTCGTTGGAGAAATCGATCGTGCTGCGGTAATGGGAGCGGAGCATGAAGAAGCGGACGATCATCGGATCGTAGCCTTGCTCCAGGATCTCGTGCTCACCCGAAAAGAGCTCGAAGATGGTGATGAAGTTCCCGAGGGACTTGCTCATTTTCTGCCCCTGGATGGTGAGCATGTTGTTGTGCATCCAATAGCGCACCGGCTCTTCCTGATAAGCTCCCTGGGTTTGCGCGATCTCGCACTCGTGATGGGGGAATTGGAGGTCCATTCCCCCTCCGTGAATATCGAAGGGGACCCCCAGGTACTTGGAGCTCATCACCGTGCACTCAAGGTGCCACCCCGGAAAACCTTCACCCCAAGGCGAATTCCAACGCATGATGTGCTCAGGCTTCGCCTTCTTCCATAAAGCGAAATCGAGCGGGTAGCGCTTTTCCTCCTGGCCTTCGAGCTCTTCCCTCGAGCCGGCGACCAGGTCCTCTACGACCTTGCCCGAGAGCTCCCCATAGGGATTCCCTTCATCCAGGTACTTCTTCATGTCGAAATAGACCGAACCGTTCACTTCATAGGCCAAACCGTTCTCCATGATCTTCTGCACGAGCTCGACCTGCTCGATCATGTGGCCGGAGGCCTGTGGTTCGATGCTCGGAGGGATCGCGTTCAGTTTTCGAAGAGCATCGTGGTAGCGGACCGTATAATATTGGACCACCTCCATGGGCTCGATCCGTTCCAAGCGGGCCTTTTTGGCGATCTTATCCTCCCCTTCACCGGCCTCTTCGTCCTCTAAATGCCCTACATCTGTAATATTCCGCACATAGCGGACCTTGTAGTCCAGATGGCGCAAGTAGCGAAAGACCGTATCGAAGGTGACCGCAGCCCGGGCATGTCCGAGGTGAGGTTCTCCATAAACGGTGGGACCACAAACGTACATTCCCACCAAGGGAGGCTTTGCCGGTTCAAAGTCCTTCTTCTCCCTGCTAAGGGAATCGTGAATGCGGAGCGGGCCCTGCGGGATCGCCATAAATTCAGCTCAGATCGTTACGGAGATGGTCAAGGAACTCTTTTCGGGCGTTATCCTCCTTGAACTTCCCGGAATATTCGGAGGTGACGGTCGTACTGTTATAATCGTTCACCCCTCGGGCACAGACGCAGAGATGATTGCTCTCGATCACCACTGCCACATCTTCCGTCTTCAAGGAATTTTTCATTTCCTCCAGGATCTGGAGGGTAAGCCTTTCCTGGACCTGCGGACGTTTCGAATAGTAATTGACGATCCGATTGATCTTGGAAAGACCGACCACTTTTCCATTGGAGATATACCCTACATGCGCCTTTCCGATCATGGGAAGGAAATGGTGCTCACAAGCTGAATAGAGGGTGATGTTCTTTTCGATGAGCATCTCCCCGTACTTGTACTTGTTGTCGAAAACTTTGATATCAGGCTTATTGGCAGGCTTTAAACCGCTGAAGATCTCTTCCACATACATTTTTGCCACCCGATGAGGAGTGCCCTTGAGGCTATCGTCATCCAGATCGAGCCCCAATGTTTCCATGATCGCTTCGAAATGTTCAGCGATGCGCTCGATCTTATCTTGATCGGTCGTATCGAAAGCATCCTTGCGCAGGGGGGTTTCGATCAGTGGGTCGAGCTCGGTTTGCAAGCGCCCGTTCTTACCCTCCGGTTTGTGAGCAGCACCTTCGCTTTCTTCCATCTCTTCGCGTTCACTCCCCGCTGTATTCAACGAAGTTCCTTTCGGTTTCATAGAGGACGGTTTTCAGGTTGAGCGAAGGGTCGAGCCTTTCGCGCAACCGTTTCCAGATCACCTGAACAATGTTCTCGGCGGTAGGGTTCAGTTCTGCGAAGATTTTCGTGTCCAGATTGAGGTTCTTGTGGTCGAAGGGTTGGATCACTTCCTCATCGATGAGCCCTTGAAGCGTCTTCAGATCGATCACGTATCCCCACTCAGGATCAACTTCTCCACTCACTTTTACCACAAGCGTG
The DNA here is from genome assembly GCA_964537825.1 of uncultured Weeksellaceae bacterium. GTDB lineage: Bacteria > Bacteroidota > Bacteroidia > Flavobacteriales_D > CAYVSK01 > CAZIDL01. Next base: position 4,812 of record CAZIDL010000040.1, read on the forward strand.
TAATTGTGGCCGTGATAATCGGGGTTGTTACACTTTCCATAGACCTCCCGGTTGGCTTCTTCGCTAGCATTCGGATTATGCAATCGGTGCGCCGCGCAGAAGGCTGCTTTCCGGCAAACAGTGACCATCGGCTCATTTGGGACAACAAAATTACGAATTCGGGAAACAATAACCCGATCCTCTATCTTTGTGAGCACCGACCATAAGCTTATTATCAGAAAAGCAAGCCTGTTAACGAAAACTCATGGAGCCTTCCCGATCCTCCCAACGTCCACCGAACCTTAGCAGACTCCTTCAATGGGGAGCGCTCTTTGCGGGGCTTATCCTTGCAGGATATTACCTCCGTTCGCTACTGATCCCGCTGATCTTCGCCTTTTTTCTATCCATGCTCGTGCTTCCCCTCTGCAACAAGATGGAGCGTATCGGGATCGGTCGCGTCCTTTCTTCACTGTTCGCGGTGATCCTGTTGACGCTGATATTCGCAGGGCTTATCACTTATTTGAGCTTTCAAGTCCAGAGCTTTATGCAGGAGCTCCCGGATCTGAAGGCCGAACTTATCGCTTATACGGAACAGGCCCTGAGAGGGGCAGAAGACCTCATAGGGAAGGACTTAAATGAGCTTTTCAACCTTCAGAACGGAAGTGGACTGATCCGTTCGGGCGGTTTGCTTTTCACGGGTGCGGTCTCATTTACCTCGAGCATCCTCAGTTTCTTCGCCATCCTTCCTATTTACATCTTTCTGATCCTCTTTTACCGCGATTCTTTCAAACGCTTTCTGGAATATTTTCAATTGGATCAGGAAGAGGAAGGAAGGAGGAAGCCGAACGCGATGCAACGGATCAAGGACCTATCCCAGGGTTATTTGATCGGTCTGCTCTTCGTGATCTTCATCATCGCTGTATTGAACACCCTTGGACTTTTATTGCTCGGGATCGAATTAGCCATTCCCTTGGGAATATTCTCGGCCCTCCTAACGATCATCCCCTATGTCGGGGTGGTCGTAGGAGCATCGATGCCGACCCTGGTCGCCCTTTTGACCGAGGAAAGCCTTTGGTATCCGGTAGGAGTTATCGCCATCTATTCCTTTGTTCAGTTCCTTGAGGGCAATTTCATAACCCCCAAAGTGGTCGGGTCCAAAGTGGACATCAACCCCTTGGCTGCGATCGTCGGACTGCTCGCTGGTGGCTTCCTATGGGGAGTGGTCGGGATGATACTCGCCATTCCGATGCTTGGGATCCTAAAGGTCCTATGTGAGGAAATACCTGATCTCCGCCCTTTTGCCCTATTGTTGAACAACGAACGCTCATGAAGCGCTGATCAAGACGATAGAATGGCCCGCATCCGAAAACTTAAAGACCTCTGGCGGATCATCAAGGATTCGGTGGTGGATTTCTGGGAGGCCGATCCCATGAACCATGCAGCGGCCATCGCGTTCTACACGATCTTCAGTTTACCGGCCGTCCTGATCATCATCATTTCCATCGCGGGGTCCTTCTTCGGAAAGGAGAGCGTACGCGAGGAACTGTATGTGAACATCGCTGATACTGTCGGACAGGATTCCGCCGACCGTGTCCAGGCGATCATCGAGAACACTTCGGTGGCCGAGCCCAGTACGATCGCCAACCTCGTGGGTATCGGGATCCTGCTCTTCTCAGCGACCACCGTATTCACCATCCTCCAGCACTCCTTGAACCAAATATGGCGGGTGATGGAAAAGCCGAACAAGAGCAGCCTGATCAAGCTTGCCATCGACCGGGGCATTTCCTTTCTAATGGTCATCCTCCTCGGTGCTATCATGGCCGCAAGCGTCTTGCTTGACACCGCCCTCGTCCTAATCAACGATTACCTCGACTCCGCCCTCCCTGAAAAGAAGTTCATCCTCGACCTCGACTATTTCTTCAACCTTGCCAATTACCTGCTCAGTACCGTGGTGATCACCCTGATCTTCACGTTCATCTTTAAGATCCTGCCTGACGTTATCGTAAAATGGAAAGATGTGTTGATAGGGGCGATCGTGACATCGGTGCTCTTTTTGATCGGGAAATACCTGATGGGCCTTTACCTATCGACCACTTCAATGACCTCGGCTTATGGAGCTGCGGGATCGCTGGTCATCCTCCTGATGTGGGTCTATTATTCGGCATTCATCCTTTTATACGGTGCGAACTTCACCAAGATCCACGCGAAATATTCCGGCCGACCCATCGTACCTCGCAAGCGCGCAGTGGCCTATAAGATCCGGGAAGCGGACTTTTTCGAGGAAAGCTGAACAGCCCCTTACCCCATGAGCTCGATATCCGCTGTCATCATCACTTACAACGAAGAGGCCAATATCGGTCGCTGTTTAGCCCCCCTCCGGGATCTGGTCGAACAGATCCTGGTCGTGGACTCGGGATCGACGGACCGGACCGTATCGATCGCTCAGGAAGCGGGAGCTGAGGTCATCGAACACCCATTCGAGAGCCATATCCAGCAAAAGAACCATGCGATGGAGCAAGCCCGCTTCGATATGGTCCTCTCACTCGATGCTGATGAGGTGTTGAGCGAGGAAGCAGCCAAAGCTTTGCTCAAGGTCAAAGAGGGCGTCGAGAAAGATGGATACACTTTTCCCCGCCTCACCAACTACTGCGGAAAATGGATCCGGCATTGCGGATGGTATCCTGACCGGAAACTCCGTCTTTGGGACCGACGCAAAGGAAAATGGGGTGGAATGAACCCCCACGATCGGGTGATCATGGAAAAAGGAAGTAAAATCGGGGACCTTAACGGTGATCTGCTCCACTATTCCTTTCCCAGCATCAGTTCCCACGTGGAAACGGCCAACAAGTTCTCGGGGATCGTTGCAGAAGAGCTCCTCGATCGGGGGAAGCGGCCGAACCTCCTTGTTCACCTGATCGCGAACCCCAGCTTCACCTTTTTTAAGAAGTACTTCTTACAGGGAGGGTTCAGGGACGGGTATTACGGATTCGTGATCTGTGTGATCAGTAGCTATTACAACTTCCTCAAATACGCAAAGGGAAGGGAGCGCTTCCTGCGAAATTCAGGTCAGCCTTCACGGGACCAGACCAGATAATCCAGCTCAGGAGGCTCGTAACCATAGCGCCTTAGAAGCATGATGATCTGAGCCCGATGGTGTATGCCGTGCCCGATGATATGGAAAAGGATGTCAGGCAGGCGATCGTAATGGGTCTTTCCGATCTCGTCGCGGTAGCTGATGGGTCGGTCGATCTCGTTCTTATCGAGCACCTTATGGGTCCATTCGAGATGATCATGATCGATCTGGTCCATATCCCCGGGGCTATGGGTACCCCAAGGACGAAAAGGCGGCTGCTTCCCCTCGATACGGGCCAACCATAGACCATGAAGGTTCAACACATGGCTCATCAATTCGTGCAGATCCTCCTGTCCGACCAACTCAGGCCTGGTCAGGACCCGAAGGATCTCTTCGTTCATCGAACGATTGTAGTTGAACAGTTCGAGGAAACGCTCTTTCATGGGCGAGATCGGGTAAGCTCTTTCGACCGTTCGTTATACCGCTTCACAGCCTTTCCGATCTCTGAAAAAGCATATTTCCGCTCTTTCACATCAGCTGCGATCGTATCAAAAGGCAGGAAGGCACTCGCTGCCGCATCGGCATTCTTGATGCGGTCCAACCATTTGTTCTTCCGGACAAGGTGAAGTTCCCCCTCTTCTTCCTTCAACAGGAACACCCCTTTGCGAACGCTCGGCAGATCCTGACAAGAACAGGATCTGGAAGCATAACGCCCTCGGAACATGCTCATGCGTCCCTTTTCAACCCTATTTACCAATGAATGCTGAGCCACACCAGCTTTATCCTCAGATATGAAAATGCTACGATAAAACGTGCCATCCAGTTCTGCTCGTTCGACCGAATCAGTCGGCAGATCCACCCAAGCTCCTCCATCCGAACGATACGCCACCCCATTGAAGATGCGCTCCGCTTTGTGACGAAAGGTGCCGCTCAGGGTATCCCCTTTATTCAACGACACCCATCCCTCCCGTTGGACCTGCGCCTGAAGCTGCAAAGAACATAAAAAGAAAAGGGATGGTAAGATGAAAGCCTTTCGGACCATAGCGATCGATAAAAGTAGCGAAGAGGGAACGACCTGAGGGCGGCATTTTAAACACTCCTTTTTTCTGCTCTTTCCTTAGAGTTTAAGACCCTTCCCGATCCCCCGGCTATCACCATCCGGACCTTTTTCATCTAAGACCCGGGAAAAGCCTTTATAAGGCTTTGGGAAAACAAGATTCTTAGGTGAAAGAACCGGGCGATAGTGATGAATTAGGTGAAAAAACGTAAATTGTTAAGCGTAATTCCTATTCTGAAGGTGTATGAAATGCAATAAGACCCTCGCATTGGTCCTGCTGTCACTCTTTTCAGGGCCCATAGTGATCGCTCAGAGTGGAGGAGTGGCATGGTTCGATGCCCCTACGGAAAGTTATGTAGACCTGGGGTCGACCGACAGCTCCAATTGTTATTCAGACCTCCAGACGGACGACAAGCTTAGTGTAACCATGTGGGTGAAGTGGGATGACAAGGACGCTTCTAACGTGGGGAATTGGGCCAATCGTCTCACCTATGCCGACTCGACCGGCAATGGGGACAACGGTACCTTTTGGTGTCAACACAACAACAAGAACGACCGCTTCGAATTCGCCGTCCAGACGACGAACGGAAGGGATTACATCTTTTCCAACACCAACCCCCAGGAAGGTCAATGGTACCATGTGGCCCAGGTCTATGACGGATCGGAAATGCGGATCTACGTGGACGGGGTTCAGGAAGGCCAGATGACGAAGACCGGGAACCTCAACGTTTCCAGCAAATCCAAACTGAACATGGGGCGCTGGCCGAACGCAGCGAACAACCATCGCTTCTTCGATGGATCAATGGACGAAATTTCGATATGGGACCGAGCTCTTTCCCAGCAAGAGATCGACAGCATCATGAATGATCCGGAGAGCGTGACCAGTTCGAGCTATGACACGACCGGTCTTATCGGGTATTGGGATTTCGATGACTACAAGGTGGACGATAAGAGCCCCTGCAACAACGATGGAAGCTCGAGCGGTTCTTTCTCGACGGTCCCAGCAGGATCCGATGTGACGCGGAGCACAGCACCAGGGGATTGTAGCGACCCCAATAATTGGGACAATGGGGTTCCCAATGATACCCTTACTGCCATCGTAGAGGACTCGATGTACTTGACCCAACCGATCTCCACCAAGAACCTCGTCATTAAAGACAGCCTTAACGATAACGGGGACACCATTACCATCAAAAGCGACCTGATCAACAAAGGCCAGTACATCCCATCGGGCGGAGCGATCGAATTCAACGGAAGCACGACCGATGTTCGCCATATCTATGCGAACCGTGACCTCAAGGTGGACAAGCTCCTCGTCGACGTTCCCAGTGAAGTGAGCCTCGATTCAGGGGTCCTTCAGATCAAGGACGAACTTAAGGTAGCAAGCGGAACCCTCAATATCGCCGAGAAAAAGATCACTTTGCTTTCGGATTCCAGCGGGACCGCCCGCATAGCGCCTATCCCCACCGGATCCGAGATCAAAGGCCAAGTCGCAGTGCAACGTCACCTCCAGTCCGGAAACGCAGGATGGATCGATATGGCAGCTCCCAATCGGGACAGCGTCACCCTAGCAGAATGGGACGATGACATCTACCTTTCCGGAAAGACGACCGGTGGGTTCGATGATGGCTGTTCATGGAGCGGCAGCTGTTTTTGGTCCGTCAAGCGTTCTGATAGTACCGGATCGCTCGTCGACGTCACTTCCACTTCCACCCCGCTGGAGAACGGAAGGGGCTACGAGCTCTTTATCGGGGATGACGGAGGGATCAATACGATGAACTCCGATACGACCGTGACGGTCAAAGGACGGATCCGGAAACCAGGAAGCTACACGATCGACGTCAACGATAACGGCTGGTCGCTCGTGGCCAACCCCTTCGCTTCCCCGGTCAAATTCGACCAGCTCGGAACGAACAACTTGGACCCCTCCTATTATGTAGCTGCCGCCACCGGTAGTTACGAATTCTACAACAAGAACACGGGCAACTCGAGCCATCCCGACGTGGGGAACGTCATCGCTTCTTCGCAAGGATTCTGGGTTAAAGGGACCGGAAGCAACGCGTCCATCACCTTCAAGCAATCCCACAAGACCAATAACGCAGCAAGCTTTTCGAAGAACGGGAAGCCCGACTTTTTCACCCTTCGTCTGACCGATGCATCCAATGGCCTCTCATCGGGCATCGTACTGCACTTCAAGGGGGACAGCAGCAAGTTCGAACCGGTTCCCCATAAAGCTACACCCGTAAAGGGTTCACCCGATCTTCATACGCGCTCAAAGAACGAAGGCCCCGTCCGATCCAGGTTCCTGGGAACTGAAAATGAACGGACGCTCGTCCCTTTGAAGGTCGTTCCGAAGGAACAAGGAACTTACACGTTCAAGGCCGAGGTCCCTGAAGCCCTACCTTACGAAAAAGTGGTCCTGATCGATAGTGCCAACGGGAACAGGCATGAGCTCTCAAAAGGGATGGCACAGGTCATGCTCAGCAGCAGCGATAGCGGAAGTTCCCGTTTTTTCCTTGAATTTTCGGACGATCCGGTATCGGTCCAACTGCACGAGCCCGCTTCTGAAGCTATAAGCGTTCGTTCGGAAAAGAAGAAGATCCAGGTTGTTGGAGTGCCCGCCGGAAAACGGTTCCGCGTGAGTGTGCACGATGCCCGTGGAAAACAGATAACCCCCATTCAGGAGGTCAGGTTCAACGGAAGTGGACAACGTGCGATCGGGAAAGTCCCCGAAGCGGGCATTTATTTCGTGAACCTGCAGAATTCCCGGGAGCGGATCACGAAAAAGGTCCTCGTAAGGTAAAGGGCATCAAAGATCAGCGGACATAGCTACCGCCGTTGATATCGATCGTAGAACCGGTCGCGTGGTCCATCGTTCCACTTGCCAAATAAAGGATGGTCGGAGCAATATCCGCTGGAACGGTGAGCTCGCTCAAAGCTAACTGTTCCTTTAATTCTCGTTCATTATCACGGATCTCCTCCTCAGCCATAGGGGTCCGCACAAAACCAGGGGCTACGCTGAAGGCTTTGATTCCATCACGCCCCCAACCCCGAGCTATCGATTTGGTCATTGCGATCAAGCCTCCCTTTGAAGCCGCATAATCCAAATGCTCAGGGGTATCCCCTCGCCAAGCAGCTCGCGAGGCGATATTGATGACCCTCCCTTCATTCTGCTCTCTGAAATGCCGAATAGCCTCCCGGCAGAGGATACCTGGTGCGGTCAGGTTAATGGCCAATGTGCGTTGCCAGTCCCTAAACCATTCATCGGCTCGATCGATGGAGGAGGGAATGAAGACCCCTGCATTATTGATCAGGACGTCCACTTTTCCGTAATGCTCCAAAACCCTTGCGAACAAAGCCTCCACCTGCACTTCATCTTCAAGATCGGCCTGAAAAGGAACGGAACCGTTGTTCTCCCGGTAAGCAAGCTCCTCGACCTTCTTATTGTTCCTGAAATAATGAAGAGCAACTACAGCACCGGCACTCGCCAGATGCGTGAAAATGGCCTGACCGATGCCCCCAGATGCACCGGTCAGAAGGACGATCTTATCGGATAGGTCGAGCCTCATCGTTTTGGGAGGGATAGAAACCGAATATAGGGAGTCTGGATGATACCCGGACCATGTGCTCAACTAGAACGCATACCCTAACCCCGCGTTCAGGGAGAGCGAAGCATCGAGATCGCTCCGAAAACGTTGGGGATCTTCGATCCGCTCGTCGAAAGAAGAGGTCATCCGGCTATGATAAAGGCCCAGTCCGATCCCGATATCGGCAGAGGCACCAGCGATCAAGGGGAGGTCCGCCCCGAAACCGATGTAATGCTCAAAGGTCCGATAGCGTTCGCTACGTGCTCCATCCCAGCCTTCTCGATGGACCAAACGTTCCATATCATCGGTAAGCCTCGATCCCCAACGTCCGATGAACTGGTATTGCAGATACGGACGGATCGATTGACCGAAAGCGATCGGGTAAAAACGGTAATTCCCTTTCACCCCCTGGAAACTTTTGTTCCGGTCCTCTAGAAGCGCTCCAGCATAAAGTGAACTACGTCCGATCTTGTAAGAGGCACCGATGGTGGTGAAGTTCAAATGACCGCTACCGGTGCTTTGGCGGTCAACACGTAGTGAAAAGGTCTTTTCCGGGCCTATTTTCTCTTGCTCCTGCTGAGCCTGAAGGGACAGGCTACAGGTAAAAAGGATCATTACAGAGGCGAATAGCGTTCTCATAGGAGTAGGTTCTTGAGGTTCAACTTCGATTCGAAGTTCCTCCTATGAGAGCCCCCGGTTCTCCCCGGGATCACCGTTCTGAAAAAAAACCCCCTTTTGTACGAAAGGAAGGAGGGGATAACTAAGTAGGATCGCCTAGCGGAAGACGAAGCTCCCTCACCCTATTTCAGGAGCAGCACTCCAAAAGTCCTGTTCCGTACAGGCTCAGCGGGCAGCAGCAGAGTCAGCTGCTCCCTTCTTGCGTAGCTTCTCGAAGCGTTTCTTCAATTTCGGATCTTTGTTGATCCCTTTTGCGATGGTATTGAAGCGCTTCCAGTCCATCCCCTCCTTTGACTCGACGATCTTACGGACCTTCTTCCGCATCTTTTGGAGCATTTTGCGTTGCTCCTTTTGGATCTCCTGGATCTGTCCTTTTTCCTTCTTACTCATGCCAGGGTCCTTTTTTTGGCGCTGGGCCATGAGGATCTGGCGGTATCGTTTCATGCTCATCTCCGATTCCTTCACCTTTTGCTGCTGATCCTTTTGGAATTCACGCTGAATCGGCATGACCTCCTGGCTGAGTTCGTAGAAAGTCTTCAGCTCCTTATCGCTAACGTCCAGTTGCTTCATCGAAGCACCACCAGGTCGTCCACCTTGTCCTCTTTGTCCGCCTTTCCTTGCAGATCCTCCTTCCTGCATACGCTGCCCACCTTTGGTAGGAGCTTTTCCCTGTTCCCCTTGCTCCGAGGAATTATCACCTCCGCTGGAGCCGCATGCAAAAAAGAAGAGGGCCGAAAAGCCCATTAGGGCACTTTTCCGTATGGATCGCTTGAGCTCGTTCATATCGTAATGTTTTTTAGAGGGGGCGAATATGCGGACTTATCGCGAGATCGTGGACCTTCTGATCGTTAAGATCCCTTAGATCCTTCAGGCCTCAGCTCTCGCATTCCTTGCCATCTCCGTGATAAGCCCTCTGTAGAGCCGAATAAGATCATCCTCTGCTTTTCCGGCAAGTTCGATCACTTCATCGATATCGATCGGCCGCAGGTCATCCGGATCGCATTCGTCCGTGATCACGGTTATCGCAGAACAAGGAAGTCCCATGTGGCGGCAAGCGATCACTTCAGGGACGGTCGACATCCCTACGACATCTGCCCCGATGGTCCGTAAATAGCGGTATTCAGCAGCCGTCTCCAACATCGGCCCGGCAAGGGATACATAAACACCCTCGTTGAGGACCACCCCTTCCTGATGTGCACATTTTCGCAAGCTATCGTTCATCAACGGGTCATAGGGTTGGCTCATGTCGACGAAGCGGGAACCGAGCTCCTCGATATTGGGGCCGATCAACGGGTTATCCGGAAGAAGGTTGATGTGATCCGTGATCAACATCAACTGCCCCTTTTTCATCTCGAGGTTCATCGTCCCCCCGGCATTCGATATCAAGAGCTCCCGGATCCCGAGGAGCTTCATGACCCGGATGGGGAATACCACCTGCTGCATGCTATATCCCTCGTAATAATGGAAACGCCCCTTCATCGCGATCACCTTCCGCCCGTCCAGGTCTCCGTAGATCAACTTACCCGCATGGAATTCCACGGTCGCTTCGGGAAAATGCGGGATCTCCGTATAGGGGATCTCCTGTTCCACTTCGATATGTTCGGCCATCTTACCAAGGCCTGTCCCTAGGACGATGCCCGTTTCAGGAGCACTGACCCCCTGTAATCGAAGATGCTCTACACTCTCCTGGATCCGTTCGTATTCCATTCCTATCGTTTCGCTTTGTCCTGAAAGGTAAAGGATGACGGAGAGAACGTCTTACTCCTTCTTTTTGAGTTCGCTGGGGGGTTTTTTAAAAAACCTATAATAGAGCAATTTCATGTACTCGTTGTTGACCATGATCATTCCCGCTTCCGATCGCCACCAATGAGACTCATCGTAGAGCGAACTGGGTGTTCCTCGGTAGTGCAGCTCGGTGTCGCTATCCTTGAACAACGGCTCGAACACATAACGGACGCGGCGCAGATGGAATTTATCGCTTAACACGATCGCTGAATCGATCCCGTTCTTCCGACAATAACGGAGGGACGCGATCGCTTCCCCCATCGTGCTGGTGCCCTTTTCCAAAACGCGGATCGCTTCTTCAGGAACGCCCCTTTGGTCAGCGATGCTGGCAGAGATATGCCCCTCGCTGCTATCGATCCCCAAAGCCTGAAGAACGCTCGGCACATTGGCGCCGAGGCAAACGATACGCTCGGCCTTTTTCTCCTTATAGAGGGCAGCCGCCTTCCGTCCCCTATCATAAGAATTCCCTCCGAGCACGAACACCAGTTCGGCCTTGGTCGGAGGATCCTCTGCGATCAGATAGTTGCCCATCCCACGAAGGATACTGGTGCGGAAAGAATAGAGCAAAAGGAGGATCAAGAGGAGGGTTCCGAAGATCCATACGCCCCGTTTCAGCCACACGGTCATTCTTTCCCCTTTTGTAATTCCGGGTCCCCCAAAGCTTTTAAACGTTCCAATATCGGAGGATGGGAATAGTGAACGAAGACCACGTAGGGATGGGGATAAAGATCCGCCAAATGATCTGAAGAGAGCTTTTTGAGCGCTATGGCCAAAGCTTCCCCATCGTATTGTTCCCGGGCATAGCGATCCGCCTCGTATTCGTTCTTCCGCGACATGTAATTCATCCCGATGCCCAGAAGCGTCGATAGAGGGGAGTAGAGAATGGAAAAGCCCAACAGACCGATATGGAACCTTGCCTCTTCTACCCCCAATGCACGGGAAAGAGCCGGGGCTTCAACGGCCCAGGAAAAAAGATAGAGCATGACCCCCATTTGAAGGAGCGATGCGATCACAGAACTACGCGTATGCTTCTTTTTGAAATGACCGATCTCATGGGCAAGAACAGCCACCACTTCCCGCACGCTATGCTTTTCGATCAGGGTGTCGAAGAGCACGATCCGCTTTTTGTTACCGAGTCCACTAAAGAATGCGTTCGCTTTGCTGGAACGCTTCGATCCGTCCATCACGTAAAGATCCGAAAGAGGGAAATGCACTCTCTCGCAAAAAGAACGGATCGCTTTCCGCAACTCCCCTTCCTCCATCGGTTCCATCTTGTTGAACAATGGGAGGATCAAGCGGGTGTAGAAGACGGCCATGAAAAGGGTGAAAGCACCGAGCAGGACCCATGCATAGAGCCAGAAATCGTTTCCCGTCCAACGATAGACCTGAATGACAAGGGCGAATACCCCGCCCCCGAGTATCGCTCCGAGCACCCAGCCTTTGATGCGATCGGCCACAAATGTCCCAGGAGTGTTCTTGTTGAATCCGTAGCGCTCCTCGATCACAAAAGTGTCATAGAGGGAAAAAGGAAGGCTCAGAAGTTCGGAGGCTCCCATAAGGACCGCGAAAAAGAGGATCGGGCGAAGAATAGGATGCGTGGACCATGCAGCGACCTGCTGATCGAGCCAGGCAAAAGCACCGAAGAAAAGCAATAAGAGCAGGGAAAGGGCTGAAAGGCTCGATGAGAGGGCCTGAAGCCGCTTTTTATCCCGATGGTAATTCAGGGAACGCTCCATCCTTTCCGCATCGAAATAAGCCCGTAGTCCCCTGGGAACTTCATCGCTCCAATACTTGTCGTCCAAGTGATCGAGCCAACGCTCGAAGAGCGTATGACCAAGAATGATGACGATCAAGATCCAAAAAAGGGTGTCAGGGCTCATGGGTCCACAAAGGAAAAGAAGATAATGGCTCTTCAAGCTTGTTTAACGGGAACTTCTATTTTCCCCTTAGCAGAAGCCGATCTCCCCCATCAATAAGCACCCATCCGCTTCCTGAGGATCCATTCGATGCTCATCAAAAGCAGAAGCGGCAAGAACAACCATTTCCAGACGATCAGGTCGGTCATCCGTTCCTGGGTATAACGCAAGGGCTTGATGGTCTTGGAGTTTTTGATGCTGTCCGGAATGGCCCCGATCGCTTCCGGATAAAAGACCCTTCCACCCGTCTTCCTGGCCAGATCGTAGAGCAATCCATGATCAGCGACGGTCCGGGAACGTTCGATCCGGACCGGGGTGACCGTAAAGCGCCCCCTCTCGATCAAGGTATCTCCTTCCAGACCCGCCTTTGCCTTATAACTGTACTCTCCGACCGGTAAGCTTCCGGCATTCAAACGGTAGGAGTCACTGGTCTTCGAGAAAGCGAAGGGATAAGCTTTACCTTCCTCGTTGCGGACCGTCATTCGGACTTCTGGCTCATTGATCAGCTCATAACTCCGATCGTAGAGTTCCGCGGTGAAGAGGATCGGCTCGTTCTCCCGATACTCCTTTTCTCCTTCCACCCGGAAGCGGCTCTTGTCCTCGCGGACCGAAAGGTATTGGACCGTCTTCTCCAGGAGCCGATCAAAAGCCTTCGTGTTCCCATTCCCGGCCATGTCGTGCAAACGCCAACGCCAGATCCCCTCTCCCGTTATCATGCCTACTTTTTGTCCCCCCTTTTTTCCAAAAGCCCAAAGGGGTTCTTTGGTACTCACTTGACCGACCTTTTTTCGAAAAAGGGGATCGAGTCCTTTTCCAATTTTCCAGTCCCCGAAGGGAACGTTAAGGGGAGGCCATTCTGAAGCCTTTTTCCCGGCCTCACCAATATCGAATAGCCCAAAGTTATCATCGTACACGGGTTCGGCTTCATCCGTACGCTCGCTTTGCCCTTTGATGCTCAGACCCGGTAAGAAAGGGTTCAGTTCCGAATAAGAGGTAGCACTCCCGAAAACGAAGAGCACAGGGATCTTTTGCTCTTTCGCGGTCTCGAGAAGGGTGGATATGCCGTGCTCTTCCGATGGAAGCTGATGAAGGACCAAAAGGTCCGTTCCATCGAGTTTCACATCGCCACTTTCGGCCAGCTTGGTGCTCACTTTGTAGCTGTTCTTCTGCTCGATGGCCCATTTAAGAGCTCTAATATCGGGATGCGGAGCATGAGCGAGGGTAAGGACCTTTCGTTTGCTCTCGAGCACTTCGATGAAGAGTTCCTTCACGTTGTTCCGCTTACTCACCTCCCCATCGACCGGACTTATTCGGACCACATATCGTTGAAGGCCTGCAGAATCAGCCTCCAATGTGGTTTTGATCAACTTCATGTCCGGATCCCGGTCGAATTCGACCTCTTTTCTGTAAAGCTCCTCCCCATCGTGCTCGATCGTCACCACGCTATTCGTCCCCTTTGCTTTTTGAGCTCGAACTACTGCCTCTATGGGGAACCGATTGCCCTGATAAGCATAGCGATTGTGAAGCAATTCTTTCAAGATCAGGTCCTTTCGGACCGTCGTATCCCCGAGAGCGATCGAATGGATCGGGGCATCGATCCCATCGGCGAGATAACGCGGGTCGGCGCCAGTATTGTAGATCCCGTCCGTAGCCAGGATAACAGCCCCAAGGTTCCGGTCGCGGAATCGCTCACGGATCCCTTCCAGTGCCCGTGCCAGATCGGTCTGCTTGGCCGGATACCCCTCTGGAATGGAATCCCGCAAGCTACTCCCGAACGAGAAGCGTCGGAGTTTATAAGATTCAGAAAGCCTTTTGTTCAAGGCCTCTAGCTTTTCAGGATATTCGGTCTTATAGAAAGCCGAGTCCTTTCCCAGGGGAACGGAAGCGGAGACATCCTGTAGCACCGCAATGATGGGTTCCTCTACTTCGGTGCGTTGCGTACGGATAAGCGGTCGCAGAAGAAGGAAAGCGATGATGAAGATGAGCAGAAAGCGAAGGATCGCCAGTGAGCGCCTCACCCAGGAAGGAAAGTCCTTCGTACGCGGATCGAAACGATAGAGCAGGAAAGCGTAAGCCCCTCCTAAAAGAACACAGAAGACCGTGAACCAAGCCGGATATGTGGTAATAATATCCAAAAGAACGCGCCGGGCACGGTCGGCGACCTATTAGCTAGGGAGCATTCCTCCGCAGACGTGGAGCGTCTGGCCAGTGATATAGGAACTCCTGTCAGACCCCAGAAAGACTGCAAGTTCGGCAACATCCTCCGGACGTCCACCTCGTTTCAAAGGAATGGTCTCCCGCCATTTCTTGAGCGTTTCTTCGTCCAGATCCTCCGTCATCTCGGTCTCGATGAAGCCAGGAGCGATGGCATTGCAGCGGACCCCCCGCGATCCCAGTTCCAATGCCACGGATCTTGTGAAACCGAGGATACCGGCCTTTGAGGCCGCATAATTGCTCTGTCCGGCATTGCCTTGCACGCCTACGACAGAGCTCATATTGACGATCGAGCCTCCCCTTTGTTTGATCAGGGACTTCTGTACAGCCTTCGTTACGTTGAAGACGGACTTCAGATTGGTGTCGATCACGGCATCCCAATCCTCTTCGCTGATCCTTAGGAGGAGGTTATCCCGGGTGATACCGGCATTGTTCACCACAACATCGATACGCCCCATGTCCGCGATCACGTTCTCCACCAATTTCTCAGCATCCTGAAAACTAGCCGCATCGGAGGCATATCCTTTCGCCTCGATGCCCTCTTTTATCAATTCGTTCTCCAGCACTTCCGCCTTCTCTTTGGAGGAGCGATAGGTGAAGGCTACCTGCGCCCCTTCTTGCGCATAGCGTGTGGCCACGGCCTTTCCGATCCCACGGGATGCGCCGGTGATGAGTGCGACCTTTCCGTCTAATAGTCCGGACATGAGCTTGCTTTTTTAAAATTCCGGCTCAATAAGCAAAGAGGGGATAGCGCTCCATCATGCCGTTCACCTTCTCTTTCACCTCAGCGATCTTCCCTTCATCTTCTTTGTTCATGAGCACCTCATCTATAAGGTCCACGACCTTGCGGATCTCATCCTCTTTCAAGCCTCGGGTGGTAATAGCAGGGGTCCCGATCCGGATACCTGATGTGACCATAGGCGGTTGATCATCGAAGGGGACCATGTTCTTGTTGCAGGTGATATCAGCCTTCACGAGAGCATCTTCAGCATCCTTCCCGGTCAATCCTTTGGGGCGAAGATCGATCAGCATGCTGTGATTGTCCGTTCCTCCTGAACTTACCTTGTACCCCTTTTCCTCAAAAGCTTCGGCCATGGTCCTGGCATTGCTGATCACCTGCTCCCCGTAAGCACGGAACTCATCTTTGAGGGCTTCCCCGAAGGCTACGGCTTTAGCTGCGATCACATGCTCGAGCGGTCCTCCCTGCGATCCGGGGAAAACAGCACTATCCAAGAGGGAGAAGAGTTTTCTGACCGTTCCTTTCTTCGTAGTGATACCCCAGGGATTCTCCATTTCCCGGTCCCCCATCATGATCAAGCCGCCCCTGGGACCTCGAAGGGTCTTGTGCGTGGTGGTGGTAACGATGTGACAATGCGGGATGGGATCGTTCAGAAGGCCTTTTGCAATGAGTCCAGCGGTATGGGAGATATCACCAAGAAGAATGGCCCCGACTTTATCAGCGACCTCCCGGAGCTTTTTATAATCCCAATCCCGCGGATAAGCAGAAGCGCCACAGATGATCATCTTGGGGGATTCCTTCTCAGCTGTAGCAGCGAGCTCGTCGTAATCGATGGTCCCGCTCTCCTTACCGACCCCATAAAAGACCGGATCGTATAGCTTTCCCGAGAAATTGACCGGAGATCCGTGGGTCAAATGACCCCCATGGGCCAGGTCGAACCCGAGGATCTTATCGCCGGGCTTAAGGCAGGCGAGCATTACGGCGGAATTGGCTTGAGCACCCGAATGAGGCTGAACGTTGGCCCATTCTGCACCGAAAAGCTCCTTGGCTCGATCGATCGCGAGCTGCTCCACTTTATCGACCACTTCACAACCTCCGTAATAGCGTTTGCCAGGTAGTCCCTCTGCGTACTTGTTGGTCAATACGGACCCCATCGCCTCGATGGTCTGGGGGCTAGCGAAATTCTCAGAAGCGATCAGTTCGATCCCTTTCGTTTGGCGATCCCTTTCTTCTTCGATCAGGTCGAAGACCACCTGGTCCCTTTCCATAACGCTTTGACTTTTCATCGATCCTTTAATAAGTGTTTTGAATTGAAGGCTCAAAGGTAGGAAAACATCCCTACGGGAAGAGATCTGAACACCAACTCCCCTCCCGAAGAACGGAAGGAGAGTTGGCGTTGGAATTGAAGATCGGAGTTGGTGTTGGCTCCCCTATCGGATCACACTAACCTTATGAACGCTCCTTCCGTGGTCTCCCTCGACCCGGATGTAATAAATACCTGTGGAACGATCGCTCAGGTCGAACCCTTCGCGGAATTCACGAACGGAGGTGAACTCCTTCTCCCGAATAACTTTCCCCACATTATTGAGGATCTGGATACGAAGGTCCTCTTTCTCAGGCAGATCGGCCTCTACATCGAAACGTCCTTGCGTGGGGTTCGGATAGACCTCTACGGAGGGTGAACGCGATCCGACATTGCGGATCGAGGTCTCACGCTCGTTCACATGGATCGTGATCGTATCCTTGTCCACACAATTATTGATGGTAGCGGTAAGGACCACCGTATAGGTCCCAGTGGCTCCGTATGAATGAGAGGTGTCGGTCGTGTTCGCGGTCGCACCGTCCCCGAAGTCCCAGTGAAAGGAAGTGCCGACGGAACCTCCTTTATCGAAATAGACCGTAGCGCCGTTGATCAAAGCAACCACGGTATCATTCGCATTAGCGACCGCCTTGGCATCTTGATCCACCGTTACGTCGGTGCTCACGAGATTCCCCTGGCAACTCCCGTTGGATGCGATCACGCTATACGTGGTGGTGTTCGTCGGAGCCACCGTTATAGAGGCCGTCGTGTCGCCGATGTTCCAATCGTAGGATTGACCACCACTGGCCGTGAGCGTCACCGAATCCCCTTCGCAGATGCTCGTATCCTTGGGATCCACCTGTGTCGTCGGGATCGGGTTAACGTTCACGAGCGAGGTATCCGTTTCGCTGCAACCGCTTTTACTGACCTCAGCATAGTACTCGGTGGTACTGTTCGGGTAAACAGCGACGCTGGAACCGTTGCTGAGCACAGTACCGCTCTGATCCGTCCAGGTATAACTGGTACCGCCGGAAGCGTTCAGCGTGACCGTATCCCCTTCACAGATCGTCGTTTGCTGAGGCGTTACAGACGCATTCACGCTTCCATTGTTGTAGATGGAGAAGTTGACGGAATCCTTGCACCCGTTCGGGTCGGTCACAACGACATAGTAAGTGTCCTGACCGAGCCCTCCGATGGAATCTCCACTTCCGCTCACCGACCAATCGTAGGTATAAGGAGGCGTTCCTCCACTCACATTAGCGATCGCATATCCGATATTGTTGTTGCAACTATCGTCCTTGGTGGTCATGGAGACCTGCAAGGAACTGGAACCGGGAACATCCTCGGTCACTGAAGCGGTACAGCCACTGTCATCCTTGACCACAAGGTCGTAGTTGCCCGTGGACAGTCCGGAGAAACTATTGGAGCCCTGGAAATTGCCTCCATTGTCCTTGCTGTACACATAAGCACCACTCCCTCCGCTGGCATATATGGTCAATGCGCCAGAGGAACTTCCACAATAAGAGGTGTCGGCATCCACGCTATCGATCGCGAGCGGCGATGGCTCACTGATCGAGAATTGCGTGGAATCGAGACATCCGGAACTGCTCTTCACTTTCGCTTTGTGAGAACCAGCGCTCAATCCGGTGAAGCTGTTGCTTCCCTGATAGGAACCTCCATCGATCTTGTAAGAGCTAGCGTTGGTGGCATGAACGGTGGCCTCTCCATCCCCAGCACCGTTACAAGAAAGGTCCTTAACGCTAACGCTGTCGATGACAGGCTTATCAGGAGCAGTGATATGCACGGTATCATGAACGGTACATCCTTTATCCCCTTTGACCGCAACATCGTAGATGCTATCCGACAGCCCGGTGAATTGCGAACTTCCTTGATAACTGTTCCC
>CAZIDL010000041.1:0-22215 GCA_964537825.1 uncultured Weeksellaceae bacterium
ACACCCTCAACGTTTACCAGCAGCACAACGAGGCCGTGCGGGAATATTTCAAGGATCGCCCTGAAGACCTCCTGGAATTGGACTTCACCAAAGGGGACGGATGGGAACGCCTTTGCGCCTTCCTGGGGCAAGAAGTGCCTGAGGAGCCTTTTCCCCATTTCAACAACAGTAGCTCCCGCAAAGAGAACCGAAAAGGGCGCATCATCCGGAATATAAAGAACGGAAAGACCCGAACCAAGTATTTCTTTATCCGTAAATACTACGAATGGCGGGGATATGGGAAAAATCCCGTCTCAGATCCCTGGTAGCCCGACCCATTCAGCCAGGAGGATCCCGATGGCCATCAGGAGGACAAAGACCCCGAAAACGGGCTTCAGACGTGCGCTCCTGATAAAGCGCGAAGCATAGACCCCGAGCAAAGCTCCTACCACAGCGACCCCGGAAAAGAGCAGCAAAAACCCGAACTCGATCGGAACCGTCTCGTTGCCGAGCTCACCCAAAAAACCGACCAGGCTCTGGACCGCGATCACGAAGAGCGAAGTCCCGACCGCTTCTTTCATGTTGAGAGGCGTGATAAGGATAAGGGCCGGAACGATGAGAAATCCACCTCCAGCTCCCACAAGTCCGGCTAACACCCCTACCAGAACCCCTCCCAGCACAATGAGGAAGCGGTCCAAAAGCGACTGCTTCGAAGGCTGCTTTGAGACCGGCTCACCGCCCATCCCTCGGATCATGTTCCAGGAAGTACCGAGCATCAGAAGGGCGAAAAGGCTCATGAGGAAGATCCCTTTGCTCACTTCAACGCCTCCGAGCTCCAGGATCGGATCAGGGAGAGCGGGAAGAAGGTAGCGCCGGGTCAGGAAGACCGCTAGCGTGGAAGGAACGGCAAAATAGAGACCAGCCTTCAGCTTGCAGAGCCCCATCGAAATGTAACGAGCAGCTCCGAAAGCGCTTGTCAAGCCCACGATGAAAAGGGAATAACCCGTTGCCTTCACGGGATCCATATCCAGAAGGTAGACGAGGACGGGCACGGTGAGTATCGAACCGCCTCCCCCGATCAGGCCGAGCGTCAGGCCGATAAGCAGCGCCCCTAAAAAACCGAGGATCAGGCTCCAGTCCATCGTTTAGGAACTCTTAACAGCTCGCATCCCGAGCTCGTTCGCAAAGGGAACTCAGGGACCTTCCCATTGGGGGAATCGCCCCGGCGTCCACGGAGCACCCGCTTTTTCCAGTCGATCCTCCACTCCACGGATCCGGTCGCGGTGCTTGCGAAGCTCATCGAGGATCGTACTGAACACCTCTCCGGCGAGCCGGTAAGAATCCTTCTGGGTCTCCGTCGGCCCTGAACTCGAGCGCCAAAGGTTTCGAAGAACGTTATGGACCCGCCCCGCAACGCTCGGCTTTTGTTCGAACCGATGCTCAGCCTTCACCGGATCCCCGTTCAACCGGATATGGAGATCAGCAAGTCCCTGATCGATCGAACGCAGCGTATCCATCAAACCAAGGGTTGCTCGGGGCGTTTTGCGAACCGCCTTTTTTAAATGGTCCACGCGTTCCTCGAGGTCTCCTTTATAGCGGTTCGCACCATCCACAGCACGGCGTAATTCAGCCACCTTTTCCTCAAATGCTTTGAGAGAGCTCCGCTGACCCAGGGAGAGCTTGGGATGATGAAGCCGTTCCAAGCGGAATTTCCGGGGACCGGCGAGCTTTTCGATTTTCCCGTCCTCGTACTTTGAAAGGGTCACTCGGTATTCCCCCGGCAAGACCAAGTAACCCCGCGGTCTGGACGCCCAGGGAACGGAAGCTTCTTTGCGGTTCAGTTCAACGGGAGCCCGCGCAGGCGTCCGCATATCCCAATGCACCCGATGGACGCCTTTTTGAGGCGAACGCTTCAACCGACGAACGACATCTCCCTCAGCATCACGGATCGTGAAGATCAGAAAGGGTTTAGATGCCCGCTTCTCCTTTCGAAGTGTTTCGATGCTGGGATAACGAACGTCCTTCCCTTCCTTCCGGAGCTCCTTTTCTTGCTTCCGACGTTTTTGTGCGGGGGTCAACAGCTCCTCCTTCAAGTGATACGTGAAGGTGGGCCCAAGAGGCGGATTTTCAGCCGCAAAAAAGCTTGCTCCTTGAAATCCCTTTCCGCTATATCCGTATGGATCGCGCTCGTGAAAGAGGAAGGCGTCACCCACGGAGAACAAATGTGCTTCCTTGTCGAGGACTTTCTTATCCATTTCCCGCAATGGCGAGATATCGTCGAGGACGTAGAACCCTCTTCCAAAAGTCCCTAGCACGAGATCGTTCTCACGTTCCTGGATCTCCATGTCCCGAACGTTGATGGTCGGAACGCCGTTCTTCAGCTTCGTCCAATGGGAACCTCCGTCCTTACTGAAATAGACGCCGTATTCGGTCCCGGCGAAGAGCAATTCAGGGTCGACAGGGTCCTCGAGGATGGAGTAAACAGCCCCTTCGTCGGGAAGGTCATCCGAGATCATCCTCCAATTCCTTCCGCGGTCCGTACTCTTCAGGATATAAGGCTTGAAGTCACCGCTCTTGTGGTTGTTGAAGGCCACATAGACCGTACCCGTGTCGTGATGGGACGCCTGGATGCCATCCACATAGCTCATACCCGGAACACCAGGGAATTCCACCTTTCCGCGCCAGTTGTCACCTCCATCTTCCGACACACGCACAGCACCATCGTCCGTACCTGCATAGAGGAGCCCCGCTTTTAAGGGCGACTCAGCGATCGCCGTGACCGTTCCATATATGGAGGTGGACTGGTTCTTCTCGACCGCATCCACACCCCAGATCCGGCCCATGACCTTCAGCTCATTTCGATCGATATCCCGAGAAAGATCAGGCGATATCGCTTTCCAGGAATCGCCGCGATCGTCGCTACGCCAGATCTTGTTGGAGGCGAAATAGAGCCTTTTGTGGTCGTGGGGGCTGATCAGGAGCGGTGAATCCCAGTTCCATCGCTGAGCCGAGTCCTTCTTTCCCACGCGGGGTTTGATGCCGATCTTCTCGCCGGTCTTCTTGTTGTAGCGGACCAACCAACCGTATTGGGATTGGGAATAGACGGTGTTCGGATCCTTCGGGTCGACCTGGGTCTCGAAGCCATCGCCGCCTTTCACGATGAACCAATCGCTGTTGACGATACCGGCCGAACTGGTCGTCCGCGACGGCCCTCCGATCGTGTTGTTATCCTGCGTGCCGCCGTAGATATTGTAAAAGGGGGTGTCGGTATCTACGGCCACTTTGTAGAACTGCGTGACAGGCAGGTTCGCCTTGAAGGACCAGTCATCACCCTGGTCATAAGTCTCATAAACACCGCCATCCCCTCCGATCAGCATGTGCTGAGAATCCCGCGGATCGATCCAGAGGGCATGGTCATCGACGTGGCGGTTCTCCATCTCCAACCTTTGAAAGTTCTTGCCTCCATCGGTCGTGTAATGGGTGATCGTGTTCATGGCATAGACCCGCTCCGGATCGTTCGGATCGACCATGATCTCCTGGTAGTAATTCCCGCTGGTACTGTAACCACTGCGCTTTTCCCAATGCTCCCCGTGGTCCGTGGAACGGTAAAAGCCCCCCTTTCCCTGGGAAGCTTCGACGATCGCGTAGACCGTGCTCCCTTCCGAAGGAGCCACGGCAAGCCCGATGCGACCGATCATCTTGTTGGGCAACCCCTTCTCGATCTTCCGCCAATCCTTTCCGCCGTTCTCCGTCTTGTATATCCCGGAGCTGGGCCCTCCCCCGATATAGGTCCAGGTCCGGCGCCGCCTTTGGTGAGCAGCGGCATAAAGAACATCAGGGTCCTCAGGGTCGATAGCGATATCCGCAACACCGGTGTGTTCATCGATATGGAGGACCCGCTCCCAATCCTTTCCGCCGTTCGTTGTCTTGTAGACGCCGCGATGCCCCCCTGCGGACCACAGGGGACCGTAAGCTGCCACGTAAACGGTGCTCTTATCCTCGGGATGGACGATGATCTTTCCGATGTGTTCCGAGTTCTCGAGTCCCATTTTCTCCCAGCTCTTCCCTCCGTCGAGCGAGCGGTAGATGCCATCGCCGTAGTTCACGCTGCGCTGGTTGTTGTTCTCTCCCGTACCGACCCAAACGATATGCGGATGATCAGGAGCAAGGGTAACGGCACCGATGGAATAGGAACCTTGCTGATCGAAGATGGGATCGAAAGTGCTGCCGTGGTCCGTGGTCTTCCAAACCCCGCCGGAGGCGGACGCCACATAATAGGTGGACTGGTTGTCCGGGTTCACGGCAAAGGCCGATATGCGCCCCGAAGTGAGGGCCGGTCCGAGGGAGCGGAAGCTGAGGCCGCTATAGGTCCCTGGGTCATGGATCCGCTCTTTCTCTTGGGAAGTGGCCGTTACAGGAAAGAAGAGTAAGGCGATGCAAAGGGTGTGTAGGGACTTCATGTTCTCAGAGCTTGTAGAGGGGCCAAGGTAGGGGTTTTGTAAGAGTCCGAAGGGAAGCAGGAAAGCGTTCACCCTCTTCTCATCGTACCCGTTATCTTCGCTCTACCTATGAAACTCCTCTCCTGGAACGTGAACGGCCTACGGGCCCTGCTAAAAAAAGGCTTCACGGAATGGCTCCAAAAAGAGGATCCCGATATCCTCGGGATCCAGGAGACAAAAGCCCGGCCTGAACAATTGCCCAAGGAATTCACCCTTCTTCCCGAATGGGAGCAATACTACGCTTCTTCGGAGATCAAAAAGGGCTACAGCGGGGTGGCTTTGATGAGCAAACCCAGTCCCCTCGAAGTGGGCAAAGGGTTCGGGATCGAGCGTTTCGACCAGGAAGGGCGGACGATATGGGCGGATTACGGTCCTTTCGTGCTCTACACGATCTATTTCCCGAACGGCAAGGCATCGGATGAGCGCCTCCGGTTCAAAATGGAGTTCTACGAGGCTTTCCTCGAACACGCCGAGAAAAAGCGGAAAGAAGGGAAGGGGATCGTGGTCTGCGGGGATGTGAACACGGCCCACCAGGAGAGGGACTTGGCAAGACCCAAGGACAACGAGGATGTATCAGGCTTCCTTCCCCAGGAGCGGGAATGGATGGACAAGTTCATCGAGCACGGGTACCACGATACCTTCCGCATGTTCCACGAAGAAGAGGGCTGTTACAGTTGGTGGAGCCTGAGGACACGGGCTCGCGAAAGGAACGTGGGCTGGCGGCTCGATTATTTCTTCGTCTCCGACGAGCTGAAGGACAAGGTCAAGAACGCTGCCATTCTGGACGATGTGCAGGGTTCGGATCACGCCCCGGTTTCGCTGGAGCTGGATGTGGAGGTCTGACCCTTCGTCCGTGATCTATATGCCTTGCTCAGGAGCAAATGCGAGTTAATGCGGATCAAAACGACCCCTTACCCTCACTTTCCCTACTTTTGCTCCCTGAAGCATGGAAGCTCAACAAGAACAACCCCTCGTTAGCGTCCTGGTCCTCAATCACAACGGGAAGCATTTCCTGGAAGACTGCTTCGAGAGCCTCCGGGCTGCCAGCTATCCCAACCAGGAACTGGTCCTCGTGGACAACGCCTCCACGGATGATAGCCTGGCCTATGTGCGGGAGAACTTTCCAGAGGTGCGCATCCTTGAGACCGGCGGGAACATCGGATACAGCGGGGCTTACAACCTTTCGTTCAAACATGCTAAGGGGAAATACTTCGTCCTCCTGAACAATGACACGAAAGTGGACCCCGGATGGTTGGAACCCTTGGTGGAGGCCGCCGAAGCCGATCCCAGCCTCGCCATGCTCCAACCCAAGATCGATTCGATGATCGACCTTGGCTATTTCGAGTACGCCGGAGCATCAGGAGGACACATGGACCGATACGGCTTTCCCTTCCTACGGGGGCGCATCTTCTTCGAGATCGAAAAGGACGAAGGCCAGTACGACGATCCCGCGGAGATCTTCTGGGCCAGCGGGGCCGCCCTCTTCTTGCGAGCCGATATTCTGAAATACACCGGAGGCTTGGATGAGGACTTCGTCCATCACATGGAGGAGATCGACCTTTGTTGGCGTGCTCATCTCCAGGGCTATCACCTCCGGGTGATCCCTTCGTCGCGGATCCTTCACCATGCCGGGGCGACGATCGAACCCGAGAGCTATATGAAGCTCTACTGGAACCACCGCAACAGCCTGATCATGCTCCGCAAGAACCTGGGAGATAAAAAGCTCGGAGGGATCATGCGGGTCCGCAAGGTCCTGGACCTGCTTGCGATGCTCAGAGGATCATTGAAGGGGGAAAAGCAGCGCATCCGAGCGATCCGGGACGCTTATCGGTGGATGAGAACCCATCGGAAGAAGGTACAGGAGAAAAGGGATGAGGTGCAGGCCGAACGGATCGTCGATGATGAACGGATCTTTTGCAAATTGTACCCCCGCTCGATCGCTTGGGATCATTTCATCCGAGGCAAGAAGCATTTCAGTCAGCTCGGCCATCGGATCGAAGCGGGAGAAAACGCCTGATATGGAACTTCAAAAAGAACGCGAAGAACTCGGAGGGGCGGTCGTCGTCCTCCAACCTCAGATCTTTCAGGACGAACGGGGATTCTTTTCGGAGGTTTTCCGTAAAGACCAATTCGAAGCGATGGGATTCCCCGGGGATTTCGTCCAATGGAATCATTCAGGTTCCGTCCAGGGAGTGCTGCGGGGCCTCCACTTCCAATGGGATCCCCCTATGGGGAAATTGATGCGGGTCAGCAAAGGAGAGGCCTTTCTTGTCGCCGTGGATATCCGGAAAGGTTCCCCAACCCTCGGGCAATGGTTCGGGACCCGCTGCAGTTCGGAGGACCGAAGGATGGTCTATGCTCCCGCGAGCTTTGCCAGAGGATTTTGCGTCACCAGCGAATACGCCGAGATCGAATACCTCTGCAGCGGAAATTACAACCCCGAATGCGAATCGGGGATCCGCTTCGACGATCCCACGATCGGTATCGAATGGCCGGAACTGGAGAACCCCATCATCTCCGATAAGGACCGGAACGCTCAAACCCTGAACGAATGGCTGGAAAGGCCCGAATCGGACCATTTCACCTATAAAGGTCAATAAAGGAATGCGCATTCTCATCGCCGGCGGAGCCGGATACATCGGATCGGCCCTCACCCCTCACCTCCTGGAACGTGGTTATCACGTGGAGGTTCTGGACCTCCTCTGGTTCGGCTCCCACCTCCCCGAAGAAGTACCCATCGTCCAAAAGGACATCTTCGACCTGGAAGAGAAGGACCTCGAACCCTACGACCAGGTCATCTACCTGGCCGGGCTCTCCAACGACCCCATGGCGGAGTATTCTCCGAAGGACAATTTCATCCACAACGCGGCCTCGTCCGCCTACCTCGGTTACATCGCAAAGAACGCCGGGGTGAAGCGGATGATCTACGCCAGCTCCTGTTCCGTATATGGCTATGCGGTGGATCAGTTCTACGATGAGAACTCGCCGGCCAATAGCGATTATCCCTACGGGATCTCCAAACTTCAGGGCGAACGCTCGGTCATGCAATTGGCCGACGACGATTTTTCCGTCATCTGCCTCCGGCAAGGAACCGTCAGCGGTCACAGCCCACGCATGCGCTTCGACCTCGTCATCAATACGATGTTCAAGGCCGCCCTGCAGAACGGCGAGATCGTAGTGAACAACCCTTCGATCTGGCGTCCCATCCTTTCCATCAAGGATGCCGTCAGCGCTTATACCCGCTCCGTCGAGGCCGTGGATACCGTTTCCGGCGTCTTCAACGTTGCTTCCGGCAATTATACGATCGGCGAGCTTGGTGATATCGTCAAAGAGGAGATCGAAAGCCTGATGGACAAGAAGATCAAGCTTACGATCCACCACAAACACGACATGCGTAACTACAAGGTGACGATCGATAAAGCGAACGCTTACCTTAGCTTCAAGCCACGTCACAGCGTGGAAACGATCGTGCGGGATCTTCACGAAAAACTCCCGGAATACGGGGACCTCGATCTCGAGAACTACTACAACATCAAGGTCTTCAAAGCACTCAAAGAACGAAAAGGCAAAAAGGAATGAAGGTCACGATCATCGGCGCGAACGGACAGCTAGGCGGCGACTGCTCGGAAGCCTTTGAAAAAGCAGGCCATACGGTGGACGCCCTGGAACACGATGAAGCGGGGATCGAAATCCTCGGACCGCTTCGTGAAGCACTCGAGCAGCGGCAACCTGATGTCGTCGTCAATACAGCCGCTTATCACCGGGTGGAGGAATGCGAGACGGAGACCGACAAGGCTTGGCACGTTAATGCTATCGGTCCGCGCAACCTGGCCATCCTTTCCAACGAATTGAGCTTTCGCCTCCTCCATATAAGCACTGATTACGTCTTTGATGGTGCCAAGAAGACCGCCTATCGGGAGGATGATCTTCCCCTTCCCCTCAACGTTTACGGCAACACCAAGCTGTCGGGCGAACACTTCATCAGCGCGATAAGTGAGAACGGGCTTTCCGTCCGGACCAGTGGCATCTATGGAAAACACCATTGCCGGGCCAAGGGCTACGATTTCGTGGAACTGATGCTGAAGTTGGCCAACGAAAAACCCGAGGTCCGGGTGGTCCACGATGAAGTCCTGACCCCTACCCCCACCCACAAGCTCGCCCACCAATTGGTGGACCTCGCTGAACACGATATGACGGGTGTCTGCCATGCAACACCCAAAGGCGGATGTTCCTGGTACGAGTTCACTAAAGAGATATGGCGGGTGAACGAGATCCAGACCCCTCTGAATCAGGCTGAACCGGGAGAATTCCCGGTCACAGTGAACCGCCCCGAATACTCGGTCCTCGATAACGCTCGGCTGCGCAAACACGGGATCGATCGCTTCGGAACCTGGCAGGAAGAACTCGCCAGCTACCTGAAGGGATGATGCTTTAAAATTCCCGGCAAAGGTTTGATGGGATCTCCCTGATCCTTTAATTTTGACATCCGCTTTTCTAAGGAAAGCGGAGATAGCAACAGTACGGTCCGGTAGTTCAGAAGGTTAGAATGCCAGCCTGTCACGCTGGAGGTCGCGGGTTCGATCCCCGTCCGGACCGCCACCCTTCCCCCCGACCCTCCTTTCTTCGTGAAAGGGGGGTCTTTTTTGATCCACCCTCACCGATCGTCCTAACTTTGCGCTGCTTCCTAAAAAGGACCTCATGGGTAAGAACGCCTCTCTCATCCTCAACATCGTACTGATCGTAGCGATCGTACCGCTCTACCTTCTGCACTTTTCCAGCGGGACCTCCCCCTCAACAAGCTCCTCAAAGGGAAAGAAGGAAAGCAAGAAAAGTAAAGAAAAGAGCAGCAAAGAGGCAACAGATTCCGCCGGCGCCACGATGGACAGTGTCGAGCTCCCCACCGGAGAGCTCCGCGTAGCATATGTGAACTGGGACACGCTCATGAACGAATACCGCTACGTGGAGGACATGATGGCCGAGCTCGAAAAGGAAAAGATCCGTATGCGGAAAGAGCTGGAGAATAAGATGCGGGATCTTCAGAAAGAGTACAAGAAACTCAAGCAAGAGAGCACTTACATGACGCAATCCGAGCTGAAAAAAGCACAGCGCAGGATGCAGGAAAAGCAAAAGAAGCTAAGGAAAGAACAACAAGGATTGCAGAGCAAGCTGGCCCGAAAACGCCAGAAAATGCTCAAGCGCTTTTTCGATACCGTGAACGAGTTCCTCGAGAATTACAACAAGGAACAAGAGCTGGACCTCATCCTTCGCTACAAGCGGGGAGGCGATGTGCTCTTCGCTGAAAAAGGCTACGATATTACGGACCAGGTATTGAAAGGGCTGAACGAGAAGTACGAGGAAGAAGGGGCTGACAAGGAGGTTCCGAAAGTGAAGGATACGTCCCAGGGGGCACTCCCTCCCCAACAAAGTCCCCTATCCCCATGAGCAAGCGGATCGCTGAACAAAAGAAAGCGGAGAACGTCGCTGAGTACGTCCTTTACATGTGGCAAATGGAGGATATGATCCGTGCCCAGGACCTGGACCCTGAGAAGGTGGAAAAGAAGATCGTGGAACAATTCCCCGAGGAAAGCAGGGAAGAAGAACGGCGATGGTTCCTGGACCTGACCGAGCGGATGAAGAAGGAGGACCTGAGCGAGAAGGGGCACCTATCGGAACTCCACGAGATCATCAGCGAACTCCAATACCTTCACAACACGCTCCTCAATATCATCAAGGACCAGAACTACGCCCATTATTTCGAAAAAGCCCAACAGCACCTCGAGGAGTTCAAAGAACAGACCGCCGGCGCGGTCCGTACCGATGTCGAAGCTTGCTTCCACGGCCTGTACGGGCTCCTTATGCTCCGTATGAAACAGGAAGAGATCAGCAAAGAGACCGAGAACGCCATGATGACCTTCCGGAACGTGCTGGCTTATCTGTCCCAACAGTACAAGAAGATGAAGAACGGGGAATTCCAATACCAGTGGAATTGAACTCAAGCCTGCACTTCTTGTTGGCATCCTTGGACAAGGGGAGGATGATCCCCCTTTCCAGCAAGCATTCACTACCGACCGGGCTCAAGACGTGAACTCCGGGAAAAACAAACCAATGGAACGAACCAAGATCCCCGCACTCGACAAGCAAGCATCCCGCATCGGCCTCGGGACCTGGGCTATCGGTGGATGGATGTGGGGTGGGACCAACGAGCAGGAATCCATCGACACCGTTCTCAAAGCGATCGAGCAGGGCATCAACCTCATCGATACAGCTCCCATCTATGGCTTCGGCACCTCTGAACGCTACGTGGGTAAAGCGGTCCAGGAATACGGACAGCGCAACGAACTGGTCCTTGCCACCAAGCTCGGCCTCGAATGGGATGTGAACGAGAAGGTGCAGCGGAACGCATCGAGGGACCGGATCCTCCAGGAAGTGGAAGACTCCCTCGGACGCCTGGGAACCGACCATATCGATATCTATCAGGTCCATTGGCCCGATCACAACACCCCCTTCCGGGAGACCGCTGAAACCCTCCAAGAACTTTACGAAGAAGGAACGATCGGGGCTATCGGTGTGAGCAATCACAGTCCCGAGCAAATGGAGGAGTTCAGAAAATACGCCCCCATTCACGTAAACCAACCGCCCTACAACCTTTTCGAACGGGATATCGAGAACGATGTGCTCCCCTACTGTCAGGAGAACGGGATCGCAACATTGACCTATGGGGCCCTCTGTCGTGGACTGCTCAGCGGTAAGATCCGCGAGGACACCGTGTTCGAAGGCGATGACCTGCGCCGCTTCGACCCGAAGTTCCGGTCTGGAACACGAGAACAGTACGTGAACGCAGTGGACGAGATCGACCGCTTTGCCAGGGAACGCTATGGCAAACGAAGCCTCCATCTGGCCGTACGTTGGGTCCTTGACCAAGGCTCCAGCGTTGCCCTTTGGGGGGCACGGCGCCCCGATCAACTCGAAGCAGTACCTGAAATGATGGGCTGGGAGCTCGATGAAGAAGCCATGGGACGGATCGATGGGATCCTCCGCGAAAAGGTCCACGAAAAGGTCGGTCCGGAATTCATGGCACCCCCGGCATAACCCGTCCTTCCTTAGGATCACCTGCAATGGAGACCCACTCGATCCCGCTCAAAAAGACGGGGAGCCTTCCCCGATCGGTCGCTGACCTCCAGGATGACCTCGAGCAGCTCCACCCTTTCAGGGCTTTTCCCCAAGGTTCTGAAGGCTACGAGCAAGCCATCGAGGCACGGGAAATGAGCAAAGCGGCGCGAAAAAAGCTCGCCGAAAACCTTCTGGCCCAATACGCGAACGATGATGCGACCCCAAAAGCAAAGGCTAAGGAGAACATCGAGGCCCTGGAGGGAACAACCACCTATACGGTCACAACAGGCCATCAACTTTGCCTCTTCACCGGCCCCCTCCTCTTTATCCATAAGACTCTCCATACGATCTCCATCGCAAAGGCCCTGGAAGAACAACACCCGGATAAACGTTTCGTGCCGGTCCATTGGATGGCCAGCGAGGACCACGACCGGAATGAGATCGACCATATCGTGATCGATGGCGAAACCCTCCGATGGAGGACGGATCAGGAAGGTGCTGTTGGACGGATGAAGCCTGAGGGACTGGAAAAGCTCATCCCGGAGCTCCAGAGATATACGGACGGCCTTCCGCATGGAGCGGAATGGATCTCCTTGCTCGAAACTTCTTACAAGGGATCGGAGAGCTGGGCTCAGGCCACCCGCAAGCTATTGAACGCCCTTTTCGGAGAAAAGGGACTGGTCGTGATCGACGGGGACGATGCCGAACTGAAGAAAGGCTTCAAGGCAGACCTGAAAAAGGAATTCACCGAAAAGCGCAGTGCCCGCTGCATCGAACGGACCGATGCTGCTTTGGAGAAGGCCGGGTATAGCCTTCAGGTCCATCCCCGGGAAATGAACCTCTTCTACCTCCTGGATGACTACCGGGAGCGGATCGAAGCCATGAACGATGGGTACAGGACCGCGGACGGGAAATACGCCTGGGGATCGCAAGAAGCGTTAGAAGAAGTGGAGGCCCATCCGGAACGTTTCAGCCCGAACGTAGTGCTGCGTCCACTCTATCAGGAACGCCTCCTTCCGAACGTGGCCTATGTCGGTGGACCTGCTGAAGTGGCCTATTGGCACCAACTGAAGGGACTCTTCGACGAAGCTGGAGCCTTTTTTCCCCTCATTCAGCTTCGCTCCCAGGTCTTCCATATCGATAGGAAAAGCGTGGAGCTTATGGAGCGGAGCGGGATGGGAACGAAAGAGCTCTTCAGACCCCGGAACGAAGTGATCCGGGAACGGGTCAAGGCCAATAGCCGTTCAGACCTCGACCTGGAAAGCGAAGAAGCGGAACTGGAACGATTCTACAAAGCCCTTGCTGATAAAGCGGCTTCCATCGACCCGAACCTTTGGGATTCCACGATGGCCGAACATCGAAAAGCCCAAAAAGGACTGGATCGCCTTCGCAAGAAAATGCTGAGGCATACCAAAAAGCACGAGCGGACCTTAGTGGAACGCATCGAGCGCAGCTACGAACGGCTCTTTCCCGAAGGCACCGCTCAGGAAAGGGTGGAGAACATCACTCCTTTTTATGCCCGGGAAGGGGATCGCTTCCTCCACCGCATCGAAGAGTGCATGAACCCGCTCCATGCCGAGGCTTTGATGATCGTGGAGAAGGAGGCATGAAGCGTGGAAAAATCGCGCACCCAACCCTCCTTGGCCCCATCCATATCCGAACTATCTTTGAGCAGCTATAGCCCATGCATGACAAGATCCTGATAGCGGACCTGGGATCCCAATACACCCAATTGATCGCCCGCAGGGTGCGGGAATTGAACGTTTATTGCGAGATCCATCCCTACCATCGCCTCCCCTCCATCGAGGAACCAGTCAAAGGAGTGATCCTTTCCGGGAGTCCGTATTCCATCTATGATGAGGATGCCCCCAAGCCCGATCTCGAAGGAATAAGAGGAAAAGTGCCGCTCCTCGGTATTTGCTTTGGCGCCCAATATATCGCCGACATGGAAGGAGGGCGTGTCGAGGCATCCGCAACGCGGGAATACGGCCGTGCGGAACTTTCCTGGATCGACAGAACGTACGAGCTTCTCAAAGGGCTCAAGGACAGAACGCAAGTTTGGATGTCGCACGGTGACAGCATCGCGGAACTTCCGCCAAAGCTGAAACGGATCGCGAGCACGGAGGACGTCAGCGTGGCCGCTTTCCATGTGGAAGAAGAGGCCACTTACGGATTGCAGTTCCATCCCGAGGTCTACCATACGAGCGAAGGGAAGCTTCTGCTCGAGAATTTCATCATCGGTGAGTGCGGCTGTAAGCGAGACTGGACCCCTCGCTCCTTCGTGGAGGACGCTGTGGAACAGATCCGCGGTCAGGTCGGGGAGGACCACGTGCTCGTCGGTCTTTCGGGAGGGGTCGATTCCTCGGTCGCCGCTACATTGCTGCATCGAGCGATAGGCCAGCGTTCGCACTGCCTCTTCATCGACAACGGCCTTTTGCGGAAGAACGAGTTCGATGAGGTCCTGGCGGCATACGATACGATGGGTTTGAATGTCAAAGGGATCGATGCCAAAGAACGCTTTTACGAAGCCCTTCGTAATGTGACGGACCCGGAAGAAAAGCGGCGGGTCATCGGGAAAACTTTCATCGAGGTCTTCGACGAGGAAGCTGAACGCATCGTGAGCCAGTTGCCGGAGGACGAAAAAGTCCGCTGGCTCGGGCAGGGTACCATCTATCCCGACGTGATCGAATCGCTCTCCGTCAAAGGCCCATCCGCAACGATCAAAAGCCATCATAATGTAGGGGGGCTTCCTGAACGGATGAACATGCAGGTGGTCGAACCCCTTCGGGCTCTTTTCAAGGACGAAGTTCGCCGCGTTGGGCGGAGCCTCGGGCTCGAGGATACGATCCTGAGGCGCCACCCATTCCCCGGACCGGGGCTCGCCATTCGCATCATCGGAGATGTGACACCGGAAAAAGTGACCATGCTCCAGGAAGCCGATGCCATTTTCATCAAAGCCCTCCGGGAATGGGAGATCTATGACGAAGTATGGCAAGCCGGGGCGGTTCTCCTTCCGATCCATTCAGTAGGCGTAATGGGCGATGAACGCACTTACGAACAAGTGGTGGCCCTGCGGGCCGTTACTTCGACGGACGGTATGACAGCCGATCGCTGTCACCTGCCTTACGAACTGCTCGGTAAGGTCTCCGATCGCATCATCAACCAGGTCCAGGGCATCAATCGAGTGGTCTACGATATCAGTTCGAAACCCCCCGCTACGATCGAATGGGAATGAAAAAGGGATGCCGCATAGCGATCCTTTTCATCCTCTTCATATTGGGGAGTATTCCACTCCATGCCCAGAAAAAGCACGAGGTCAAAGAAGGGGAGACCCTTTTCTCGATAGGCCAGCGTTATGGAGTGGATGCGGACCGCATCCGAAAGCAGAATCAGCTCGGGGAAGAACCCATCGAACCCGGTCAAGTGCTCCAAATACCGACCGTTGAAAAGGGGACGAGCACCGATACGGTCGAACATGAGGTAAAGGAGGGCGAAACGCTCTATTCGATCTGCCAGCATTACAATGCCGACATCGATGCCGTGCTCCAGCTCAACCCCGAGGCCAGGAAGCAGATCGAGATCGGGCAGACCCTGAGGATCCCCGTTGGGACCGACCCTCCTGAAGAAGAGGGTGATGGACGTTTTCCCTTCGATACCACCAAAAGCGGTTACCATTACCACCCCGTGGAAAAAGGTCAAACGCTCTTCAGTATCTCTCAACGCTATGATGTGCCCATCAACAGGATCAGGGGCGCGAACAGCCACCTTGAAAAAGAGCCGGAAGTAGGCCAACTCCTCCGCATTCCCAAAACCGAGGAAGGCAAAAAGGCCGGAAAGGAGGATCCGCTCGATCTGCCAGAGAAGTTGAGCAAGGAAGGATACCGGATCTACCGCGTGCAGAAAGGAGAGACCCTCTATGCGATAGCCAGGCGGAACGGGGTTTCCGTCGGCCGGCTGAAACGGGAAAACCCCCACCTGCAAGGGGAATTGAAGAAAGGGCAAGCCTTGCGCATTCCCCAGCGCCAAGGCAATCCACGCCCTCCCCGTTCTCACCAGGACACCATTATCATCCACACGGTGAGCAAAGGAGAAAGCGTCCGATCGATCGCTACCATGTACGGTACCGAACCTGCACTCATCGTCCTTGCCAACGAACTCTTTTATCGGGAGATCCAGGAAGGGGACCTCCTCTTGGTCCCGATACCTCCCCGGAAACCGGACACCCCTCCCGTAGGGTCCGAACTGAAGGACAGCTACCGGGTCACGCTCCTCTTACCCCTCTACCTGGAAAAGAACGATTCCATCCTGAGCGATCCACCGACCGATCAAGCCCCCGAACTCTACGGCCCATCCAAGTACGCGCTCGAGTTCTACGAAGGATTCCGCATAGCCGCAGATTCAGTAGCAAAACACCGGGGCAGCTCGTTCGAGATCCGAACGATCCCAACGAAAAAAGGCCAAGAGGACCTCGTTAAAGCCTTGGAGGAGCATGATGTCCGGAAAAGCGACTTAGTGGTCGGCCCGTTCTACAGCTCGAACCTCAAAAAGACCGCCGAACACCTGAAGGGTAGCAAGGTCCATCATGTTTGCCCGGTCAAGCACAGCAACAAAGTCCTTTTGGGACATCCGAACATCAGCAAGGCGATCCCTTCCTCGATCACCATGATCAAAGAGCTGGCAAAGCATACGGTCCAAGAACACGGACACCGGAACGTCTTGCTCCTCGATAGCGGCAAACCGGAAGACGACCGTCGGGAAAAGGTGTTCAAGGAACGCTTCGATCGCCTCCTTCCCAATAACGATAGCGCTTATCGGGACTCGATCCGGACCGTATCCCTGGACGGCAACGGCATCGGTCGCCTGAAAAACGCTGTTGATCCGGACACGTTGAACGTCCTCATAGCACCGAACAAGGAAAAGGTCTTCGCCTCCCGCTTGATGAACAAGCTGAGCAAGCTGAACGAGGACCTCGGCCCGAACAAGGACCACCCCTTCACCATCTATGCTTCTCAGAACTGGAAGGATTTCGAGACCATCGATATCAAGTACAAACAGGAATTCGGACTCCATATCATAACAGGTCGCCACATTCAGCACGATAGCCTTCGTAGCGAACGCTTTTACAAGAGCTATAGGGAGCGGAACAACACGGATCCGGGAAATTATGGTTTCCTCGGTCACGATGTGGGGAACTTCTACCTCAACGCAATGGCCCAGTTCGGGACCAGCTTCCAGGAACGCTTCGAACGGGTGGATGCCAACCCCCTACACCTCGACTATGACCTTTTTCGGACCGGGGTATCGAGCGGTTTTGAGAACCGGCATTCCTTCCTCATCCGGTACACCAAGGATCACCATATCGAAAGGGTGAAACTTCGATGAGCCAAAAGAAGGAAAGCACCGAACGTTTCAGAACCCTTCAGGACCGGATCACGCAGCGTCTTGAAGAATTGGATGGGAAATCCGCTTTCCAGGAGGACACTTGGGAGCGAGAGGAAGGCGGAGGCGGGCGGACCCGTGTCATGGAGAACGGATCCCTGATCGAAAAAGGCGGGGTGAACCTTTCTGCCGTTCAGGGCAAGGTGACAGAGGGTCTAGCAGATGAACTCGACACCGAAACAGGTCAGGAATTCTACGCTACCGGCGTTTCACTGATCGTACATCACAGAAACCCCCACCTTCCGATCTTTCATATGAACGTCCGCTACTTCGAACTGAGTACCGGACGGTCCTGGTTCGGGGGCGGAATCGATATGACGCCCATCTACGTGGACCCGAAGGAGGCAGGTCGCTTCCACAGGCGCCTAAAGGCGGTATGCGATGAACACGATCCGAGCTATTACGAACATTTCAAGCAATGGGCTGACGATTATTTTTACCTTCCCCATCGCGAAGAAACAAGGGGTATAGGTGGGATCTTCTTCGACCGCCTCGAGGCTGACGAAACCAACACAGAAGCCGAACGGGCCGCTTTTGTACACGCCATAGGGGACAGCTTCCTTCCCTGCTATGAAGAAGCGGTCCTTCCAAAACAAGACCGGGAATGGAGCAAGAAGGAAGCAGAATGGCAACAGGTCCGCCGCAGCCGCTACGTTGAGTTCAACCTTCTTCACGATCGGGGCACTCGTTTCGGCATCCGATCGAACGGCCGGACCGAATCCATCCTCGTAAGCATGCCACCGACAGCAGAATGGCATTATCGATACGAAACGGAAGAAGGAGGACCGGAAGCTGAGACCCAGAATTGGCTTTGCAAAGGGGTGGACTGGACCGTTCATTGAAGCACCCCTGGCTTAACAAAGAGCGTATTCCCCTCGGACAACGTAAAACGACTTCCTGACGTCCACTCATCCGAAAGGCGAAAACACCCCTTTCTACCAGGAATTTTATTTTTGCCATCCCCCAGCTTTGACGACCATGAGCGAACGTGACCCCCAACGGATCGAGCTTTTTCACAACGCCTCTGAGATAACGGCCGGGACCAGAGGGGCCAGTTTAGGGCCGAGCGCCATGCGAGTGGCAGCATGGAAGAAGGGAAGCCCGTTCTACGCCCATCATCCCCCGATCCCCATTCCCGATCAGAACCACTACCTCGATCAGCCCACCGACACGCCCTTTGCCAAACGGATCGAAGGGCTCGCTGAGGTCTTTCGAGCGACGGCTGACGC
Organism: uncultured Weeksellaceae bacterium; assembly: GCA_964537825.1. Lineage (GTDB taxonomy): Bacteria > Bacteroidota > Bacteroidia > Flavobacteriales_D > CAYVSK01 > CAZIDL01. The sequence goes on from CAZIDL010000041.1 coordinate 18,257, forward strand.
TGTTCACGGAACCCTGAAAAAGCGCGAATTCCCGATGATCGTGGCGGGGGATCATGGATCCGCCGGTGGCTCGATCGCCGGGATAGCCCAGGCTCACCCCGACAAGCGGATCGGCGTGATCTGGATCGATGCGCACGCCGATCTCCATTCCCCTTATACGACCCCTTCCGGGAATATGCACGGCATGTCTCTGGCTAGCGCACTCGGCCTCGATAATCGGGATAAAGGGGACAACAAGGTGGAGGCGAAGACCCAGAAGCTTTGGGAGACCTTGAAGAACACCGGTGGAGATTCCCCGATCCTGGACCCAGCGGACGTCCATTTCATCGGCCTTCGGGACATGGAGGAACCCGAAGAAGCCTATATACGCGAACATAGCGTTCCGAACGCCAGCGTCGCCGATGTACGGGAGAAAGGCGCCGAAAAGATCGCCGAGGACGTTCTGGACCATCTCGGAAGCTGCGACATCCTCTACCTTTCCTATGACGTGGACGTCCTCGACCCCACCCTCTCCCACGGGACCGGAACCCCGGTCCAGAACGGCCTCACGGTGGATGAGGCGCTGGAGTTGAACCGTCGTTTCCTTCAGGACCCGAGGCTTCAGTGCTTCGAAATAGTAGAGGTGAACCCTACCCTGGATGAGACCGGCAACCGAATGGCCGAGAACGCCTTCTGGATCATCGAATCCCTAGCTGAAACGATCGAAAAGCCTTGAGCGAATGGAATGGGAACTGGGTATTAAGCTGGCCCGTGCGACCCGAAAGGTACTGAGCGACCTCTACGGAGCGGACCTCGAGGAGGAGGAGGTCCAGATCCAGGAGACCAAGGAGGAATTCGAAGGAGAACTGACCGTCGTTTGCTTCCCCTTCTCCAAATACAGCAAGGACAAACCCGAAGCCACCGCCGAAGCGATCGGTGAAGCCCTCGAGAAGGAAGACCTGGGCATCGAAGATCACAACGTGGTGAAAGGCTTCCTCAACCTGCGCTTCAGCGATAAAAAGTGGCTGGAGCATTTGGAAAAGAGCCTTCATCTCTTGGAAAGATCTGAAAATGGAGGAGTAGGGGTCGATTCTGAGAACAAGCGCAAGATCATGGTGGAGTTCTCCTCCCCCAACACCAACAAGCCGCTCCATCTCGGACACCTCCGCAACATCTTCCTCGGCTGGTCCGTGAGCCGGATCCTTGAAGCGAACGGACACGATGTGGAAAAGGTGCAGATCATCAATGACCGGGGCATCCATATCTGCCGCTCCATGTTGGCCTGGAAAAAGTTCGGCGAGGGCGAGACCCCGGAGAGCAGCGGATCGAAAGGGGATCATTTGGTCGGCAAGTATTACGTGAAGTTCGAAGAAGCCTACCAACAAGAAGTTTCGGAACTTCAGGAAAAGGGGTGCAGCGAGGAAGAAGCAAAGGAACGCGCACCGATCCTTCAAGAGGCCCGTGAGATGCTCAAGAAATGGGAGGAAGGGGACCCCGAGACCCTCGAGCTCTGGCGAAAGCTGAACAGCTGGGTCTATGAGGGGTTCGATCAGACTTACGAACGGATGGGGGTGGAATTCGATCGGCTCTATTACGAATCCGAGACCTACCTGAAGGGCAAAGAGATCGTGATGAAGGGAATCGAGGAGGGTATCTTCTACCAAAAGGAGGATGGTTCCGTCTGGTGTGACCTCAGCGATCATGAGATGGACGATAAACTCCTGATCCGCGCGGATGGAACAGCCGTTTACATGACGCAGGATATCGGGACGGCCGTGCAGCGTTACGAGGACCAACCCGACCTCGATCAGCTCATCTATACGGTCGGAAGCGAACAAGAGCACCATTTCCAGGTCCTCTTCATCATCCTGGGCAAACTAGGCTACCCGTGGGCGCAGAATTGTTACCACCTCAGCTACGGCATGGTCGACCTTCCGACCGGGAAGATGAAATCGCGCGAAGGCACGGTGGTCGATGCGGACGACCTGATGCAGGAAATGTACCGGACAGCCAAAGCCAACGGGGAAGAACTGGGACGCGTTACCGAACTGGAGGCCGAAGAACGGGAGAAGGTCTTCGAACGGGTCGGCATCGGAGGCTTGAAATACCACCTCCTCAAGGTGAGCCCGCACAAAAAGATCCTTTTCGACCCCGAAAGTTCGATCGATCTGAACGGGGATACCGCCCCCTTCATCCAGTACAGCTACGTTCGCGTACGTTCCCTGGCCCGCAAAGCGGAAGAAAAAGGGGTCCAGGAAGAACCCGTTCGGAGCGGGCTCAAGGGGAAAAAGCCCCTTGAAGAAGAGGAACGAAGCTTCATCGTACGTCTGAGCCGTTATCAGGAAAATCTTCGAACAGCTGCTTCGGAATACGACCCATCGGTCCTCGCTCGCTATAGTTTCGACCTGGCCAAGAGCTTCAACGTCCTTTATCAAAAACACCCGATCATCGTGGACGATGAAGAGCTAAGGAGTCGTCGTTTCCTGATCGCCAAAGCCGCCTCGGAAGTGTTGGAGCGGAACATGAACTTGCTCGGGGTGAAGATGGTGGATCGGATGTAGGTCCTTTTCCCCTCCGCTCGCATTTAAGTTTTCCCCTCAGGACTCCCCGTACTATCTTTGCAACATGGAAACAGGGAGAAAAGCGGAATTGGACTATGCAGCATCGAACGTTCGCAACGGGGAGGTCCTGCTCTATCCCAGTGACACGGTCTGGGGGCTCGGTTGTGATGCGACGAACGAAGCGGCGGTGCAACGCATCCTCGAGATCAAAGGGGATCGGGGCGGCTCGCTGATCGTCCTCGTGGAGAGCCCCGAGCGGGTGGCTCACTTCGTGAAAGAAGTCCCTGATCCGGCTTGGGACCTCATCGAGAACGCTGATAAGCCGACGACAGTGATCCTTCCCGATGCAGTAGGTCTGGCCCCGAACGTTCCAGCAGAGGACGGAAGCGTCGGTATCCGTGTGGTGCAGGAAGGTTTCTGCCACGAATTGATCAAAAAAGCCCGCAAACCGCTCGTTTCAACGAGCGCGAATCGAAGTGGGGAAGCGACCCCCCACAGCTACAAAGACCTCGATCCCGAGCTGATGGCTGATGTCGACCACGTGGTAGATCCCGAATACGAGGACAGTCCCGACCCGAAACCCTCAGCGATCATCAAGATCGGAATGGGAGGTGAAGTGGAGATCATAAGACGCTGAAGGACGATGCTGAAGGAAACAGAACAGAACAGGATCGAAAAGGAGCTGGAGCATCCGGTCTTTAGAACAGTCTCTGAAGTCGCGGACGAAATGCAGGCGCAAGCGTTCGTTATCGGAGGCTGGGTCCGGGACATCCTATTGGGAAAGGATTGCAAGGACATCGATGTTGTCTTTGTGGGGAACGGGGTAGAAGCTGCTGAGCGGACCGCGGAAAAGCTGAACGCATCGAACGTCAACATCTTTAAACGTTACGGGACCGCGATGATCCGCTATGAGGATCTCGAACTGGAGTTCGTTGGGGCCCGTAAAGAGTCTTATTCGAGCGACTCGCGCAAGCCGGCCGTGGAGAACGGAAGCCTTCAGGATGACCTGAACAGGCGCGACCTTACGATCAATGCGCTGGCCTTTTGTCTTAACAAAGAAGCTTACGGGCAGTTCGTAGATCCTTTCGATGGCCTGGAGGACCTTCGGAACGGCATCGTCCGCACCCCCTTGGACCCCCATCGGACCTTCTCCGACGATCCGCTCCGTATGATGCGGGCGATCCGATTCGCCACCCAACTGCGGTTCCATATCGCTGAACCCACGCTCAAAGGGATAGAAACGGAACGGGAGCGGATCGACATCGTTTCCATGGAGCGTATCAGCGATGAGCTGAACAAGATCGTTCGGGCACCCCAGCCTTCATTGGGTTTCAAGCTTCTGCAAAGGACCAGGCTTCTGGAACGCTTCTTTCCGGAGATGACCGACTTGAAGGGGGTTGAGGAACGGAACGGGATCAC
>CAZIDL010000042.1:0-22138 GCA_964537825.1 uncultured Weeksellaceae bacterium
ACGAAGTACTCTTCGCCGCTTTCCTTTTCACGAATGAAGCCGTATCCTTTGGCTTCGTTGAAGAATTTGACTTTGCCTTCCATGTTGACTGATGATCTGTGATCTTATTGATTAACGAGGTAAAAGTAGGGAAAAAAATACGGTCTGTTGGAAATATGCTCTTTTTTCCTTTGCCGGAATTATGATCGAAACGACCGCCATCGGATCCCATACCTTTGTAAACTCCTATGAGAAGCGGCAATGAAAGCTAAAGGCATAGCGATATTAGGCTCCACGGGTTCGATCGGTACACAAGCCCTCGATGTGATCGAAGCGCATCCCGATGCCTTCCGCCTCGAGGTCCTCACGGCCCATACCAATTCGGACCTTCTCATCGAACAAGCACTGAGGTTCCATCCGGACACCGTCGTCATCGGAAGAACTGATAGCTACGAAAAGGTGGCCCAAGCGGTTCAGGATGAGGGGATCAAGGTTTTCGCGGGGACTGATGCTCTCGATCAGGTCGTCGAAAAAGAAGGGATCGATACCGTGCTCACAGCATTGGTGGGATATGCCGGGCTTAGTCCTACGCTCGCTGCGATCGATGCCGGAAAGGACATCGCCCTTTCCAACAAAGAGACCCTCGTAGTGGCCGGTGAACTCGTGACCACCCGTGCCCGTCAGAAAGGCGTGAACCTCTATCCTGTGGATTCGGAGCATTCAGCCATTTTCCAATGTTTGATGGGGGAGGAAGGAAATCCGGTGGACCGCCTTTATCTGACCGCATCAGGTGGCCCATTCAGGGGAATGGAGCGCGAGCGGTTAGAAGGGGTCACCAGGGAAGAGGCCCTGGACCATCCTAACTGGGATATGGGTGCCAAGATCACGATCGATTCAGCAACGATGATGAACAAAGGCCTCGAGGTCATCGAGGCGCACTGGCTCTTCGGCATTCCACAGGACCGTATCGAAGTGGTCGTCCATCCACAATCCGTCGTTCATTCCATGGTCCGCTTTGCGGACGGGATCGTAAAGGCTGAGATGGGAGAGCCGGATATGAAGCGCCCGATACGCTTTGCCCTGAGTTATCCATGGCGTCTCCCTGTTGAAGGAAAAGGGCTGGATCCGATGAGATTTCCCACTTTGACCTTCGAATCGCCTGATATGGAAAGCTTTCCGAGCCTTGGACTCGCTTTTCAGGCCCTTCGGGATGGCGGTGATCGTCCCTGCGTGTTGAACGCGGCCAATGAAGTGGCTGTGGAGGCATTCCTGAAGGAAGAGATCCCTTTTATGGGGATCCCTGAGCTTATCGGGGACGCTATGGAGAAGCTGCAGGGAGTCGAAGCTCCCGGATACCAAGATCTCGTAGAGGCCGACCGGGCGGCAAGAAGAATGGCCCAAGAACTTTTGAAGGAGGGACATAGGCTTCATCCCTGAGGCTTTTCCCTTATCATTGCGCTCGAAAACAGTACGGAATGGACATTCTGATCAAAGTGGGGCAGCTCATTCTAAGCCTTTCGGTCCTCGTTATCCTTCACGAGCTCGGTCATTTTATTCCGGCCAAGCTCTTCGGAACAAGGGTCGAAAAGTTCTTCCTCTTTTTCGATGCGGGATTCTCGCTCTTTAAGGTAAAACGAGGGGATACCACTTACGGGATCGGTTGGATCCCGCTCGGGGGTTATGTAAAGATCTCCGGGATGGTGGACGAATCGATGGACACCGAACAGCTCGAAAAGGACCCGGAACCCTACGAGTTCCGTGCAAAGCCGACTTGGCAGCGCCTGATCATCATGGTGGGGGGGGTGACCGTGAACCTCCTGCTCGGCTTTTTCATATATGCGATGATCCTCTTCTACAGCGGAGAGAGCTATCTTCCGAACGATTCGCTCAAGGATGGGGTATGGGTCGTTAGCGATCTTGGGAAAGAGCTTGGCTTCAAGACCGGTGACAAGATACTGGCAGTAAACGGGGATAGCGTTCAGCGATTCGGGGAGATCTCTGAGAAGATGATCCACAACTATGGGGGCACCATGACCGTGCTGCGCGATGGCGATACCCAAAAGATAGAACTTCCTACGAACCTTCCGGGGATGATGTCGGAGGCAGGGAACCGTAAAGCTTTCTTTGCGCCGCGGATGCCCTTTTTCATAGCAGGAGTTCCGGACAGTTCGATCAATCGGGACGCCGATCTAAAAAAAGGGGATCGGATCATTCAAATGGGGCAAGAGCCGATCCGTTATTTCGATCAAGCAAAGGGATACTTGGAGGAACATGCGGGCCAAGAGGTGAAGGCTCGCCTCGTGCGTAAAGAGGACACGCTAACGAAAACCTTGAGCATCAGTGATAGCGGTAAGGTCGAAGTCCTCGTAGGGCAGGCTCGTCTGGAAGAATTGGAAAAACTGGGGGTCTACGATCTGAAAAAGCGGAAATACGGGTTCTTCGAAGCTTTTCCTGCAGGATGGAACAAAGCAGTAGGCAAACTGAGCTCCTATATAAGCATGTTCGGGTCCATCTTCAATCCGGAAACAGGTGCTTATAAGGGTGTTGGGGGATTCGGAGCTATCGGTAGCATATTTCCGGCGAGCTGGAACTGGTTGGCCTTTTGGGAGATCACAGCCTTTCTGTCCCTGATCCTTGCCTTCATGAACATCTTACCCATCCCGGCCCTCGATGGTGGCCATGTGATGTTCCTCCTTTACGAGATGGTCTCTGGAAGGCCTCCGGGGCGTAAGTTCATGGAATATGCACAGCTCGTCGGGATGTTGTTGGTACTTGGTCTACTTCTCTATGCCAATGGCATGGACGTGCTAAGAGCTTTGAGCGGTGATGGTGGTTAGCAATGGGATGCTTGGATATCGAGGCGCTTTCCTGAGCATCCTCCTCCTTCTCTTTGCCCATGCTGTTTTTGCCCAAGGAGGAACGAGGGATGACGGGGAGGATAAGGGAACCCGCTACCGGGTACCGGATTCCCTTGCTAAAAAGCCTGATCCCAAGAGGATCCTTTTGGTCCCCTACGAACCGAACCGCTACAACAATGAGTTGGAGAAGGAGATGAAGGAGGCGACAGGGCTTCGGCTCCGGCAGATCCGAAAACGGATCCGATTCGGGCTCGATAACGAATTGCTATTCGCACTCGGTAAGGAACGCCGGGAGGTGATCTCTTACCTCCGCGAGGACGATCCGGATCGCAATTTCGAACTCAAATACGTTTATAGGGGGCTCGCTTATAGCTATCGACCGGTGCCGGTGTCCGATCTAAAGTCCTTGCAAGAAGGGGATGAAGAAGAAGAGAAAGGAGCGGTCGGAAAGCTCTTCGGGGGGTCGGATGACGATCCGAGCCAGAAAAAAGATACAGGTTCCGGAAGGGACGTGATGAGCGAGGGCCAGATCAAGGACCGTCCCGACCGACGGATCCGTTTCATGGATGCGATGATCCGACAAAAAGAGATCCTCAACTACCTCGTTCGGAAATACGGGGTGGGATACCTGTTCTTCATCAATCAGCTCGATCTGATGCCCAAAAAGGATGAGTTAGTAGAACTTGCCGCAGGGACGCACGATAACATCATCAAGGCCCATTACACCATTATGGACCACAACGGAAAGAAGGTCCACGGCGGAGCGGCCTTCGTCCCTTATCCCTCCAAAGTGAAGGACCTTAATGGCCTGATCAAGAATTATTTTTCTAAAGTGGGCGAAGAGGTGCGTCAGCGGTTCAAAGCCCGGATCGGGGAGCGCTGATCCTTCCTTTATTTTATCCCGATGCCTTCCCTTGACCCCAATATCACTGTCATCTTATTGGCTGTCGTCCTGATCGTGTCCTACCTCCTGGACATGGTGGCTAAACGGACCAATGTACCGAACGTCTTGATGTTGATCCTTTTCGGGATCCTTATCCATCAAGGGTTGGTTTGGTTCAATGCTGATAAGCCGGACTTTTCACCAGTGCTAGAGGTATTGGGGATCGTTGGGTTGATCATGATCGTGCTAGAAGCAGCCCTCGACCTCGAGCTGAGCAAAGAAAAGAGCCGACTGATCCTTAGCTCGCTCGGCGTGGCCTTCTTTTCCCTTCTATTGACCACAGGTGCTATCGCTGCTCTCCTCCACTTCCTCCTGATCGACGACCCCATAACTTCATCGGTCTATGCCATTCCCCTATCCATCCTTAGCAGCGCGATCATCATTCCCAGTGTCGGGGGGCTGCCCAAGGAAAAAAGGGAGTACATGGTCTACGAAGGGACCTTCTCCGATATCCTCGGGATCATGTTCTTTTATTTTCTCCTGGAACATGCGGGGGCGAGCAATTTCGGGTCCGTGGCGATCAGCATTTCCTCCAACATCCTGATCACAGTAGCTCTTTCCATCGTGGTCAGCTTTGCCCTCATCTTCTTTTTCCAGCGTATGAAGAGCCACCTCAAGCTCTTCCTTATGGTCGCCGTCCTCTGGCTATTCTATGCTGTAGGAAAGCTCCTGCATCTTTCCTCCCTTCTTATCATTTTGGTATTCGGCCTCATCTTGAACAACCATCGCCTTTTCTTCAAAGGTTTCCTGAACCGATTCCGGAAAAAGAAGGCCACCGACCGGACCCTCAAAGACCTACGCTTGGTCACGGTAGAATCCGCATTTGTGGTGCGGACCTTTTTCTTCGTCATTTTCGGGATCACCATTCCTTTATCGAGCCTCGTAAACCTTCAGGTCGCTTTCATCAGCTTTCTGATCGTCCTCATCATCTATTTGGTCCGCTTCCTGATGCTGAAGATCTTCAGATCTAAAGCCAGCTTTCCGGAGCTCCTGATCGCTCCCAGAGGATTGATCACGATCCTCCTTTTCAATGTTATCCCGAAAGAGTTCCGTAGCGAGGCTTTCAACGAGGGCATTCTGCTCTATCCCATTCTCGTTACGAGCATCATTATGGCGATAGCCCTTGTCAGTACCGGTAACAAGATCGAAGCGGTACCTGGGCTCACCGTGATCGGGGATAATCATACGGCTCCCGTCTCTACTGAAGGATCGTTTCCTGTAACGAACCAGCAACAGGAGGAGGATAAAGGGGAAATGGGGGGCGAAAAAGAGAAGGGGTCCTAGCGAACGTTCATCAACTGTTCTTTGATCCGCTCAAGATGTTCTTTCATATTGACGACCTCTCGCTGAATAGGAGCATGGTCCGCCTTTGAACCGATGGTGTTGATCTCACGACCGATCTCCTGGGTCACGAATTGGAGTTTCTTGCCGGGTTCCTTCTCGTTCATGACCTCGTGGAACTGTTCTAAATGGCTTTCCAGCCGGATCTTCTCCTCGTTGATGTCGAGGCGTTCCAGATAATGGAAGAGCTCTTGTTCGAAGCGTTTTTCATCCAGTTCAGCAGCAGGGATCCCTTCTTTGATCTTGTTCCAGAGCCGCTTTTCGATCTTTTCCCTTCGTTCTCCTTCGAAACCCGTTATCCGAACCAATCCCTCCCGTATGGCCGCTAAGCTTTCTTCCATATCCTCCCGCATGTTCCCGCCTTCTTTTTTGGCGAAGGAATCAAAGGCCTGCAGGGCTTTCTCAAGAAGTTCCCAAAGGACTTCCACTTCGTAGGATCCGGCCTCCGGGGTTCCGTAACTCAGGGAATCGGGGATCTGCATAGCGGTGGCCAATAGCTCGCTCCGGTCGTCGTTCAGCTCCTTCGCCAACTTTTCAAGCTCCTTGAAATGGCTTCGCAATACATTCTCGTTGATGCTGTAGAGCTTTTCCTCCTGTCCGCTGATATCGCTAATGCTCACATCCACTTTACCCCTTGGGATCTGCTTGCTCAAATAGGAGCGGAGTTCGATCTCCTTGTCCTGAAAGCGTGGAGGAACCTGAACGCGGAGGTTCAATTGTTTGCTGTTCAGGGATCGGATCTCGGCCTGATAAGTGTTCTGGCCGATCTTCCCTGAAGCTTTTCCGAAGCCGGTCATCGATCGCATCATGCTATCCCCGATTTCTCGCCTTTGTGAGGTAATAAATGTACGAACTCCTGGCCCCCGGGATCCAAGGAAAGCTTTACGGGAACCTGTATCTTTGTCGCCCTTTTGAGCAGAGGGTGGCGGTCCTATGAGCTACGAGGAAGAACGCATCGCAAAGCAGCTGAACATTCGCCGGATCCTGATACCGATCCTGCTCGGCCTGGCCGCGGCCAGTTATTTGCTTATATCCAACCTGAGCGAAGCCCATTTCCAGAAGGTGGGGTCCGAAGAAGGGACCCATCGCTGGATCGATGCGAACGAGAACGGAAAGGTCGACCTCGACGATAATGCTGAATTCACCAATGACGCGGAAGGTCTTTATAAGCCTCTGAGCTATCGGCAGATCCTTGGTCGGGTCGATTGGGGGTGGGGAGCGTCCCTTTGGCTCTTCATGGCCCTCCTGATGATGCTGGTCCGTGACCTGGCTTATATGTACAGGATCAAAGTGATGACCGAAGGAGCATTGAGCTGGCGACAAAGCTTTGATGTGATCATGCTTTGGGAATTCTCCTCGGCTATAACCCCTTCCATCGTTGGAGGGTCCGGGTTGGCCATGTTCATCGTGAACCGGGAAGGGATCCGGATGGGTAGGAGTACGGCCGTGGTCATGGTCACTGCCATGCTCGACGAGCTCTTTTACATCCTCATGGTACCAACTCTCTTGGTCATCGTAGGCTTTTCGAACCTCTTCCCCGATTCCCTCCAGAACAGCCTGTTCGGGATCGAGCTGAACACCGTGGCCATTTTCTGGATCGGCTATTTCTTCCTCCTTCTGCTTACAGTTATCATTATGGTGGGTGTCTTCTTCCTTCCCCGTACCATAAAATACTGGCTCCTCCGAATATGCAAACTCCCCTTCCTTCGAAAATGGCGTTACAAAGCGATGGAAACGGGGAACGATCTCATGATCAGTTCCCACGAGCTTCGGGGAAAGCCGTTCAGCTTTTGGATCAAAGCTTTTCTTGCTACGGTCTTTTCCTGGACGGGGCGTTACTGGGTGGTGAATTTCATCATTCTGGCCTTTGCCACTGGCTGGATCCCGTTATCGGATCATCTCTTGATCTATACGCGCCAATTGGTGGTCTGGGTGATCATGCTGATCAGCCCTACCCCGGGTGGCAGCGGGATCGCGGAGGTCGCTTTCTCCGGTTTTCTCGCTGAAATGATCCCGCTCGGACTGACGGGTCTTATGGCCTTTCTCTGGCGCCTGATCAGTTACTATCCTTACCTCTTTATCGGAGCGATCATCCTTCCGAAATGGCTGCGGAAGACGGGTATCCGGATCCGGGAGGCCAAGGATAAAGGGGAATGGTGAGCGTTCAATCTTCGGGGAGCTCGCTTTTTCCTTCCAGGTAGCTGGTCAGTCCGATGAACTGTTCTATGGAGAGTTCTTCTGCCCTTTTGTCGAAAAAAGGAGCTCTCCGGGCCTCTTCACCGATCGATCCTTTCAGCGCATTCCGAAGGGTTTTCCTTCGCTGTCCGAAAGCTTCTTTGACCACGCGGAAATAAAGGGCTTCGTTGCAGGGAAGGGTGGTTCGCTGATTCCTGACCAGGCGTAGTACGCTCGAACGCACTTTGGGAGGGGGCGAAAAGGAGCGGGGTTCGACGTGGAAGCATTTCTCAGCATCGAAAAAGGTTTGGACGAGCACCGATATCCGACCGTAGCTTTTACTGCCCGGAGCCGCACGTACGCGGTCGGCGAATTCCTTCTGGAACATCCCCACCAGTTTCCACACGCGGTCACGCTCCTCAGCGAGGCGGACGAGAAGGGGTGATGAGATGGAGTAGGGGAAATTGCCTGTAATGATGAGTTCCGGATAGCTGCTCAGATCAAGATCGAGGAAATCTGCCTCGATGATCCGTCCATGCAGGGTTGGGAAATGCTCTTGAAGTTCAGCTACGGCTTCCGGGTCGGTCTCGACCACCCGAAGCGCGACCCCTTCGAGCTGTAGCAATTCTTTGCTCAGGGCACCCGATCCGGGTCCGATCTCGAGGACTTCGGAATTACCGAGGGGAGGAAGTTCTGAAACGATCTTCCGGGCGATCCTCCGGTCTTTCAGGAAATGTTGGCCAAGCGCCTTTTTCTTACGGAATGCGGCCATCCCTCACCCCTCCCCTTGGTCTGAGCTATCGATCACGCGCATGAGGGTGCGGAAAGCTTTGAAATGCCCTTCGAACTTCTTCCGATGTTCCTCCTGAAGGGAGGGTGCATGGTGGACCTCGTATTCGTGAAAGGACTTTTCATCCGGTGCCAGATATTGGACCGCATAGGTATGGCCCCCTTCTTCTTCACCGCTGAGCACCTTGTTGAACTTGTATTCCACGAACTTTCCGGTGTTCATCACATCCGGGATGTGCGTTCCTTTCATCCATTCGACCCACTCCTCGTGGATGGTATCGTCGATATTGATGGTGACGTTGTAAAGGATCATGAATCCCTCGTCCCTTTTTCGTTCTCCAGTGAATGGTCTTCTTCAGGGGTACGGGTCCGTCCTTTGTCCCCAAGGTATTTGCGCTGGTGAAGGATGATCCAGGCGATACCGATCGTTATGGCCGAATCCGCGATATTGAAGACCGGGCGGAAGAAAAGGAACTCTTCACCCCCCCATATGGGGAACCAAGAAGGGAAATGACCGCTGAAAAGCGGGAAATGGAGCATGTCCACGACCTTCCCTCCCATGAAACCAGCATACCCTCCGCCTTCGGGCAGAAAAGTGGCTGTTCCCTCTTCGATAGGTCCTCGGGGACTTTTGCTGAATATCAGTCCGTAAAAGGCGCTATCGATGATATTCCCGATAGCTCCGGCTATGATCATGGAAAGGGAGGTAACGAAGCCTTTGTAAGCCCCTTTCAGAACGGCACGCCGGAGCATAATGACAAGGACGATCACTGCGACAATCCGGAAGATATTGAGGAGGAACTTCCCCGTTTCCCCACCGAACTCCATCCCGAAGGCCATTCCCGGGTTCTCGATAAAGTGAATGCGAAAGAGATCCCCTACAACGGAAAAGGACTCGTAGAGGGACATGTTCAGCTTGACCAGGAACTTACTGACCTGGTCGAGCAGCAGGACCGAAGCGATCGTAATAAAGGCACGTTTCACATCCGGAAGAGTGGGGTCACTTCTGGTCCATTTGTTCTTTAGCCTCGATGCTCAGGGTAGCATGAGGAACGAGTTTCAGCCGTTCTTTCTGGATCTTTTTTCCAGTGACGCGACAAATGCCATAGGTCTTGTTCTCGATGCGGATGAGGGCATCCTCCAAATGCTTGATGAACTTCTCCTGGCGTGAGGCCAATTGAGCGGTCTCTTCCCTTGAAAGGGTCTCTGAGCCGTCCTCGATCATTTTGAAAGTCGGAGATGTGTCGCTCGTTCCATGGTCCCCGCTATGGTCGAGGGAGCTCTTCAATTGTTCCAGATCCCGTCGGGCATCTGCAAGTTTCTTCTCGATTATCTCGCGGAATTCCTGAAGTTCTTCGTCGCTGTATCTTTCTCTTTCTTCAGCCATGTTCCTGTTTTTGGATTGTGTTCCCTTAACGGTAGAAAAGCCTCAGGGTTTCAACTGACCTTCGGCTTCTTTTCGCTGCAGGAAGATGTAAGTGCTCACTCCATCACCAAGGTCGACCGGTTCCCCCTTTTGGCCATTGCTTTCTATAGAAATGCTCTCAGCCAAGGTCTCCTGCTTGATCTGATCACCGAAATCCCGGATCACTTTGTTCAACAGATCGTGGGCTTGCATGTTGATACGGATCCGATCCGTCACCTCGAAACCCTGCTCCTTTCGAAGGTTCTGGACACGGTTAACGAGTTCGCGAGCGATCCCCTCTTCGCGCAGCTCTTCGTCGATCTGCAGGTCCAGGGCAACGGTCATGCTGCCTTCCGTGGCCATAGTCCAACCCGGGATCTCGTCGGTCGTGATCTCCACCTCATCGAGAGCGAGCTCTACTTCCGAGCCATCGTTCAAGTTCAGCTTCAGACTTCCTGTCCGCTCCAGTTCGGCGATCCGTTCCTGATCGAGCTCCTGGACCTTACCGGCCAAGGGCTTCATTTGTTTTCCAAGGCGCGGTCCTAGTTTTTTGTAATCAGGCTTGATGCGCTTTGTGAGGACGCCCGTCGTGTCCCTGAGGTACTCGATCTCCTTTACATTGAGCTCCGCTTTCACAAGTTCTTCCATATCCCGCAATTGGCGTTCGAACTTGTCGTCGAGGACGGGGATGATGAGCTTTCGCAAGGGCTGCCTTACCCGAACTCCCTCTTTTTTCCGCAGGCTCAACACCATGTGCACCACCTTCTTGGCCAAGGCCATCCGCTCTTCCAGGTCTTGGTCCACCTTTTCTTTCACTGGCTCATCGATGATGGATAGGTGGACGCTCTCGACCTGTTCCTTTCCGCTGACCCTGTTAAGATCCCGGAAAAGCCGGTCCGCATAAAAGGGTGCAACGGGAGCCATCAATTTGGCCACCGTGATCATGCAATCGTAGAGGGTCTGATATGCGGCGATCTTTTCGTTGCCGTATTCTCCTTTCCAGAACTTACGGCGGCTCAGGCGTACGTACCAATTGCTGAGCTCTTCGATCGTGAAGTCCTGAACGGCCCTTGCTGCCTTGGTTGGCTCATAATCGGCATAGTAGCCGTCCACCTCCTCGATCAGGCTGTTGAGACGGGAAACGATCCAACGGTCCAATTCAGAACGTTCTTCCATTGGCACGAGGGCCTCCTTGTAAGTGAACCCGTCGATATTGGCGTAAAGGGCGAAGAAGGAATAGGTGTTGAAGAGGGTGCCGAAGAACTTGCGCTGCACTTCCTGCACCCCATCCAGATCGAACTTCAGGTCGTCCCAGGGTTGGGCGTTCGTGATCATGTACCAACGCGTAGCATCCGCACTATAGTCTTTCAGGGTCTCGAAGGGGTCGATCACGTTCCCAAGCCGCTTCGACATCTTCTGGCCATGCTTGTCAAGCACGAGCCCGTTCGAAACGACGTTCCGATAAGCTACGGAATCGAAGCAGGTGGTAGCGATGGTATGGAGCGTGAAGAACCAACCGCGGGTCTGGTCCACCCCTTCTGCGATGAAGTCAGCAGGATAATTCCGTTCGAAGACCTCTTCGTTCTCGAAGGGATAATGCCATTGCGCATAGGGCATGGAGCCGGAATCGAACCAAACGTCAATAAGGTCCTTTTCCCGGTACATGGGGTTACCGCTTGGAGCGACCAGTACGATATCGTCCACGTAGGGCCGGTGAAGGTCGATCCCTTCATAATTCTCATCGGACATGTCCTCCGGCGTGAAGTCCTTCAGCGGATCCTCCTTCATCATCCCGGCATCCAATGCCTTTTTGACCTCTTCCTTCAATTCCTTGAGCGAGCCGATGCAGCGCTCCTCTTCACGGTCCTCCGTTCGCCATATCGGGATGGGGATCCCCCAGAAGCGGGAGCGGGAAAGGTTCCAGTCCTGCAGGTTCTCCAGCCAGTTCCCAAAGCGCTTGGTCCCGGTGGCTTCGGGTTTCCAGTTGATATCCTTGTTCTTTTCGATCAGGCGGTCCCGCACTTCGCTGGTCTTGATGAACCAAGAGTCCAGGGGATAATAGAGGACCGGTTTATCGGTCCGCCAACAGTGGGGATACGTGTGATGATGTTTTGCCACCCTGAAAGCTCTGTTCGACTTCTTCAGCTTGATGGCTATCTTGACGTCGACCGACTCGTGATCCTCCGACAGCTCTTCATCGTAATATACGTCTTTCACATATTCCCCTGCCATGTCCTCCACTTCCGGCGTGAATCGCCCCTTCTCATCCACCAGGGTCAAAGCGCCGATCTCCTTTTCGTAAGCGATCTGGAAGTCGTCCGCTCCGAAGCTCGGGGCTAGGTGGACGATCCCTGTTCCTTCCTCTGTCGTCACGAAATCTCCCGATATGACCTTGAAAGCATCGCCGGTTTCGGGTTGAGCATAGGGCAGGAGTTGTTCATAACGAAGCCCTTCGAGTTCATTCCCTTTGAACCGCTCGCCTCGTTCGAAGGGGATCTTCTTGTCACCGTAGCTATATTCCGCCAGAGCGAGTTCTTCGTTCTTCGGATCGAACCATTTTTCGAGGAGTTCTTCCGCCAGTATCACGGTGATGGGATCGCCGGTGTAGCGGTTAAAGGTCTTGACCTTCACGTAATCGATATCGGGGCCGACACCTAGGGCTGTGTTGGATGGGAGGGTCCAGGGTGTGGTGGTCCAGGCTATGAGAAAGAGGTCCCCGTGGGCATCCTGGAAAAACCGCTCGGAATCGGCGTTCCGCTCCACCTTGAATTGAGCAGTGACGGTGGTATCGGTGACCTCTTTGTAGCAGCCAGGTTGGTTGAGTTCATGGGAGCTAAGGCCGGTACCTGCTGCCGGTGAATAGGGTTGGATCGTATAGCCCTTGTAAAGGAGTCCCTTTTCATGGATATTCTTGAGAAGGTACCAGACGGACTCGATGTACTTGTTGTGATACGTGACGTAGGGGTTCTCCATATCGAGCCAGAAGCCGAGCTGACGGGTCAGCTCGTCCCAGACGCCGGTGTATTTCATCACGTTCTCCCGGCACTTCCGGTTGTACTCCTCGATGGAAATGCTCTTTCCGATGTCCTCCTTGGAGATACCGAGTTCCTTTTCCACGCTCAATTCGACAGGCAAGCCGTGGGTATCCCAGCCTGCTTTTCGCTCTACGCGATAGCCTTTGAGCGTCTTGTAGCGGCAGAAAAGGTCTTTGATGGCCCGCGCTAGAACGTGATGAATGCCGGGGAGACCGTTGGCAGAGGGAGGTCCTTCGTAAAAAACGAACGGCCTATTCTTGGGCCGTTCCTCGATGCTTTTCTGAAAGGTTCCTTCCTTTTCCCACGTATCGAGGATCTCTTGATGGATAGAAGGAAGATCCAGCTTATCGTACTCGGGGTAGCGTTTCATTACTCACTGAGTCCGGCCTAGTTCGGACGCGCGAAAATATAAAAAAGAAGGCAGCCCGAACCCGGGCTGCCTTCTCAAAGCGGACGATATAGACCGCTGTCAGCGAAGAAGGTTGACGTGCCCTTTGATGGTCTTGACCTCACCGTTCTCTCCGCGAACGGTGAACTTATAGATATAGACCCCTGCAGGTGCTGGCTCTCCATCGATGGTGCCATCCCATCCGCCTTCGATCTCTTGGGTCTGATAGACCAACTTGCCCCATCGGTTGAAGATCTGCATGTGGTAGGATGCGATGCCTACTCCCTTTCCACGGAACACGTCGTTGACACCGTTTCCATCAGGCGTAAAGGCGTTGGGTACATAAAGGTTGAAGGGCGGGTTTATCCTGATCCGCTCTTTGGCAGTGTCTTCACAACCGATGCCGTCCATAACGGCCAGCATCACCTCATAAGTCCCTGGTTCGGGATAAGAGAGCACCGTATCCCTTGCTCTCGAACTGTAGTTTTCGAACCCGAAGTTCCAGAAGTATCGATCGGCGTTCTTGGAGCGGCTTATGAAACGGATCGGTGATCCGGTCTCCTGAGTCTTGCTTTTGTAGGTGAAAGCAGCGCTCGGTGTGCTGAGCTCCACCTTCATGGAATCCATGGCCGTAACGCCACAGGAATCTTCCGCAGTGACCGAATAAGTTGTGCTCGAGTGGGTGCCCGTGATGGAATCGCTCATGTACCAAGTATTCGCGCCCTTATGGTCGCCCGGGCTCCATTCGAAGTCGATCGCCCCGGTGCCCCCACTGTAGGAGCGCACGAGGAGATTGCCTTGTGAACCGGCGCAGATAGTGGTGTCACGGCCTGCCTCGATCTCCAGCGGCATGAAGCCTTTGGTCACTTTCACCGTTCCCACTGCTGTATCGTTCAAGCAGGTGTCCACCGCGGTAACCCTGTAAGTGGTCGTTTCAGAAGGGTTCAACATGTAGCTCGAATCCGTTCCCAAACTATCCCAGGTAAAAGTGCTGTTGCCGGAACCACCACTGATGGAATCGATCCCTACGGGGACGGTCTGATCCGGACATACGAAGCTCGTATCATTGTAGGGATGCACTTGGAGGGGGGGATAGGCGGGAATGGATACAGTAATGCTGTCCGTGGGTTTATTGGCGGCACAAGTGTCGGATACCGAGACGACATAAGTGGTGGTGACGTTCGGTGCGATCATCCCTGTGGAATCGCCATTCGGGATCCCTTGGGACCAGCTCCATTGATATTCTCCATAACCTCCTTTCGCGCTTGCATGGATCGAAATAGAATCCGTGCAGGCACCGATGCTCGTATCCGCACTTGTGTTCAACTGAACAGTGTCCGGATCCTCGATGAAAAAATCGGTGGTAGCGGTGTCCCAATTCCCACAAGCGGAGGGATCGGGATAAATAATGTCGATCGTCCCTTTCTCTTTTCCTTCCAAGACCCCGTCATCAAAAGCATTGACTTGAAGGGTGACCGTATCCTGTCCGGGAGCGAATATCAAAGAATCCGGCAGGTTATTGTAATCGGAACCTTCCGTAGCTGTCCCGCTCGTCTTGACGAAAATGGTATCGCCCGTCGTATCGCTTCCTTCGCTTATCACATCGAGATCGAATTCGCCACAGCCTTCCCATAGGGTCGAATCGTTCTGACCGATATTGACCTCCTGATCCACCTTAAAGGCATTGCTTGTAAGACTCCCTCCTTCCAGGAAGACCCAAGAATCCCATCCTTGATCGTTGCCATCCCCTATCGCTAGTTTGAGGTGATAGGTGGAATCGCAAAAAACCCCTTTGCTGGCTGTCAAAGGAACGGTCTGTCCATCGGGCTGAATGTATGCCGAGTCCGTATCATAGGGGGAAGTAGAGCCATCTCCGTTGTCGACATAATAGGTCGGATTATTGGATGGATTCACGTCGCTGATCGTTACCGGAGAGTTGGTGCCGGGTATTAAAGCGATGTTCTCGGCATTGTTCTGATAAGAGCCATTGATGCCCGGCCCACTGATGAAAAAGCCGAACACATCATTGAAACCGCTGCTGGTATCCTGTGGCGGGGAAAATTCCGGATGTTCGTCCGACCCGAATATGAAGTTGAAGTCGATCGTGTCCCCTTGCGGAACGAAATCGAACTCGATGATCGCCACGTCGTTGATATCGTTCGTATTGGGATTGGTCGATGCGGCAACGCTCATAAGATCAGGGTCGACCCAAGTGTTCCCAAGGGAAGTGCTCATGCTCCCGTCGTTATTGGGGCCCACTGCATCAGGGCATTCTCCGGTGCTCATGACCACTCCTTCGCCAAAAGGTATATTGGCGTTCTTGCCATCGAAGCGCCCTATCTGAATGGAATCTCCCGTGAACTGGACGTTGCTTATCTGAACCCCATTCCCGACCAAAACATTTTGGACGAGTTGCTGGGCAGTAGGGTTGTTGTTCACCACCAACTGGCCTTCCACACCTCCTGGGATTAGGAGGTATAGCAAGAGAAAGAGGACGGTGATCCCTTCCTGATTCCTATTTGTCACAACTTGCATAAAATTCTCCCCTCCTTTGTTCCTCAGCTTCTCACCCATAAGGGCAATGGCACTTAAGGCCCTATCAAAGATAACGGGATCTCTCGTCATTGGTTGCTCATCCTTTGCGCAGAACGAGGAAAGGTGCCTGCCGAAGGGGGGCTCGGGCGTTCAAGATCCCCAGGCCTAATGTGATGAAGAGGACCGTCCCCCAGATCCCGACCAGAGAGCCGAAAGGGATGACCATAGGCACGTCGAACCAGAAGAACGCAAGGGTCCAGCTCACGCCTAATCCCAGTAAGATCCCTGAAGCAGATGCGATGGTACCCAAAGCTGCGTATTCTACGAGCTGTATCCGGAGCAGATCCGCTCGCTCAGCTCCCAGCGTTCGAAGGAGCACGATCTCCCGCAATCGTTGGTACTTGGTAAGAAGGAGGGATCCGATGAGGATGACGATGCCCGTGACGATGCTGAAAGATCCCATGAAGCGGATCGCAAAGCTGATCTTCTCGAGCACCGCTCGAAGGGATTCGAGGATCCGTTCCAGGTCGATCACCGAGATGTTGGGAAATCGTTGGACCAACCTGTAACGCGCGTTATCCTTGATATGAGAGCTTTCCATCCGGGTCATGATAGCGTGGGTGCGCGGAGCGTTCTCCAAGACCCCTTTGGGGAAGAGCACCAGGAAATTCGTTTGCATCCGACGCCACTCGATCTCCCGGACGCTCGCCACATAGGTTTCTACGGTCGCACCTTGAACATTGAAAGAGATATGGTCGCCGAGCTCCAGGTTCAGGTCCTGGAACACGTCCTCCTCCAGGGAAACAGGGATCGCCCCGCTATCGGTGCTCGCCTCACCGATCCATTCGCCACGCACCAAATTTTCCGTATCGATCAGGCTGTCCCGATAGGTCACTCGGTATTCCCGCTCCACCATGTGCCCTTGACGTTCGTTCGTGGTATCGGCAAGGATGGAGGCCCGTTCCTTGCCTTCGATGGACCGGATCTGCATCGGCACGATCGGAACGTCCTGAACCACCGACATCCCCTCCTCCTCCATGAAGTCGAGCACGCTATCCCGCTGATCGACCTGAATATCGAAGAGGATCGTATTGGGTTGCCCCTCAGCCCCGGTGAGCTTTGCACGCTCGACCAGCATACCCCGAGCCAAAAGCAGGGTGCTCACGAGTGCTGTGGCCAGCCCGATCGCAAGCACGAGGACGAGGGTTTGGCCGTTGGGGCGGAAGAGATTGGCAACTCCCTGGCGCAGCGAAAAGCTCCAGTGCCGGGAGAAGAGCCGGCGGGCGATGCGCATTAGAAAGACGCCCGTACCGAGAAGTGCTGCAAGGAGAAATCCCGTTCCTCCGAAGAAGGCGATAGCAGCGATCCATGAGCCCGTTTGATAAAGAGCGAAAAGGTAAATGGAGCAAGCTATTACCGAAAAGACTTTCCATCTCCCTTTGTTCCGGCCGATCCCCTCATCGCTCGAAAAGCTGTTCAATGCGCGCATCGGGGAGGTACCGGAAACCTCTATCAAAGGGAGTAGGGCAAAAAGGACAGCGAACAGGACCCCAATCCCCATTCCGACCAGCATCCCCGACCAACTGAAGCTCGTACTAAGGGTGAAGGGAAGCAACGATTCCATGATCCAAGGCATCCAGGTCTGAAGGAAAGCACCGATCAGGCTTCCTATCAAAGCAGCAAAAAGACCGATCATGGCGATCTGCACGGAAAATATCCAGAGGACCGAACGGCGCGTAGCACCGATGCAACGTAGGACCGCTACCGACGCTGTCTTTTCCTTCATGTAGATATGGACGGAACTTCCCACCCCTATGCATCCGAGGATAAGAGCGATGAAGCCGACCAGGTTCAGGTAGCCCGTAAGGTTCTTAAAGGCATCCCCCATATCCTCTTTCTGTTGGGTAACGGTTTCGTAGTCCAGACCAGTAGAGCGAAGGGAGTCTTCCAATGCCTTCCGTTGGGTTTGGTATTGGGAGCGGTCCTTAAAACGGTAATAGCGTTTGTATTCGATGCGGCTCCCTTGCTGGACCAGTCCGGTCTTTTCCAAGGAGTCCAACGGGATAACGATCGGGGTAGCGATCGCCGAGGTGAGTTGATTTTGCCCGGGCATTCGTAGAAGAGCTCCACTGATCGGGAATCGCTTGCGTCCCACCTTGATCGTGTCCCCCTTCTCCAAGCCGAATTGCTTCATCAGGTCCTCAGCGACCAGTGCAGCTCCTCTATTCCGGTAATTGCTGTCAGCATCTGAGGGTTTGGTCTCGATCTCGCCATAAAAGGGAAATCCTTTCCCGATGGCCTGAATGAGGGCCAGACGGGTTCCTTTGCGCTCCCCTTCGATGCTGACCATCGAAGCAAAATGCCGAGCCTGAGCTTCTTCGAGCTCGTAGGTTTTCAGAAGCCCGAGCTTGTTCGTGTCGATCGGAGCGTATCCCTCGATTTCGAGGTCCGCTCCCATAAGGGAAAGAGCTTCCTGGTCCATCGCTCGTTCCAGATCGGACTGAAAGCCATTGATGGATACGATGGCCGCGATCCCGAGGACGATGGCCATGGCGAAGATCGGGAGCCGTCCCATGCTCTTCCGGGCATCCCGGTAAGCCATGAGAAAATACCAAGCGAAACCGGCCGATCTTTTCTTCCTTCCCTTCATTCGACGATCCGCCCCCCTTTAAGATGGAGTTCCTTTTGGGTCCGGGACGCCAGTTCACGGTCGTGCGTGACCAGCACAAGCGATGTCCCTACTTCCTCTTCGATCCCGAAGAGCAGTTCTTCTACTTTTCTCCCCGTGTCTTCGTCCAGGTTCCCCGTCGGTTCATCGGCGAAGAGGAGCTCCGGATCGTTAGAGATGGCCCTGGCTATAGAGACCCGTTGCTGCTCTCCCCCGGAAAGTTCGTTCGGGTAATGGCTTAGACGATCCTGCAATCCAACGCGCTCCAAACATGAGATAGCCCGCTCTTCGGGCCGCTCTCCCCGTTGCAGTTCGATCGGGACCATCACGTTCTCAAGGGCCGTAAGGGTGGGCATGAGCCGAAAGTCCTGAAAGATGAAACCGATACGCTGGTTCCGCAATTTTGCCCGTTCGTCCTCGCTCAGGGGGCCGATCTCCTTTTCGCCGATGTAGACCTTTCCAGAGCTGGGGCGGTCGAGTCCAGCGCAAAGGCCTAAAAGGGTCGTTTTGCCACTTCCGGAGGGCCCGACGATCGACAAGCTCCCTCCAGCTTCCAGGGCAAGATCGATCCCTTTCAACACCTCCAATCGGGATGCTCCTTCGCCGTAGATCTTGCTCACTGCTTCTGTACGTAGGATCTCAGCCATAATCGTTCGATTCCGTTGTTTTTACAAGAACATGATGATGCCCGAAAGGCCGAGGAGGATCAATGCCAGGGAGATCCCTTTCCTCAAAAGAGCGAGGAAGTTTCCATGCATTCGGTCGACACCGCGATGAAGAAGTCTGATGAACAAGCTGAACCAGATCGTATTCCCGATGGCGATCCCGATCAGAAGGAAGAGGCTTTTCATCGTGACCCCATCGGACAGCCCGGAGTAGGAAAGGGCGCTCATTACGTAGATCCAGAAGATAAGAAAGGCCGGGTTCGAACCGCAAAGGAAAAGGCCTTGAAGGAAGTCCCCACTTTTTTCGCGACTTGAGTGCTCCTCTGGCTTGTCCGTTCCTTCCTGTGTTCTTCCTGAGTAGGAGAAAAGGCCTGCCACTCCCAGCCCGACCACGAAAATGCCCCCGAGCAGCGGGGCCCAACGTTGAAAGGCAGGGATGCTGAGAAAGCTGTGATAACCCCAGAAAGCGAAGCCTGCCAGTATCAGTTCAGCGAGGATCACACCTGTGATAAAAGCCTTGCGGTGGAGTTTTCGCTCACCGAGAACGGAATCTGCGACCAATAGATTGATGGGGCCCGGAGGCGAAGAGGAGAAAAAGCCACAGACGGTGCCGCTCAGGATAAGAGTGAAGCTTTTGAGCGTTGTGAGGAACATGGCTTTCAGATCGGAAGTCCCGGGGTAACCCGAGCTCCTGTTTTAAGAGGTTCTTTATCGATCGGTGCGGCAAGGCAGAGGGTGGACCCAAGAAGGAAGGTCCCTAGCTCTTCTCCGCAGCTTATACGTTCTTTTTGCTTGACCTTTTCCCTCAGCTGTATACCTCCGACAGCAGGCCCTCCCACTATCGAAAGGAACCAGGGAGCTCCGTTGGCATCCTCCATACGTAGGTTAACGCGCTCATTCCGAAAGGCCGGGAGGGAGGGTTTTTTTTCGTAGATCCAGGGACGCAGGACCACGAGTTCGCCCCTCAGGTATTCCACTTCCTGGACTTGACCGCTCACGGGTGCATGGATCCGATGGTAATCGTTGTTGTGAAGGAAGATATTGGCGAAATAATGGCTTTCCGGTATCTGTTTTCCCAGGGAACCGAAGATGGTCCATGGAGCTCTGTAATGCCCTTTAACCTCTACTCCTTTCATGGTCCCGATCCATCCCTGATCGCAGAGCATGCCTTCACAAGGCCAGATCCGGGATGCTTCCGGAGCAAGCTCCTCCTTGAACTTTCGCGTAAAGAAGTCCTGAAAGCTCTGATAATCCGCTGCTCCACTCGCCGGCCGGAATTGGGAGAGATAAGGTTCCTTCAGTCCGCAAAAACGGCAATATGGTCCGATCAGATGGCGTGACCATCTTCGGTCATAGATGGAAGAATACAGCTTCGACAAGGCCCGCTGCGTTCGAGCGGGGAGTTTTCCCCAAATGTGGAGCGAAAAGGACCGGAGCAACCAACGGCCGGGAGGCATGATGTCGCCAAATTAATAAGCTATTTTCGAAACCGCTTCATTTCCGCTTTATGAAAAGGCTGACCTTCTTTATTATCCATTCCTTCCATGCTGCGCTCATCCTTCTAGCGTTCATTCTTTTATCCGGCTGTTCGGGACCTTCTCAAAAAAGCTCCTCAGAGCAAAAGGAGAAGAAGGAAGGAACCGCCGGAGGAAGTTCTGAAGAGGCGGTCGCTCTTTTCTTCGGGAACAGCTTAACAGCGGGTTCAGGTGTCAAGACCGAAGAGGCGTTCCCGGCCCTCATCCAACAAAAAGTGGATTCATCGGGGTGGTCGGTCGACGTGGTGAACGCTGGGGTTAGTGGAGAGACCACTTCTGGAGGCCTCGGTCGTATCGATTGGGTGCTCGACCAACAAGAGGTCGACCTCTTCCTGCTCGAACTGGGTGCCAACGATGGTCTCAGGGGTGTGCCCCCTTCTGAGACGCGGAAGAACCTGCAGCGGATCATCGATAAGGTGCGGAAGGAATATCCTGAGGCCCGCATCGTAATTGCAGGCATGAAAGTGCCTCCCAACATGGGCCCGGAATATGCAGAAAAGTTCGAACAGATCTTCCCGGAGCTTGCGAAAAAGAACGATATCGAACGCATTCCTTTCTTGCTGAAGGGAGTGGCCGGGGTGGATAGTTTGAATCAATCGGACGGGATCCATCCGACACCGGAAGGCCATCGCATCGTGGCCAAAAACGTATGGGAAGTGATACGGGACGATCTGAAGGCGATCTCAAAGAGAACGACCTCAAACGGTGGCGATGACCTTTAGTTCGATAGCGATGGGTGTGGGAAGGGATGAGATCTCCAGTGTCGTGCGGGCTGGCCTGTTCTCGCTGAAGTACTCCGCATAAACCCTGTTATAGGTTTCGAAGTCCTCCTTCATGTGGGTCAGAAAGACCGTGACGTCGACGATGCGGTCCCAGGATGAGCCAGCGTCCTCCAGGATCTTGCGGACGTTCTCGAAGACCGAGTAGCATTGGGCTTCGATGTCCCTGCTCACGACGTTCCCATTAGCATCCAATTCAACGCCCGGTATTGCGTTGCTCCCCTTTGAACGCGGTCCGACACCGGAAAGAAAGAGGAGCTCTCCGACCTGACGGGCATGCGGATAGAGTCCTACTGGTTCAGGAGCCCCTTCGGAATGATGTTCTTCGTTACCGCTCATGACACTTGCTTTTGAACAAAATTAGAAGTTCTTCGATATGCTAGAGAGGAAAGCCATGCGTTCCTAAGAAGCGGAAATGCGGAACGAACTACCTTTGAAGTCCTCCATGCCAGCCACGCTCCGGATCCATAAGTTGTTCCTCCCTCTGCTCTTCCTCTTCCCGGTGCTCCCGCTGGAAGCTCAGAAAGAGCAAGGTGATGATGGAAAGGAAGGGGGGGAGAAGGTCCCTGGGGTCCGCCAGCATTATGTCGACCATTATGATAAGGAGCAGGAGCAGAAACGGAGTGAAGGCACCTACCTGGACGGTGAAGAGCACGGGGAATGGCGCTATTGGCACCCCAATGGTCGATTGAAGGAAGTAGCGAACTATTTCATGGGGAACTTTCACGGTGAGGTGACCCATTATTACAAGAACGGGCAGAAGAAGGACCAGGGCTTTTTTATCATGGGGCGACAGGACAGCCTTATGAGGGCTTGGTATGAGAACGGAAAGCTGGAGAAAAAGGGGAAGTACGACTCAGGTCGTAAAGTAGGGCATTGGACCTACTGGTACAAGAACGGGCAGAAGCAGCTGGTCGAAGCTTATGGGGACAAAGCGGATACGAATTTCCGCGTCCTGAAATATTGGACTAAAGAGGGCGAACAAACGGTCAAGGACGGGAGCGGGGTCATCGAGTATTATTACGGCCCGGACAGCCTCGACG
>CAZIDL010000043.1:0-22012 GCA_964537825.1 uncultured Weeksellaceae bacterium
CGTTGCTCCAGTTGTAAGTATAGGGGGTCTGTCCACCATTCACCGAAACGTTCAGGTCGATCGATGAATTTCCGTAACATCCAAAGACCGTATCAGGGGTGATGGAACTGATGGACAACGAGTCCCACTTGCTCGTGATGATCGAGGTGTCGATACCCGTGGCATTGCAACTGTCAACGGCGGTAACGTAGAGCGAATCCGTAACGTTACCGGGCAATTTGGCTGTGTCCAAAGTGGTGCTGTAACCGCTGCTATCATCCCAGATGTAATCGTAATCAGGTGTGCCGTTGCTCACGTTGGCCCACAGTTTGACCGAGTCGCTCGGACAGTACAATATGGAATCCAAAGCGTTCACATCCAGATCGTAATCGGAGGAATCCTTGATGTAGATCGTGGCATCCTTGATGACCGTATCCCCGCATGCGTTCACAGTCGGCACTTCAAAGAGAAGGGTGTCAATGCCGGTTCCGAGCGAGTCGTAATTGGGGATGATATCGATGGTCTTTAAACTATCCCCCGCTTGGTAGATAACGCTATCAGGCACGTAATTGAAATCGCCCCCATTGACCGCATCACCCTTAAAGGAGAAATGGACGGTATCCTTTCCACTCGTATCAGGACGGCGTAGATCGATGCTGGCATCCGTACAACCACGTATGATGGAAGAATCCTTGGATTGAACGTTAAGGTCGACTTGAATGGTGTTGGAGGAAAGGCTTTTCGCTTTAAGAAAGGTCCAGGCATTGTAAGCCTGATCATCACCATCCCCGATCTTCAAGCTCAGGTGGAAAGTGTCCTGACAAGTGACCTTTTTGCTCTCAGCCACCAGAGAAACCGTATGACCATCTGCATTATGATACCCTGGATCGGTATCATAAGGGGCTAAACCTCCATCACCATGGCTGGAACTCGAATTCCCATGATCCTGATAATACATGGGATTGGTGGTAAGGTTCACATCGCTGATACTGATCGGATCGTTCGTTCCCGGGATCTGAGCCATATTAACCGCATTGTTCTGATATGACCCGCTGATACCCGGCCCACTAATGAAAAAGCCGAAAACATCGTTGTATGAATTTCCGACCCATTCCGGGTACTCATCGGAACCGAAAACGTAGCCAAACCCTACTGAATCCCCTTGCGGGACGAAGTCGAACTCCAGAATAGCCACATCATTGATCTCTGAGGTCGTATTGGTCTGTTGAGCAATGCTCAGGAGATCAGGATCCCCTGCCGTGTTGCCGATAATATTGCTACTCGCACCATTATCATTGGGGCCGACGGCAGTGGTACAAACCCCGGTACTCATAACGACCCCTTCATCAAAGGGAATGCTGTCGTTCTTTCCATCGAAATACCCAACTTGGATAGAGTCCCCCGTAAAACTTACGTTAAATGCCTTGACACCTTTTCCGACCAACACGTTCTTCACCAATTGCTCAGGGGTGAGGCTGGTATCCACGACCATTTGGGAATGGCTCGCTAAAGACAGACAGAGAAGGAGGGAAAAACTTATAGAGAACCTAAGGACTCGTCGAAGGAGAGGCATACGGATGATCGAATTCGTTAGGATTCCAATTTAACAATTATTGAAAGAAGGATCCATCACCATGACGGAACGACGATCAGATGGATGCTTATCGGAAAAAATGCCCGGGGTGGGACTTGAACCCACACTCCCGGTTGTCCGGGAACAGGATTTTAAGTCCTGCGTGTCTACCAGTTCCACCACCCGGGCACTAAAAAGAAAAAAGGGAATAAAAGCAGTTGCTCGAAGCAGCCTTTATATCGATCGAAAATACATTGTTTGAACAGGCCTCTTCATGCGCAAGGGATGGATCGGTCCAAGCCCCATTTTGGGGTCCGATATCATCCTTGGGCATCGCCTTCGATCCCCTTATCGAGTTCAAAGGTAATGGATCCTTTGTACAGCCCTCATCCCTAAAAGGACACAAAATGCTCAAGATCCAACGGGGTTCCCCCGATCATCTTTGTATTTTTCACCCCCTTTTAGTACTTACTCATGATGAAGCAAGAGAGCGTGGACGTCCTCGTGATAGGAGCTGGGCCAGCGGGAACCCTTGCAGCGGCTACGTTGAAGGACCGCGGGATCGACACGCGGATCGTCGAAAAAGAACAGTTCCCTCGTTTTGTGATCGGTGAAAGTTTGCTCCCCAAGTCCATGGAGCATTTCGAAGAAACGGGCTTGCTCGAGCCTTTGAAAGAACAGGGGTTTCAAAAGAAATACGGGGCCAAGTTCCTGAAGGGAGATCTTTCCTGCGATTTCGATTTCTCCAACAACTTCACCGATGGTTGGGAATGGACCTGGCAGGTCCCCCGTGCGGATTTTGATAAAGTATTGGCCGATGAGGTCGAGCGGAAAGGTGTCCCCATCGATTACAAGTGCAACGTGAAAGATGTGATATTCGATGGTCCCGATTCACGCAGCATCGTAGAGGATGCCAATGGGGAAGAGAAGGAGATCCATGCCCGGAAGATCGTGGATGCGAGTGGATATGGACGCGTGCTACCCCGTTTGTTAGGCTTGGACGAGCCTTCCGATCTGACTCCGAGAACAGCTATGTTCACCCATTTGGAAGAGCCGGAGCGGCCGGACGGAGAGTCCCAGGACCGGATCCTCCTGATCGCCCACCGGAAAGATGTTTGGATCTGGGTCATCCCGTTCTCCAATGGCATCACATCGGTCGGCTTCGTTGGCGACCCGGAGTTCTTTGAAGGATTTGAAGGCTCTGAAGAAGACCGTTTCACTGCGATGATCCACCAGGAGCAGAACATCCGCGAACGGTTCAAAAACCCCAGCTACGTCTTCACGCCCAAGGAGATCCACGCCTTTTCGGTCAGCGTCAAGAAGCTATACGGGGAAGGGTTCGTATTGACGGGGAATAGCACCGAGTTCCTGGATCCGATCTTCTCCTCGGGGACCACCTTTGCCACGGAAACCGCTACGGTCGCCGGGAAGCTCATCAGTCGGGAACTTCAAGGGGAAAAGGTGGATTGGGAAAAGGAATTCAAAGAGCACATCCTGAAAGGGGTGGAGGTATTCCGCGCTTTCGTAGAGCGATGGTACGACGGAACCCTCCAGAACATCTTCTTCGCCCCCAACGTGGATGCGAAGGTGAAGCAAAGGCTATGCTCGGTGCTCGCTGGCTATGTTTGGGATCCGGAGAACAATTACGTCCGCAACACGGATCAAGCCTTGAAGACCCTGGAGCGGATCATGGAAATAGAGGGGCAGGATAAACAGCATTGAAGCTCCATTGAGAATACAGGAATGACTGGTATTCTTCCTCCCTTTCCAAACTGGTGGCCGTTCAAGTCTTTGAGGTCACTGATAAAAGACCCGGTTCAGCATACGAAAACGGTATGGATCGGGAATAGGCGGATCAAACCCTCACCCCCACCACGCACACGTCGTCCACCTGTTCCTGCTCCTTCTTCCACTCCTCGAAGACCCGATCGAGCTCCTTCTTCTGCTCCACGGGGGACATGGTGTGGATTCGGGCGAGCAGCTCCTTGAAGGGGCCGTAGCGGAACTTCTTGCCCTTGGGTCCTCCGAACTGGTCGGCGTAGCCGTCGGAGAACATGTAGAGCATGGCGTTGCCCGGCACCTCCAGTTCGGCCGTCGTGAATGCCTCGGCCGCTTCCGGCTCGTAACCCACGGCCATTTTGTCCCCCTTGACCTCGAAACCCTCGGGGGTCTTCTTGAAGGGCCTAACGCTCCCTTCGCCCGCCTCAATCACCTGGTCCCGACGGTAAAAGGCGACTTCCGGGATCGCTTCGGCCGCTATTTCTTTCACCACGTATAGGGGGTTGTTGGCCCCGGCGAACTGGACCGTCCGACCTTCTCCCGTAGAATCCCCTCCCTTTAGCGGGATCCGTACCATGGCCGCGTCCATGCCGTCCTTGGCACCGCCTTCCGGGTCGCCGCTCCTTAGTTCGGCTACCACCCTTTCCCTAAGGTCCGTAAGTATTTCTCCCGGGGTCGGCAGGTCCTTTGCTGCCATGATCTCGTTGAGCTGGTTGATGCCCAGCATGGACATGAAGGCGCCGGGAACACCGTGGCCGGTGCAGTCGACCGCGGCGAGGTAGAGGTGCCCCTCCCGCTCCTTAGCCCAATAGAAGTCGCCGCTGACGGTCGCTTGGGGCTTGAAGAGAATGAAGTGTTCGGGAAGGTGATCAGAAGCGTACTCCTCGGTCTGCAAGAGCGCATTCTGGATCTTCTGGGCGTAATCGATGCTTGCCGTGATCTCACTGTGAGACTCTTCGAGGGCTTCATGTGCTCTTTCCACTTCCTGCTTTTGCTCTTCGACCTTCTCTTTTTGCTCTCTTATCTCCTGCGTCCGCTCCTCGACGATCCGTTCGAGCCTTTGTTTTTGGGCGACAAGGCGCCGACCGTTGAGCCACACGATCAGCCAAATGAAGCCGATCCCGGCAAGGGTGTAGCCTCCGTAGGCCTCCCAAGTCCGGTACCACGGAGGCAGGATTCTGAAACGGTACTCGTCCGTGGAGCTTTCGTTGTGGTAGACGTTGCGTGCCTTAACCTTGAATGTGTAGCCCCCCTCCGGAAGGCTGGTGTATTCCTTCCGGGTTTGGTCACTCCACTTGCTCCAAGCGGTGTCGAAGCCCGCAAGCTTGTAGCTGTACTCCACTGCTTCCTGCCGGTCAGTAAAGGGAGCCGCGAAGTGGAACGCCATGCGGTTCTCCGAATAGGGGAGCTCGGGGACCATTCTCTCAAGTTGCTCCTCGACAGGAACATGGGAGAGGAACGAGGCCAGGCTGTCCTGCTTTTTCCCTTTTCCCTTTTGGCTTCTCCCTTTTCCCTTCTTTCGGTAATTCCCTCCGAAAAGCAGGGAATCGCCCGCCCCGAGCACTTTCCTCACAAGGCAGTCCCAGGCTCTTCCGTGGTCCTGTTCCACCCCCGGATAATAGCATGCCAAACCCTGATCCCCACCCAACCATGTGCGCACTTCTTCCGGGTGGATCGCCCGGATCGTTCCGAGATCGAGTCCCCGAAATACGGTGCTGTCGATCCTGTACCCTTTTCCTTCGGGTCTCAGGTGTTTGATATCACCACCCTTAGAGTCATTGATCCACACCTCGCCGCTAAGTCCCTTTTCGAAACGAAAGACCTGCCGGCTCCCGTCACAAAAGACCTCCCCGAAACGCTCGTCGGGGATGAAGGCCTCCCCGTCGAAACGGAAGAGGCCGCTGTCGGTCCCGAAAACAACACCTCCTCCGGTCCGGCCGGGACCCCGGAAGACCATGACCTGTCCTCGAGGCAATCCGTCGGTCGTATCGTAACGAGCGATCCGATGCCCCGAAAAGGCGCTGTCCACGGTAACGGCCATTACCCCTTTGGAGGGATACCCGGCCCAGAGCCGGAGCGAGTCCCCACCCTTATTACCCACCCCGACCGAATAGATATCCTCGGGCACGTTCTCAACCGAAAGGAGCGTATCGGGGGGACCACCCTTCCAAATGAACCTTCCGGAGAGAGCAAAGAAGCCGCCCCGTCCCCCGGCGAGGATCCCCGGCTGCTCTCCTTCGGGAAGGGGTAGCGATGACAAGGCCCTGACCTGAGAAGAAAGGACCGTGTCCGTCCTTCTCCCCTCCCCTATCCGGCGTGGAAGGGAGAGGAGGCCCGCACCGCTTCCACCCACCAACATTCTTCCCTCCTTCCCAGGGAGATCCACACTCACCTCTGGGAGGTAGAGAATGTTCCTGCACTGTTCCACCGTCCCCGGGAAGCGCTCAAAGGTCCCCTTATCCTGTCTCCATGACCACACCCCCTGATCGGTGGTCAGGAACAAGGGGGACTCAGGAGGGGGGGGACGAGTTATGGAGTTGACACCGCCGCTAAAAACACCCCCCTCCTCAACCACGGTGAAGGGAAGCCCGGTGTGGACAAGGGCGAGGCCATTGTTCGTCATAGCCCAGATATCCCCGCCCCGTGTCGAGGTTAGTTGCCAAATCTTCTTAGCGGGGAACCCCTCCTCCCTGCCGAGATGCCGGAGGACCTCCCCCTTAGTGGATACGAGATAGAGGCCTTTTAGGTTCGTCCCAACAGCGAAGGCCGCCCCGAAAGGGTTCTGGTCCGGTTCAAGGCGACAAGCGGTATAGATCTCTGCGGCGCTCCATCCCCCATCGGGTTCTCCCGGTAGTTGATCGACCGTTCCTTGCTCCGGGTCGTAGGAGAAGAGACCCTGCTCTTGTGTGAACACGGTCCACGTCCCCGCGTCCCCCGGAGTGGAGAGGATGGCCATGACCCCTTTCCGGACAAGTTTCCTTGATCTGGGGAGGCGGACCCGCTCGGACCCCCTGATGCGGAAGAGCCCCGTGTCCACGTCCTGGATCACTGGCCGAGAGCCCGGGATGTGCATCCGGAAGAACCGCTGTCGGGGGTGGAGCACCTCCAAGGTGTCGTCGTGATAGCGGATGAGGTGGTCGTATGCGGCAAAGTACACTCCTTGTTCCCCGCATGCGATTACGTCCCAAATGGTTCCGAAGTCCCTAAGGGAATCGGGCAAGAGGGGCAAAAGGGAGCGGTGGACAAGACTCCCGGAGCTGTCGGGGAGGAGGATGCCCATGGTGGAATTCCCCCCAATGAAGAGCCGCCCCATGCTGTCCCGGTCCATAGCGAACACGTACTTACCTGAGCCGACCGCGACGTGGCGGAAGGTCTCCCCGTCTTGGACGAGGAGCTCACTTGCGGTCCCGAAAGCGGTCCGGCCGTCCGGGAGGGGTTCAGCGCAGAAGATCTGGTCATGTGCCTCGTAATCGTCCGGGGTGAAGGTGGTGACCTTGGGGGGCAGGTCCTGTCCTTGAACGGAAGGGAGTGCAGATCCTACCGATAGGGCGACCAGAAAAGCACGGAAGAGCCTCCGATTCGTTCCCATGACCCACTAAAATAAAAATCGTTCATAGCTTGAAAATTTGAGAAGTGTTACCTGAGGGCAAAGGGGGCTTCACCAAAAAGACCGGACTATTCAGCATTTTATAAGGTGCTGAATATCTGCTACATTTAAACACCTCTCAAGTAGGGAAAGGATCGTTCTGGCCTACGGTTCTGAGTTGTCTCATGTCGATCGAGGGATCGGCCACCTCATCCCGCTTTTGACAAGTGGCATTTAGCCCCGCGATCCTTCGAATGGAAACTACAGGCGGCTCAGTTTGCTCTGGAATAGGTGGGGAAATTTCACCGAATTTTGCATGTAAGTTCAGAGGTGAGCCCAAGCCTACCAAAGATGAAGCCCTTGAGTATCTAAGGAATTTGTAGAGACCCCTTCCAAAAGGCAGCCGAATACATTAGGAAAACCCTAACGTAAATCGACACAGAATACCGGATGTTGTTTGAAAGGGAGCTTGGCTTTCAGGGTGCTTACGCTCGGGGAAGTTTGGATATTGAAACCACCCTTATCGAGCAGGTCCGAGAGGTACTCACACGACGGGGGCGCGATCGCTTTAGCAAGGTAGAGTTTTGGGAGTACAACTCTCTTGGTGGGATTCAGAGGGTATCCTTGTGGACCTTTTGACTTAAAGCTGAAGCTTTATATTCCCCTATTTGCTAGCACCGACCTTGAAATGGAAGTTGATCAGATCATATAAAAAAAGCTGACATCCAGATAATCAATCGTTTATTTGATCACAGTTCACGTAAAAAGCTCCCCAAATATTCCAAAGGGTTCAAGAGGGGACACATTTGACCAACGTCTGCTAAAGCGATCCTTCTTCAAAAAGGCCTCGCATCTTCCAAAATCCCCCGAAATCCGTAATTTGGTACCGGAACATAAAAAAACCCGCGTTAGCGTGCTAACGCGGGTGAGAGCGAGAAACGGGATTCGAACCCGCGACCCCAACCTTGGCAAGGTTGTGCTCTACCGCTGAGCTATTCTCGCTGAAGGAGCAACTGCTGCTCGGGGAGGACAAATGTAATAAAGATCGGTCATGATCCCCCGTTCTCGTTCCCTCCCCCTGCCAACTTCTTGATCTCATTGAGCTTCATGAGAGCTTCCACCGGGGTGAGGGTATTCACATCCGTATTGAGGACCTCCTCCCGGATACGCTCCAGGACCGGATCGTCCAGCTGAAAGAAACTGAGCTGCATCGCATCCCCATTGCCGTTCGCAGATCCATTCCCATCATCTCCACTTTCAGCATCCTGCTGCTCCAAGGCCTGAAGGATCCGGTCCGCACGCTCCACCACGGGTTCGGGCATTCCGGCCATCCGAGCCACATGGATCCCGAAACTGTGCTGGGCCCCTCCCGGTTCCAGATCGCGCAGGAAGATGATCTTTCCATCGACTTCCTTCACGGCGATGTTGTAATTCCTGATCCGCTCGAATTGTTCTTCCAACTCGTTGAGCTCGTGATAATGCGTAGCGAAGAGCGTCTTGGCCTTATGACGGGGATGGTCGTGGATGTATTCAGCGATCGCTCTAGCGATAGACATTCCATCGTAAGTGCTCGTCCCACGCCCGATCTCATCCAGAAGGATCAAGCTCCTGGAGGAAAGGTTGTTCAGGATGCTCGCGGTCTCGTTCATCTCCACCATGAAGGTGGATTCCCCTGAAGAGATGTTGTCGGAGGCACCGACCCTTGTAAAGACCTTATCGACCACACCGATGCGGGCCGAGGTTGCAGGGACGAAGCTCCCGATCTGTGCCATGATGGTGATCAATGCTGTCTGGCGGAGCAGAGCCGATTTTCCGGCCATGTTCGGCCCCGTTATCATCATGATCTGTTGCTCCGCTTCATCCAGAAAGACATCGTTGGCCACGTAATCCTCTCCGACGGGGAGTTCTTCTTCGATCACAGGATGCCGTCCTTCCCGGATATCGATCGCTTCCCCTTCGTGGAGTTCAGGTCGTACGTAACCGTTCCGCACCGCTACTTCCGCAAAAGCGAGCATACCGTCCAGGCGTGCGATAAGCGAAGCATTCCGCTGGACGGGCAACACGTGTTCCCCTACTGCCCGGACCAATTCGTTAAAAAGGCGGGTCTCCATATCGAGGATCCGCTCTTCGGCTCCCAGGATCTTGGCCTCCTCATCCTTGAGCTCCTCGGTGATGTAACGTTCCGCATTGACCAGGGTCTGTTTCCGGATCCAGTCCGAGGGGACCTTATCCTTGTGGGTGTTCTTGACCTCCAGGTAATACCCGAACACGCTGTTGTAGGCCACCTTGAGGGACGAAATACCGGTCCTTTCGCTTTCCCGTTGCTGGATCCCCAGGAGGATGTCCTTCCCCGAAGTGGTAACATGGCGGAGTTCATCCAGTTCTTCAGAGACCCCATCAGCGATCACGTTGCCTTTATTGACCACGGCAGGAGGTTCTTCCTTGAGCTCCTTCCGGATCCGCTCGCGGATCGTATCACAGGGGTCCAACTCTTCCCCGACCCGTTGTATAGCCTCCACATCACTCTTCTGGCATCGTTCCTTGAGCTCAGGGACCGCGTCAAGCGCGATCCTCAACTGGAGCAGCTCACGGGGACCGATCCGTCCAGCTGAAACCTTCGAGATCAAGCGCTCGAGGTCGCCGACGCCTTCCACAAGGGAAGCGAGCGATCCCGCAGCTTCCCGCTCCTTCGTAAGGTATTCCACCCCATCGTGCCGCTCCCGGATGGCACTCAAGTCCTTGAGCGGAAGGACCACCCAACGCTTAAGCAAACGCGCTCCCATAGGGGATATCGTCCGATCGAGAACGTCGAGGAGCGTACGTGCATCCTGATCGGAAGGATCGACCAGCTCAAGGTTCCGGACCGTAAAACGATCCATCCAGACATGTTCATCGGGATCGATCCGCGAAAGTCCGGAGATATGGTCCACCCGATCGTGCTGAGTACTCCGGAGGTAATGCATCACCGCTCCTGCAGCGATCACCCCGAGTTCCTGGTCCTCCACGCCAAAGCCCTTCAACGATGCGGTGCCGAAATGGGAGAGCAGCAGATCCTGAGCGAATTCGGGTTCGAAGACCCATTCCTCGAGCGTGTAGGTGTAAAAGCGTTTTCCGAACTGCCCGAAGAATCGCTCATCACATCTCCTTTGATAGAGTACTTCGTTGGGATCGAAGCCCTGGAGGAGCTTATCGATGTACGAAAGCTCGCCTTCAGCCACGAGGAATTCCCCGGTGGAAACATCCAAAAAGGCCACCCCTCCCCGGTCCTTCTCCATGTGAACTGCGGCCAGAAAATTGTTACTCCCTCGCTCCAGGAGTTTTTCGTTGTAGGCGATACCCGGGGTGACGAGTTCCGTAACCCCCCGCTTGACGATCTTTTTAGCCTGGGAGGGGTCCTCGAGCTGATCGCAGATAGCAACCCGTTCCCCCGCCCTTACCAATTTAGGGAGGTAACTGTCAAGAGCATGTACGGGTATGCCAGCAAGGTCGATGGAAGAGGCCGCCCCGTTGGCACGTTTGGTGAGCGTGATCCCAAGGATATCCGAGGCCCGGACCGCATCCTCGCCGAAGGTCTCGTAAAAATCCCCCACGCGAAAGAGCAGCATCGAATCCGGGTACTGCCCCTTCACTTTGTAATATTGCTCCATGAGAGGGGTCTCGGAGCTCTTCTTCCCCTTCCCTTTCTTACCGTTCGCTTTGCCGGCCTCTGTTGCACCCTTGGTCTTGCTCGCCACGGTCCTTTAATTTTGATCGGGATAGCGACTCCCATAAAATTACGGAGTTCGAAGGGGCGGAGGAAAAAGCTCCTGCTCATCTTTTCCACTTTTGTCCACGATCATGGGAAGAAAGGTCCGGAATGAAGAAATGGAGCGCTTGTCGGTGGAGGCCTTTAAGACAGCCGAAAAGCTTCCGCTCGTCGTTCTGCTCGACAACGTGCGAAGCGCGGTGAACGTGGGCTCGGTCTTCCGTACGGGCGACGCGTTCCGTATCGAAAAAGTCCTTCTTTCGGGCATCACGCCAAGCCCGGACCGTAAAATGCGCAAAACAGCGCTCGGAGCAACGGAAAGCGTGGATTGGGAACGCGTGGACGACCCACATCGGACACTTTGGGAATACGGGAATAAGGGTTATATCCGCTGGGGGATCGAACAAACGGCCGATGCCTGTTCGCTCGATGCATTCGAGCTTCCAGAGGCCTCTGGTCATTTGATCGTTCTGGGCCACGAAGTGGACGGTATCCAGGAAGAACTCCTCGAAGGAATGGACCGCTGTCTCTATATCGAGCAGTCCGGCACCAAGCACTCCCTCAACATCTCCGTTTGCAACGGGATCGTCCTATGGGAATTCCGAAAACAGCTCCGCTGATCAATTCAGTTCTTCAGCTAGCACTTCTGCAATGCGGCCGGCGTGTTCACGGCCGTTCTCGATGAAGACCTGTTCGGTGCGTACGCCCGCCAAAACGGTCCCGCAGAGATATAAGCCTGGAACGTTGGAGCAAAAGGTCCCGGGATCGTAACGAGGTTCGAGGCTATCGGGGTCCACTTCGACGCCAAAGGCTTTCAGGAAAGGAACATCGGGCAGGTAACCGATAAGGGCGAGCACAAAATCGGCCCTCAGGTCCCGTTTCTCTTCCCCTTCCCGAACCTCGATCCATCCATCCCCGATCCGCTCCACACTGGATTCGAATCGGACCTTGATATGCCCTTCTTTCACCCGATTCCGGATATCGGGCAACAACCAATACTTGGCGGTCTCTTTCAGATCGCTTCCCCGGTGGATAAGCGTAACATCCACATCGTGGCGATAGAGTTCAAGGGCGGCTTCGATAGCCGAATTCCCCCCTCCTACGATCGCCACCTTCGTAAAGGAGTATCGAAAGGGTTCGTCGTAATAGTGGCTAACATGAGGAAGATCTTCGCCAGGGACATCCAATTTACGGGGACGGTCGAAATAACCTGTTGCCAGGATCAACTTCCTTCCCTCAAATCGTTCCCCTCGGGACCCGTGAACCACAAAATGCCCATCCGCTCCTTCCATGCTGACCACCCGCGTATAAAGAGCGGTCCGCACCCCAAAATACGCAGCCACTTTCCTGTAATATTGCAACGCTTCGTTCCGGGTCGGCTTCACGTTGGAACTCGGGAAAGGGATCCCGCCGATAGCAATGTTATCAGCCGTGGAGAAAAAGGACATCCGCTGTGGATAACGGCGGATCGATTCGGTAAGGCTCCCTTTTTCGATCACCAATGCATCGAGGCCACGTTTGCCGCATTCGATAGCCGCCGCCGTTCCACAAGGCCCCCCTCCGATGATCAGTACGTCGTACATAAGGGTCTGCTTGAAAGCACAAAACTAAGGGGGTGGGAGCAAAAAAAAGGCCCCGGGGTCGACCCGGAGCCTATCTGGGCACTGAGGAGAGAGGTTCAGTTACCGCTTTCCTTTTGAGCTTCCTCCATCTTTTGCTCCTTGATCCGGATCATGCGCTGGCGCACTTCCTTATCGCTCTTCATCTGTGAGATCTCCCGATAGCGGGCCGGGTCCATGCCCATCTCCTTCATCTTCTTCCGTTCTTTCTTGCGGTATTTGGCATGGATGGATTCCACTTTTTCCTTTACAGTCTCGTATTCCTTTTGCTTCTTATCGCTCAGCTCTTTCCCATCATCGCCCTGCGCCGTTGAAGCTTTACGGTATCCTTTCATCCCCAGGGAAGAATTCTTGATGGCCTCCATCGTCTTTTTCTGTCGTTCTCTCTGGATATCCCGAAGCGCGAGGTTCACTTCGACGAACTGTTCCAATTCAGCATCGCTCGGTCCGTTGGTACTTTCAGCATTCTGAGCGTTCCCCTTCAAAACAGGAAAGAGCATGACGGCACATAGAGCGAGCGTGCAAAAAGAATTTTGGAGGGCCTTCATAGGGATCGCTTTTGATAAAGGGTAAAAATGGTCTTTATCCTTTCGACGAAAGGGGGTGGCCTTCAGTTGCCTTTCAGAAATAAAAAGAGCCGCCTTTTTCCAAGACGGCTCTTTTTAATACGCTTCGTACCGATCAGCTCACGACGGATCGGAATTCGCTACTGCTCCAGTATTCATGGAATTCTACGTCGTTCTTGGCTTTCTCCTTGAGGGAGCCATCCTTTTTCACAGCTTTTTTCAGGTTATCGATGACCATGCTCTTTTCACCCTTTCTGGCTCCGATGATGGCTTTAAGATAAAGCCCCTTAGCACTCTTAGCTTCCGGAGCCTTATCGAGGGTTTTGACCGCTGCATCCGGTTTACCCATCAAGACCTGCAGAAGGGCCTTGTTGAAGCTGGTTTCGTTGCCGATGTTCCCTTTAGCCGCTTCGTAATCCCCGTTCTGGATGTTCACGAGCGCGAGGTTGTAGCTGACCTCGGAACCAGCGGACTTAGCCGCTTTGAACTTTTCAGCGGCTTTTTTCCGGTCGCCTTTCATGCGCGCAGCCACCCCAAGGTTGTTCTTGACCACCGCAGTCTCCTTGATATCCGCCGCTTTCTTGAACTTTTCCCGAGCCTCTTTGGGCTTGTTCTTCATCATGAGGATCTTCCCCACGTTGTTCGGCCCACGCCAGTCGTCGGGATACTGCTTTTCAACCTGCTTGTAGACCTGAAGCTTCTTGTCCGGGTCATCGAAGAGCGAAGCTGCTTTCATTAGCTCTTCGAGCTTGAGGGAATCCGGGTTCGACGTCGCAAGATCCTTCAGCTCCTGATCGGTCTTTCCGATCTTCTTGTAATGAAGGATCAACTGGGTGCGGCGCAGGTCCGGAAGGATCTTGTCCTCGATGACCTTGAAGGTCTCGGCCATGTTCCGGATCTCCTTCTCCCTTTTCTTCGTATCTCCGTACTGCTCGAGCACCCGTAGGATGAGCTTTTTATCCTTGATATCGGAGTCCTGCATCTTGCTCTTGAATCCATCCCAGTCCTCACCCTTGGGCATTTTTTTATAGAAGCCGTCCTTTTTGGAGTCGAAATCCTTTTCGGAAAGGGCTTCCTTAAAGTACTCCATCCCGGATTTAGCACGATTCTTCGCCAGATCCTCGTTAAGGCTGAGCTCGCCATCCGGAGAAGCATAGGCGATGAGCTCGAGTTGCTCCATCTCCAGGTCCTCACTACCCTTGACCGAATCGAGAAAGCCCTCGAGTTCCTTGATGTCCTTATCCCTTAGTTCAGAACGACGGACCCGCGGGGAATTGATCCGGTAATGGATCACTGCCTTGGTCTTATGGTGCGTCGTCCGCTTGAAATCATTCTTTCCGAGGAGGACTTTATCGTCGTTCATCATCAGATAAGGGGTGGTGATCACGCCCAACGCCAGGGAGTCAGAGGCATCTTTCCCGAGCGTTTCGGTCTCTCCGCCTCCTTTTGCACCTTTCAACTTGACGTTGAGGACGGATCGGTTCATATCCTCATGATAAGCCACCTTATCGTTATAGGTATAGCTTTTCCCGTCCTCGTTAGGAATGGTCTCGTGGTTCTTCGTGACCTTTTCTCCCTGGAAAGTGACGGATTCGTATTCGGTCTTTCCCGCTTCGTATTGGAGGTAGGGCGTAGCGGTGATGACCGCTTTCTTGTGGAAGGACTTGGGTTTGAAGTCCACATTGATCTCGACCCGAACGCTATCCCCTCTAACGGTCAGTGGCTTAGGGCTCACTTCATATTCGGGCAGGGGATCAAGCAATTTACACCCTGTGAAAGGGAGAACTGCCAAAAGGAAAAAGGCAATCTTGCGGGGTTTGAAGTCCTTCATGAGTTTCTTTTTTTATTTCGCATCCCTTCGTTGAACTGCAAGTATAATCAAAGTTTGATTTTCTCAAAAGCCGGAACGGGCTCAGACTTTAAGAAAACCCGTTTTGCTATCATCCCTGCTAAAGAAATTCATTCCCTTGGGCATATCCTGATCGAGCAGCTCTTTGAAAAAGTCCAAATGCTCAGCTTCCTCCACAAAATCAAGCTCATTGCAATCGACGATCGCCACGCGCAGATCGGAATGTTGGCGGAAAAAGGAAAAGTACCCTTCAGCAAGACGTTCCAGGTATTCGTTGCTCACGTTCTCTTCGTAGGCTCTTCCCCTCGTACCGATGTTCTTCTGTAGTACCTCGGGGTCTTTGTGGAGGTAGAGGACCAGTTCGGGCTTGGGCAAGCTTTCGTACATGATCCGGAAAAGGCGCTGAAAGAGTTGATACTCGTCCCCCTGAAGGTTGCTGTAAGCAAAGATCAGGGATTTCTGAATGAAGTAATCGGAGATCGTAAAGGGATGGAACAAGTCCTTCCCTTTCTCGGCAAGCCCACGCAACTGGTGATAACGCTCGGCAAGAAAGAAGAGTTCGACCGGGAAAGCATGCTTTTCCGGTTCTTCGTAGAACTTGGGAAGAAAGGGATTGGCCTCGAAAGCTTCGAGGATGAGCTCCGCTCCGTACGCCTCCGCGAGCATTCCGGCCAGAGTTGTCTTCCCGGCCCCGATGTTCCCTTCGATGGCTACGTGCTGGTAATGCACCCTTTTTCGAAGACTTTCACCTCGAGCGGGTCCGTGCACTCATCGAGCATGGTGCGTACATCCTTTTGTCGAAGGGGATCGAAGAGCTCCGGGGCAACTTCGCAGAGCGGAGCAAGCGTAAAGCGCCGTTCATGGATCCTGGGGTGTGGGATCGTCAAGCTTTTTTCACGAACGATACGCTCTTCATAATAGAGAATGTCCAAGTCCAGGACCCTTCCCTGATAACCCGCTTCCCTTTCACGGTCGCGACCGAACCCCCCCTCGATATTGAGGAGCTGGTTCAGCAGTTCGTTCGGAGTATAGGGAGTATCGATGCTCACAACGCGATTGAGGAAATAGCGTTCGTGATGAAATCCCCATGGAGCACTTTCGTACAACGATGAGCGATGAAAAAGCCGCCCGCAGGAACGCTCGAGCGCAGCAAGCGCTTCCTGCTGAACGCGTTCCCGTTCCCCGAGATTACCACCGATCAGTAAATAAGCAAGGGCCATCTTAGCGGAGCAAAATTAAGGGATCCGACCAAGAAAAAAGGATCTCCGTTCATCCGAGTGAGCTTCCGCTCGTGGAAAATCGGTCCTTTTCCCTTCCCGCTTTTCCCATTTTTGTCTCGATCAAAAACCGATCTGCCATGAAACAGTTCTTCAAGTTCATGTTCGCCTCGATGCTCGGCACCTTCCTTACGGCCGTCATCATCTCCGTTATCGCCTTTTTTTCGGTCGTTGCGATCATAGCAGGTTCCATCGGCACTTTCAGCAAGATGAAGGAAGTGGACGTAGAGGATCCTTCC
Source organism: uncultured Weeksellaceae bacterium (assembly GCA_964537825.1). Classification (GTDB taxonomy): domain Bacteria; phylum Bacteroidota; class Bacteroidia; order Flavobacteriales_D; family CAYVSK01; genus CAZIDL01. The sequence continues at coordinate 16,213 of CAZIDL010000043.1, forward strand.
ATCCTCAAGATACGCCTCGACGAGCCTATTAAGGACCGTGGCGGAGAAAAACGCTTCAAGTTCAACGGGCCCGGCGATTTTTCGATGTTCGAGGAAACGGGGCTCAACGAGATCCTCGATGCCCTGGAAAAAGCGAGGCACGATGAACGGATCAAAGGGGTCGTGCTCAAGTTGGATCAGGTGGTGACCGGAATGGCGACCATGAAAGAGCTCCGCGAAGCACTGGAGCGTTTCAGGGATTCTTCGGACAAGTTCATGCTCGCTTATGGGAAGACCTATTCTCAGCGGAACTATTACCTCGCATCCACAGCTGATCGCATCAACTTGTATCCGGAGGGGAACATGAGCTTCAAAGGACTGGCCTCCGAGGTCATGTTCTTCAAGGGTCTGCTCGATAAGCTGAACGTGGATATGCAGGTAGTACGTGGCCCCAACAACACCTATAAGAGTGCGGTAGAGCCCTTCACCCGAAAGAAAATGAGCGATGCCAGCCGCGAACAGATGAAGGCTTATCTAGGAGACCTCTGGGATGTTTATTTGTCGGACATTTCCGACACACGAGGCATCGCAAAGAGCGAACTGGACCGCATTGCCGACAGCCTTCGCGTGCGTTCAGCTTCCGACGCTGTAGAGCACGGGCTGATCGACGAGCTCCTCTATCCGGACGAGTTCGATCAAGGGCTTCGCGACTCCCTAGGACTGGATGCCGACGAAGAGCTCCCCTACATCAGTTTGACGAAGTACAACAAAGCGGATGTGCCTGATAAGCACTGGTCAGGTCCCGACCGCGGTCCCAAGGAAAAGGAAGAGGGAAAGAAAAAGGATGACGAGGGAAAGATCGGTGTGGTTTATGCGATGGGAGGGATCCAGACCGGTGAGAACAGCCAGGGGGTCCTTGGCTCCAAGACCACGAGTGAAGCCATTCGGAAATGCCGGGAGGACTCCTCGATCAAAGCGGTCGTCATGCGCGTCAACTCACCGGGTGGTAGTGCACTCGCATCGGACAGGATCTGGCGCGAGGTAAAGCTTACCCGCGAGAAAAAACCCTTCATCATTTCGATGGGGGACCTCGCAGCATCCGGAGGTTATTACATCTCCTGTGCCGGCGATCACATTTTTGCGGACCCCAATACGATCACCGGATCGATCGGGGTTTTCGGGTTGATCCCCCATACCGGCGACCTTTACGAGGAACATCTCGGGATCACGTTCGACCGGGTCAAGACCAATGCTCACGCCGATCTCGGAAGCCCAACCCGCCCGCTAAAAGAACGCGAGCGCAGAATGATCGAAGAGCAGATCGACACGGTGTACCAGCAATTCCTCCAAAGGGTCGCTGATGGCCGGGGAATGCCAAAAGCAAAAGTGGATAGCTTGGCTCGTGGACGTGTATGGAGCGGAAAGGCTGCTGAACGCATCGGCCTGGTCGACGAACTGGGCGGCCTGAAGGACGCTTTCGCATACGCTAGTGAAAAGGCAGGCCTCCGAGATCCGGAACGCGAAACCTATCCGGAAAGGGAAGACCCGATCGAGCGACTCCTCAAGAACTTCAACATGCAGGTGAAGGAACGCGTGTTGGACGCAACGCTCGGAAAGGACATGCGCTTTTACAGAAAATACCGCTACCTGCGTCAGATCCTCGATATGAAAGGGGTGCAAGCCCGGATGCCCTACCATGTAGAGGTGAAATGAAACGCTGTTAGCGATATATCCATAAGGGGGAACATTGCGTTCGTAGGGGCGACAGATCTGTCGCCCCTACGACATATTTTGGTGGTTGCGGACCTCCATCCCAACATGATCTCCATCCCACACGCACCGCATTCGCTAATTTAGCGGTGCCATGTCCCTTACCTCCATTCTTTCCCGGTTTCTTCGACCCCGGGTCACACGCATCGAACGCTTCAAAAAGGAACCCCATAGGGTCCAGGAAGCGCAATTGGCCGAACTCCTCCGAAAAGGGAAGCATACCCGATGGGGCAAAGAACACGGACTGGATCGCTTTCGGAGCAACGATGCGTTCAGGGAAAAAGTCCCGGTCACCGATTACGAAGGACTGAAGCCCTACATCGAACGAGCAATGCAAGGTGAAAAGGACGTCCTTTGGCCGGGGAAGGTCCGATGGTTCGCCATGTCATCCGGTACAACGGCGGAAAGGAGCAAATACATCCCGATAACACCGCATTCCCTTCGCAACTGCCACTACAAAGGAGGCAAGGATATGGTGGCCCTTTACCTGGAGCAACGCGAGCATTCGAGGCTTTACCAGGGCAAAAGCCTCGTTCTCGGTGGAAGCTCAAAGGTCACCCGCATGGGGAGCCATGCTAAGGTAGGGGACCTTTCCTCCGTCTTGATCGAAAACCTCCCGGCCTGGGCGGACCTCAGAAGAACCCCGGGACGCTCCGTCGCCCTCATGGAGGATTGGGAAGAGAAGATCGAGAAGATGGCACGGATCACGATGGACCAGAACGTAACGAATATAGCAGGCGTTCCCTCCTGGACCCTGGTGCTCCTCAAACGGATCCTTTCCATAACAGGCAAGGACAACGTGCTGGAGGTCTGGCCGGAGCTCGAGCTTTTCATGCACGGTGGGGTCAGCTTCGCTCCCTACAAGGAGCAGTTCGAAAAGCTGATCCCCTCAGGGAACATGGAATACATCCAGAACTACAACGCCTCGGAAGGCTTCTTCTCCCTTCAGGACCGGCTCGGAGCGGATGACATGCTCTTGATGCTCGATTACGGGATCCATTACGAGTTCATCCCCCTCGAAGAGGTCCACAGTGATAACCCCACCCTTTTATCCCTGAAAGAAGTGGAAGAAGGAGAGGATTATGCGCTCGTGATAACGACCAACGGAGGCCTCTGGCGTTACATGATCGGCGACACGATCCGCTTCAGCAGTACCGATCCTTACCGCATCCAGGTCAGTGGACGCACGAAACATTTTATCAACACGTTCGGGGAAGAGCTCATCATCGATAATGCGGAAAAAGCTTTGGGCAAAGCATGCGATATGAGCGGCGCTGCTATCGAAGAATACACCGGAGGACCGGTCTACATGGACGACACGAGCGCAGGCGCCCACGAATGGCTGATCGAATTCGAAACCGCACCAGAGGACCTGGAGCAGTTCCGTGACCGCTTCGATGAAGCCCTCTGTGAAGTGAACTCCGACTATGCCGCCAAACGCTCCTACGATCTCACCCTCCGGAAACCGATCCTCCATGCCCTTCCGAAGGGCGCTTTTTACACCTGGATGAAGGAACGCGGTAAGCTGGGCGGCCAGAACAAGGTCCCCCGCCTTGCGAACGACCGGGATTATCTGGAAAAGCTCCTCCAACGCTTCGATCCGCTCCAAAGTATCCGATGAAAGAACTCCTCCTCTTCATAACCTGCCTCTCCCCTATCATCGGTTCGGCACAAAAAGATGAACTCCTTTTCAGTGTGAAGGAGGACCACGAAACTTTTTATACCGATGAGCTCGACAACCTCTACCTGGTCGATGGGGTCGAGATCCGGATGTGGAACAAGCAAGGGAAGGAGCAATTCAGCTACAGCAAGAACAGCCTTGGGACGATCTCGGACGTGGATCTGAGCCGCTCCTTGAAACCGCTTGTCTTCTATGCAGGGATCTCAACGCTCGTGGTCCTGGATAATACGTTGAGCGTCCAGGGCAGCCCGGTGGACTTAAGCGACTACGGACTCTCTCAAGCAGAACTGATCTGCAATTCGGTGAACGCCAATTATTGGTTCTACGATGGGTCCAGGAACGAACTGATCCGTACGGACAAAAGTTTCCGAAAGGTCACGAATACCGGGAACCTGGCCCGGCTCCTGGGCATCCGGTTGAACCCGACCCAGATGCTGGAATTCCGTGAACGGCTCTTCCTGAACGCACCATCCCATGGGATCCTGGTCTTCGACATCTTCGGGAGCCATATGAAAACCCTCCCGATCAAGGACGCCACCCATTTCCAGGTAAGCAGTGAGTCCATCCATTTCATGAGGGACGGGGACTTTTTCCATTACGACCGGACCGCTCATGAAAGCAGACGCATCGAACTTCCAGAAGCGGACATCGATCGGGCACGGATCGGGAAAAAACGCTTGTACCTCTCGGACGGAGAACAGGTCTCCGTATATGAAAGCGAGCGAAAACTGCTTCCACAGGAAGAAAGCAAAGTGGATCCTAAGGGCGATCGCTGATCATTTTCTTATCTTGGACCAAGACGTAGCTGAACCCCCAGCAGATAAGCATTAGCAAGATATGCACATCGCCGTAGCAGGGAACATCGGATCAGGAAAGACCACGCTCACGGAACTTCTGGCCAAACATTACGGTTGGGAGTCGCACTTTGAGAACGTTGAGGAAAACCCCTATCTGAACGACTTCTATGACGACATGCAGCGGTGGTCCTTCAACCTGCAGATCTATTTTCTGAACAGCCGCTTCAATCAGATCCTGGAGATCCGGGAGAGCGGAAAGGACGTGATCCAGGACCGGACCATCTACGAGGATGCTTACATCTTTGCCCCGAACCTCCACCATATGGGGCTGATGACGACGCGGGATTTCGAGAACTACTATTCCCTCTTCACCCTCATGGACCAATACATCACGCCCCCTGATCTGCTCATCTATCTGAGAGGATCCGTGTCCACTTTAGTGGAACAGATCCAACAAAGGGGACGTGAATACGAAGAGGCCATCCGCCTCGATTACCTCAAGCGCCTCAACGAGCGCTACGAAGCCTGGATCAACAGCTACGACAAGGGCAAGCTCCTCATCGTGGACATCGATCAGAACAATTTCCACGAGTCATCCGAGGACCTCGGGGCCATCGTGAGCGACATCGATGCCGAGATCCATGGCTTGTTTCAGGGGGAGGATGGATAGAACCGACCAACACGCCAACAGACCAAGAGACCAACAGACCAAGAGACCAGCAGGCCAACAGGCCAAGGGACCAACAGGCCAACACTACAGGGGGGCAATGCAATGAAATAGACCACCTTTCTTTTTAGACGATGGACTACTTAAAAGCCACCATTTCTTTCATGTCGAGTAGAGTTCTTGATCATACTGCTTAAGATCCGAATGATCTCGTCCAATTCTTTGATCTCTTTTTCCAAACTCCCACTTGGATAATAAGAGCCATGGATCAATTCGAAAAAGAATTTTGCCTCCTTAGCTTCCTTACGGGCAATGATCAGTTTGTTGGCAAAATCCTTCCAAGTATGGGATCCGTCAGCCTCCTCGTAGTTCGCACCGATCGAAAAAACCGAACCAGCTAGTTGTCCTCGAATACGTTTGGCTTCAGGGGTAGAGGGCATTTCCCTGCAGATCTTCAAGGTCCTTTTCGAAAAAGCCATCACCCTTTCCCTTAAATCCCTTCCTCTCTGCTTTGACATGGATCTTATGGTTTTCCATACGATCTTATCAAGCCCCAGTACAATAGAAAAGCACTGAGAAGATCGAATTTCAACCCATTGATACAGTAGTCATTGGAAGCTTTTTTCTTTCTATAAGGACAACCTGATCGGAAGGAGGGAATATTTTCAAAAAGGCCCTCCAGTCTGTTGGCCTGCTGGCCTGCTGGACTGCTGGACTGTTGGATTGTTGGACTGTTGGATTGTTGGACTGTTGGATTGTTGGACTGTTGGATTGTTGGCCTGTTGGATTGTTGGCCTGTTGGATTGTTGAATATCCCCTCCCCACCTTCGTTACCTTTGCTTGAGAAAGATAGACTCACCAAGTGAGCGAGCACATCCACACTCCTCTCTACTGCAACGACCCCAC
>CAZIDL010000044.1:0-20683 GCA_964537825.1 uncultured Weeksellaceae bacterium
CCCGCTCAACCACCCGAATGGCGTCCGCATCGGTGAGCTCGGTGATCATCATGTCAGCGATCCCTTTGGAGAGCGGGTCGTGCTCGGGGGATCCGCTGTTGTTGTCGAAATAACTGATCGCCACACTGCGCGGTTCTGCCCGCACGAGGATCGTTAGGAAAAGGAGTCCGATGACCAGGAGGATCCGCTTCATGAGGCCTGCTGCGTGCGTTCAAGTGCGTCCCTGGCCGGACCGAAATCGGGGGCTGTTTCGAGGACCTTTTTGAATTTCTTGCGTGCTTTCTCCATTTTCCCGGCATCGAGAAGGTCCAATCCGGCCGAGTAAGTGTTGGCCGCATCGTAGGGAATGCCGCTATCTGCGGTCTTGGGAGGCTGCGTCCCGAGCTCCAGTTGTTCAGCGATCCGACGGGCCAATTTCTTCTCGAGGGCGAAAAAACGGGCCTTGCTATCCTCCAGGCCTTCCGAATGCAGCACTTCACCGGTCTCCACGTCGATCGTGCGGGCATCCACCCGAAGCTTGCCCATCATTTCGAAATAAGACCCGATCAGGATCTTTTCGGCACCTAGGAGCTTGCCGACCTTAGCCGCCGTCGAGGCATCGAACTTCTCGCTATTGCTGAGCTTTTGTTCTTCGAGGACCTCCTGCAGGCGGGCCCTTTCGACCACCTTGAGGCCATCGAGCTGGGAGAGGTCCGAGATCAGCATGCTGGCCAAGCCTTTCCGGAGCTGATCGAGCTCAGCCTTATCCGAACTGTTCTCGAAGTAAAGGATCGCCAGGCGGGTTTTAGGACCAACAGTCGTCTTCTCGTTGAGGGAATCGATCGTGGCGTCCGTACGGGCTTCGGCCTTTTTCTTGTCTTCCGCTCCCCCATCACTCGTATCAGCAACTGCTCCTTTTCCGGAACCTCCTCCGGAGGATCCTTCTACGGTGGCATTCCCTCCTCCGGATGCATCTCCGGTTCCCTGCGCGAGCCAGCCCGGATAGATGAAGAGACCGACGGCCAGGACTGCGAGAAGGAGCACGGATGCTATGGCGATCGATGCGTTTTGCTTACGAGCCTTACCCGGAGCGCTCTGCTCCCTGGCCTTTTCCTTGACCGGCTGCACCAGTTCGTCCGGCATGGGGACCTTGCCCTGGAGGTATTCGCTGAAGAACCAATTGGTGAGGTTGGCCAGGGCGGTCTGACAGGGAGCGATCCATTCCCGGGTGCTCTCCTCGTAACCTTCCTGCGCATGCGCCCCATAGTTGCCGTAGGTCTGGATCGTACCGATCAGGATGAGGATGCGGTCCGGAACGGCCTTCTGGTTCCGAAGCCCTTTGGCCAGTTCGTTCAGCAGCATCTTCTCCTTGGGGGGACCGATCTCCTGCGCGTAGATGAAGCGGCAAATGGCCTCGGTGGTCTTGCGGGCGTTCTGCAGGAAGGTATCGGGATCTTCCTCAGCGTAATTGAAGGACTTGATGAGCATCCGGCTCAGATGCTCGACCTGTGCCTCGAGGTCCCGGATCCGTCGGTCTTTGTCCTGTTCCTCGTCGTTCCCTTGTTCTTCGTTCTCGGCCATGCCTTATCGGTGCTGTTCGATGAAGGTAAGGAAAGCGGCGAAATGCGCCAATTCCCAAAAGGCAACCTGATCATCAGGGTGCGGACCTTGCCCCTTGGACCATCGGCTTATCGACGGGCTTTATGACGGTGGACCGTTGAAAATCCGATCCGTCCCCGTATCATCTCATAACGCCCTGAAAAAGGTTCTCATCGAACCCGATCCTCTTGATAGCGGGAAAAGAGGCACTTGTTCATCAGGTCCTCGTAAGTTCCGTCGGGATGGTCCGTTTTGATCCGCTGGTAGTACGGGTTCCGGGCCTCTTGCTTTTCGAGCAGCTCCGTATAGGAAAGGTCATCGTATTCCTCCCGAAGCTCTTTGCTGAGCCCACGATCCCTACAGATCCCTGCCAAAGCCAGGCACAAGGCAGTGAACCGCTGGTTATCGCTCAGTTCCGCTGCTCTCTCGTAATAGTGTTGGGCCTTTTTGCCCCGGGCATATTCAGCGTCATCGAGCAAGCCGGAGCGGGTCCTTCGGCCGGTCCAATAGTAGCGCCGCATCATCCAGGCGTTCCCGTAATAGGTCATGTTGTTGTAACCGTTGGCCAAGCGGAAATAAGCAAGGTCCCGGTCCGCTGCATCCGGATCCTTGGCCCTTTCCCGGTATTCGAGGAGCTGCTCGGTCATCAGCTCCTTGTTCAAACTATCCGGAGCGATGGATATATCGGTATTGTACCACTCCCAGGCGAAAGGGTCCTTATCGAAGTAGTTCTGAAACGGGTATGCATCCGACTGCCAGAGGCTATCATCCACCCGGGAGAAGGAAGTCCTTGCCTTTCGCAACTCGTCCCTGCGGATCCATTTCGTCCCCATCAATTCGTGAAGCCTTGAAAGGTCCTTTTCGAGTACGCTGAACTTCCATTGGCTGAAGGCATCGTCCCGTTCCTTCCCCTTCTTGACAGCGACCATGAGCGCTCGGAGCTGATCGGGGGAATAGGTAGCGTCCAAATAGTAGAAATAGTCCTTATAGAAGTCCGCACGCAAGGTTTGATGCCTCTCTTTGGTCCGCCAATGATGGCCTCCATCCCACCCTTGGTCGACCTCGTTCAATTTCGAGAGCATGATCGTCCCCGCCGTATGATTCCCCTTGTATTCCAGTTCGCGGGCTATCGCGAAGATCAGATCGGAGTGTTCCTCATCGCGCATGAGGACCGGGGCGATCTCGTCCGGTAGCTCCGCGTCCCCCTCAGGTTGGCGAGCGATCGAGCAGACCGCTTTGATGCGCTCGACCCGTCGAGCAAGGCGGCGTTCTCCATCCTCCCGTTCCAGCACGGTGTTCAGGTCCTGGAGCGCATCCTCCGGTTCACGGACCATCAACCGCAAATAACCCTGGGCAGTTCGCCATAGCAAAGGGTCGCTCGTCTCCGGTATATCCACGGAATCGATGAATTCCAACAGTTCGCTGGCGTAAGCTCGATCCGAAGCGACCCGCTTTTGGATCTGCGCAGCGGTCTCGTATTCGGATCGGTCGTTATGGACGCACAACGCAGGCTGGAACTGCGAATAGTAAGGAGTTAGGACCCAATCCTCCAATTTGTTGAGCTCCCGAAGGAGGAGATAGCTCAAGACTTTCGAACCCGGACGCAAGTCATGGAGTTTTTCGATGCTCTCCAGTGCAGGGCCCGGATGAACGATCCCGTGCAAGGCCCATACAGCAGCTCGTTCGCGATCATTATCCGCAAGCTCCAGGGTTTTCCCTACAGGAATGGAGCGCTCGTAGCAGTAATGGACTTTGAAGCGTTTATCGGGGGCCCGATCGAAGACCTGGGCCGCATGATGATTCCGCTCCGGCCCATCCTCCATGGCCTTTGTTTTGAAGTATCGAGCCCAGTGGTCGATGATGTGCTGCTCTTCCCGCCCTTCGAAAAAGCGTTCGTGGAGCCGACGCACCCTTTCGAGGTCTTTGCAATAATAGGCGAGGCGGAGGGCCAGGAAGCGATAGCGAAGGGTTAGGCGTCCATCGTCGGTCGATCGGGCCCGCTCCAAAGCTTCTCCGATCGATTCCTCTTTCTTTACTTGCTTCTGCACGCTATGATCCTTTTCCCAGGGATCGTAACTATTAAAGCGATTGTATTGCGAACATTTCTTCGCAAAGGCCAGATACTCCCGGGCCTCGGGGTCTTTTTTCTTCAAGTATTCCATGAAGGGATCGTCCGCTCGGACCTCCTCCTGCTCCTTATAGATCGCATCGCGGATCGCTCGTCTGCCGAGGGACCCGTCGGTCCGTTCCTGCCAGAGCTGCACGTTCTTCGCCCGCCCCATTCCGGTCAGCGCCTCCTGATGCCCCGCATACATTCGAGGGACACCTCGGGCCGAATAATAAAAAGGGGCATACCCCTCATAGCCCAGATGGTCGGGTTCCAGGAGCTGAAAACGCAAAACCTCTCCACGGGGGTAAAAGGGGGCGCAAGCGATCCCCTCACTCGGGCTCATCGCTAAGAGCAGAATAACAATGATGCAGGCTCTCATGATCGAATCGTGCGATATCCTTGTGGTCCAGATCGAAAAAGGCGAGCGTGGTCCTTTTTCCCAGCTCCAGCTCTTCTTTCAGGGAAGCGATCATCCGTCGCAATCCTTCTTCGCTGGCTTTCTCGACCTTCAATCGGTCCCCGCGCCTAAGGTAATGATCCTCGACGACGGTATCCGCTCTGACCTCGTACCATAGCGGTTCCACTCGCTCGGAAAACCCCTCCACCGAAGCGGGAGGGATATCGAGGGTTTTCACGAAGCGCTTGTTCTGATACCAATGCACCCTCGAGAAGACCGGCAATACGACATCCAGGGGCAGTGGGTAGGCGGCATCCCTTTTTAAATAGCGCTTCAGTTCGCGCGGATCCTGGATCGAATTCCTGTCCTGATACTTCAGGGGATGAAAAAGGTTGTAGCACATCAGGGAAGCCCGGTCCGCAGGGGGGATCCCCATCTTATCGGGATATTTGTACGGATAGAGCCGCAGGGTGACCGAGACCCTTTTCCCCGATCGCTTTTTGATCCCTTTTAGGAGCTCGAAATAGGCCTCCTGGGTGGTCGGCGTCCAATCGCAATCGATCTGGAGCTCTTCAAGCGCGCGCCCGTCATAAGCAGGGAACCGCTCCTCATAATACTTTTCACAGAGGTGAGTAATATTGTCCGCCAAGCTATCTATCGCTGATGAGCCGATCCCTTTCAGGACCTCGTTCCGGATAAAGACCGTCGGCACGATGGAAGGAAGTTGCTCGCGTTCCATCCCTTTCAGAACCCCACTGTCCTTTCGCATCCGAAGCGAGGTCTTGGCGACCGGTCGGTTCCCCAACCGTTCATCCGGGACAACATCGAAGAACTTGATGTAAAGCCGGTCGATATCCAATTCCTTCAAACAGCGTCCTTCCTTTGGAACCAACCTTTCAGCTTCGCTCTTCCAGTAGTAAAAACCCCGCTCCACGCGGGTAGGGTTCTCCCCGCATCCCAGAAGCAGAACAATGCTCATGAACAAGAGGAAGGAGCAGCACTTCAATTCCCGGAAAAGGTGCAGCATCGGGGCTAAATTAAGGGATCGGAGAAAGGGAGCTCGGACCTTCCTCCGTGAGGTAGGGCTAGATGAGGATCCCCAAAGGGACCAAGGATCCAAAAAGCTCTTATCAAAGCCTTTGAGCTCTTTTGGGATCTGGGGTCTTCAGACCCTTACCCCCATCACCAATACATCGTCGATCTGCCCCTGATCCCCTTTCCATTCTTCGAATACCCGATCGAGCTCCGCTCTTTGCTCTTCCATCGCTTTCTGGTGGATATCCACTAAGAGTTGCTTGAAAGGGCCGTAGCGGAACTTCTTGCCCTTTTCCCCACCGAACTGATCGGCATAGCCGTCCGAGAAGATGTAGAGCATGTCGCCTTTTTGAACTTGGAGCGATACGGTCGTAAAATCTCCTTCTGCATATTCATCGTAGCCCACTGGCATCGGGTCTCCCTTGATCTCGATACCGTCGGGGCTTTTCTTAAAAGGCTTGAGGCGATCCCGTACGGAAGGACCGTGATCGTTCCCTAAAAGGCCTCCCACCGAAGGAGGATCCTCCCCGATCCCCTTCCGCACCACATACAACGGGTTCTGGGCTCCGGCAAATCGAACCTCCATATGCTCCCCACTTGGGGTTTGGAATTTAGGATTTGGATCTTGGGCTTTATCCAGCGGGATCTTCACCATCGCCGCATCCATCCCGTCCTTGGCCGTCTCATCAGGGTCCGAACCGCTCAGCTCCCGGACGACCCGTTCGCGGAGCTCCGTTAGGATCGCTCCCGGGGACGGGACCTCATCCGTGCTCATGATCTCATTGAGTTGACTGATCCCCAGCATCGACATGAAGGCACCGGGTACTCCATGGCCCGTACAGTCAACCGCTGCGAAATAGAGATGACCGCGATGCTCCTTGAACCAATAAAAGTCTCCCGAAACTTGGCCCTGGGGCTTGAAGAGGATGAAATGTTCAGGGATATGAGCTGCTGCCTCATCCTTTGAGCGCAAGAGGGCTTGTTGGATCTTTTGGGCGTAATCGATACTCCTGGTGATCTCCTCGTGCGCCTCTTCGATCGTCTCTTTCTGCTTTTGGATCTCTTTCGTCCGTTCCTGAACGACTTTCTCGAGATGAAGCTTTTGGGCCCGAAGTCGGCGCCCATTGACCCATATGAGGAACCAAATGGTCCCAAGACTGAGGAGGGAATAAGCTCCGTAAGCGGTCCATGTACGGTACCAAGGGGGAAGGATACGGAAACGATACCTCGAAGCAGGACTAACCTTGCCATACATATTCCGGGCTTTCACGACATAGGTGTAAGTCCCCTCCGGAAGGTTCGTGTACTCCTTTTTCGTCTCCTTGCTCCATTCGCTCCATCGATCCTCGAAGCCTTTCAGCTTGTAGCTGTACGCAAGGGCCTCACCTTCGAAGAAAGAAGCGGAATGTTCGAAAATGATCCCGTTCATGGAATAGGGAAGTACAGGCTGTTCCGCTTCCGGTTGCTGCTGTACCATCCGCCAATTCAGGAGGGAGTCGCCCTTATCCGGCTTTCGATAGAATCCTCCGAAAAGAACGGAATCCCGCTTTTTTTCCATTTTTTCCGAAGTATCCGGCAGAATGACCTTAACGCTTTGGATGCTCGATCGGAAGCTCCGATCATAGGCTTTCTCGACCCTGCCGTCGAAGCGGACCAACCCATTATCCCCCCCGATCCAAGTAACCCGATCCTCATCGAGGTGAAAGCCCCTTACCGCTGCCAGGCCCATCCCTTTGAACGGGAGGCTGTCGATCCGGTAAGCTTTTTCACGATCCCTTATTAAACGAAGAGGATGGCGACTCGATTGGACCCAGACCGTCTCCCGTCCCTCTTCATATTTTTTAGCGGCCAGGCGAAAGACCTCACGTCCTCCTTCCCCCTCTTTATTTCCCGCAAAGGATGGCCCGAGGGTGCTATCAGGAAGAAAGTGCCAGCCTTTTTTCATGAACAAAGGAGTGGGCTCCGCTTTATCTTCTTCCCGATCCGGAGGGACCGCCCTGTAAAGGCCCTTGTCCCCACCGGCGACGATACGTCCCTTAAGGTCGAACAACCAGGTCTCCACTCGAGGCAGCCCTCCCCAATGAAAACGATGCGCTATCCCCCCTTCGATATTCCCCTTCCGAAGTTCCTCGAAAGCGATCGTTCGAGGTTCCTCCCCTCCACCTTGCCAGGCCTCCTTCGGGATCACGAGCCATTCAACGCCTTTGGTGGAATGGGACACCCAGATCGACAAGCCGTGCTCCGAAAGCTCGCTGGCTTCATACATCCCAAGAGAAGGGGGCGGGCCGAGCGCTATGGACCGGACCCCTGAAGGGAGGCCGGAGATGGTAAGCCTCAGTTCAGGCTCTCCCTCGCGCCCCTTTTTCAAAAGAAGAACTTCATCCTTGCCCCCGGCCGCGACCATGTCCTTGTAAGGCCCCTTCCCTCTTTGAAGATCCTTTCCATAATTTTCGAGTACCGTATCGATGCGCCGATCCCCATCGACGATCCGAGCCCTGAAAAGGTATTTGCTTCCGATCAGGACGCCCTCTTTCCATGGGATGATATCGAAACATGGAACGCTCGGGCGAGGACCACGCTTCCATTTTCCTCCCCTTCCCTTCTTCCCCTTATCTTCTTCACGAAGATGAACGCCCTGGGAAGTGGCCAGCCAGGTACCCTTTCTTGTACCGGTTATGCTCCGGACCTTTCCGATGAACGCCTCTCCCTCATAAGCATACGTTTTGGGATCACCCGGAACCCAACGAGCCACCCCCTTATTGGTGCAACTCCATAGGGATCCGGACCCCTCCTGGCCTTTGATGGTCTCCCACACGTAATTCGCCGGAAATCCCTTTTCCCGGTCCATAACGTGGACAACCTTTCCCGAGCTATCCACCAGGAAAACACCATTGGTCCGGGTGCTAAGCACTAAAGAAGCCCCCCAAGGATTCTGAGAAGGATCGAGAGCAGTAGCCTCTCGCATGGGAACATCCACGATGCGTTCATCCTGCCCCTTCACCTTCGTAATCCTTTCTTGCTCCTCAGCACCTGAAGAGGGGGTGTACCGATAACGGTGGATCCCTCGATGGCGCGTGATCACCAATACCTCACCTTGCTCGGTGATACCGGGAACCTCCTTAAGGATCCGTTGCACGTTCCAGGATGCCAAAGTTTTGCTCCCAGGTAACTCGTAGCGAGCCGGGATCCGAGGGGTCTGAACCTGAGAGGCGGTATTAGGGGCATCCCTGATAAGTTTCTCGGCCTTGGGCACCTTAAAAAACCCTTCCTTTACATCCTGGACCCAAACCTCATCCCCTACGCGATGCGAATGGTAGAATTGGACTCCCCGTGGAAGAACAGTAGTGAGCCCCTGATCGGTCAATAGAAAGAGTTCCTTCAGCGGATTGAAGAGCACCTGCTCACCCTCCCAAGCCGCCTCGACCGACCAGATCGTCCCCAAGTTCTTTAGAGAATCCGCTAGCCTCTGCTCCAAGCGCACGTATTCCATACCCGTTGACTTTCCCTTCTCTTTTTCCCGGAGGCTATCCGGGATGGGGTAGCTAAGCTCATGTTCCCCTTTCCCTTCCAGAGGCCTGAGGTATCCGAAAGATCCGGTGCCACCGATCCAGACCCGCCCTTTATCATCGATGTTCAGATCCATAATGGCCATGGCCGGAATGGTCTCGAATTTGTTCCAGTCGGTCCCATCGTGATAGAGAACTTGGCCACTGGTCCCGAACCATGGTCTTCCTTCTCCGTCGAGGGCTCCGGAGAACACCTGGGAATGACCCTCGTAGGAGGAAGGCGGAAAGGTCTCGAGCTCGGGCTCTAATGGAGCCCCCTGGCCACGAAGGAGCTGTGCTGAGAGCAACAGCAAAAGGGAGAATAATGAACGGAAAGGGAAAAGGGGTGATCTCGGCATAGGGAAGAAGCTCAAGGAGGATCGCAGTATGATCGCACCATTCTTTGGCCAGCCTAGTTCCGAATTTAAAGATGTAACATCTTGATACCGTTCATAGTAGTGCCGTCAAAGGTAAAAACCGCGTAAAGGGACACAGCCTGTTCATAAAGCAGCTTACAGAGAAGCGTTCTGTCCCCTCCTCCGGTTCGGATATGATCTCCCTTACCGATATGGCAAGCACCGAATTCATCACGAAAATAAAATGGCGGCCTATCTGAGTCTTCGGAATGACCTTCAAGGGGAACAGAACCTTATGAGGATCCGTCCGATCGAAAGCGGGAGCGTGATGTTCTGGACGGAGCCACCCCGTATCTGACCTAGGGAACCCTACACGAGAAGACGGGGATCCAATAAAAAGGGTCGAGCGGAGAAACCGCCTCATGAGCTTGATCCTGCACGGTTGTAAGGTAGTCCTTCCGGGAGTGGTGGGAAAGCTCAAAGCCTCAAGCTCCAAGTTCAAAAAGACGTGTCTGGCTGATCCATTGGATATATCAACCATTTGAGCTTTGAACTTAAAGCTTTTAGCTTTTTTGGATCATCAGATCCGAATTCCGATCACCACCACATCATCGATCTGCTCTTGTTCACTTTCCTCCTTCCATTCCTCGAAGGTGCGGTCCAATTCCTCCTTCTGGTCTTCCAATGCTTGCTCATGGATCCGGGTCATCAATTCCTTAAAGGGGCCGTAGCGGAATTTCTTCCCTTTCGGACCGCCGAACTGGTCCGCATAGCCGTCCGAGAAGATGTAGAGCATATCACCCTTTTGGAGCTGAAGCGAGACCGTGGTAAAGTCTCCGCTCGCATATTCATCGTAACCCACCGGTATGGGATCGCCCTTGATCTCGATGCCGTCGGAGGATTTTTTGAAGGGTTTGAGACGCTCGTTGATCCCCAGACCTGACAAGTCTTCCAGGAGCGATCTCGGATCCTTCTCAGCGATCCCCTTCCGCACCAAATAGAGCGGATTCTGCGCCCCCGCGAATGCGATCGTCTTCGTTCCCTCTTCGTCCAGCGGGATCCTAAGGAGTGCTGCGTCCATGCCGTCCTTCGCCGTTTCCCCGAACTCGGAACCGCTGAGCTCCCGGACCACCCGTTCACGGAGTTCGGTGAGGATCGCTCCCGGCGTCAGGAGCTCGTCAGTGGCCATGATCTCGTTGAGCTGGCTGATCCCGAGCATGGACATGAAGGCACCGGGAACCCCGTGTCCGGTACAATCCACGGCAGCGACGTAGAGATGAGCTTTGTGCTCCCGAGCCCAATAGAAATCACCCGACACCTGGCTCTGAGGCTTGAACAGGATGAAGTGTCCAGGGAGGTGTGGTGAAACGTATTCTTCCGACTGAAGGAGCGCGTATTGGATCTTCTGAGCATATTCGATACTACGGGTGATCTCCTGATGGGCCTCTTCGATCTTGGAACGCCTTTCTTCCGCCAAGTCCCGTTGTTTTTCCGCTTCTTCCCGCTGCTTTTCGGTCTCTTGCTGCTGTTCCTCCACCCGCTCTTTTTGCCTTTCGACCTCTTTCTTCTCCTCTTGGATCTCTTTGGTCCGCTCTCTTACGATCTTTTCGAGGCGCTGTTTTTGTGCGATCAGCCTCCTACTGTTGAGCCACAAGAGCAACCAGATAAAGCCAAGCCCTGCCACTGAATACCCTCCATAAGCCGTCCAGGTCCGATACCAGGGAGGGAGGATCCTAAAGCGGTATTCGTCCATACTGCTCTCCACGCCATAGACGTTCTTGGCCTTCACCTTGAACGTATAGGTCCCCTCTGGGAGATTGGTGTATTCCTTTCGCACCTCTTTCGTCCATTCGCTCCATCCTTCCTTGAAACCATCGAGGCGGTAGCTATAACGCAGTTCCTCCTGTCTTTCGAAATAAGGCGCGCCGAAGCGAAAGGTGAGCCCGTTCAATTCATAAGGGAGCTCGGGAACGTAGGCTTCGGGTTGGTCCTGGGAGCGCTTCCAGGGAAGGAGGGGATCGTTAGGGGCCGGCTTCCGGTAGAATCCTCCGAAGAGGAGGGAATCGGTGATCTCCTCTGCGGTGTCCGGAAGGGTTGCGCTCACTTTTTTGATATGACAGGAATAGTCCCGATCGAAATCCTTTTCGATCGATGGGTCATAGCGGACCACCCCGTTGTCCCCTCCGATCCAAGTGATGCCACTGCTGTCAGGGTAGATGGTCCGGACCGCACCCAGGTTCATTCCGCTGAAGGGGATGCTGTCGATGCGATACCCTCCATTGGGCTGTGGGGTGAGGCGATGGACCTTGGGGGAAGCGATCCATACGGACCCGTTATGACCTTCTTTTAGGCGGAATACAAGCCTTACCTGATCGGAACCTCCGCCCGAACATTTTCCGAACAAGCAACCGAAGCTCGTGTCGGGCTTCCAATGGAGGCTCCCCTTCGATCCTATTCTTGGGCGGAATAGACCGGAGTCGGTCCCCGCCAGGACCCGATCCTTGAAAGGGAAGAAACGGACCGGTCCTTTCGGGAGTCCTTTCCGTTCCGCTCCTTGCCCTGTAAAGGGAGTAAGTTGGATACCTTCCTTTTCCCCTTTTAAAAGGTCCTTGAAGAGGATCCTTATAGCGGTATCCGAACGCAAGCTCCTGCTAAAGGCCCTACTGTCCAAGCTCAACCGGAACCCTCCTTTACTCGGGAGTCCCGCCCAAAGAACGACCCCTTTTGTTTTTTCCTTAGTGGTGATGGAAATGGAGTTAACCTCCTCAGGAGGTTCGCGGATATCGATCCGCTCCTGCCATAC
Source organism: uncultured Weeksellaceae bacterium (assembly GCA_964537825.1). Classification (GTDB taxonomy): domain Bacteria; phylum Bacteroidota; class Bacteroidia; order Flavobacteriales_D; family CAYVSK01; genus CAZIDL01. The sequence goes on from CAZIDL010000044.1 coordinate 11,825, forward strand.
TCCCTTATCGTTCCGGGAGAATATATGAAGACCGGCCTTCCCTCCGATGGCGCGCTCGTCAGTGGAGGAGACAGTCTATATCGCTGGCGGTCCAATCCCTATCCTTATAAGAGGGAAGGGGCGTCAGATCGTAGGAAGGCCTCTCATTGATATGACGGGCTTTCACCGGTTCGTCCTTTCCACTTTTTTTATCCCGTATTTCAAAGATCCCTTCACCCTCTGCGATCAATAAGCTCCGATCGGGTTTCTTTACAGGACCTATGGGGAGAAGGTCCACACATTGTTCCCTCGTTCCGGGAACAAACTCCCATTTGCTTCCCCTGGGATCGTCTTCCTGGGTTCTATAGTAAACCCCCTGGCCGGTAGCGAGGAACAGTTTTCCATGATAACGGGTAATGGCTTCCACCGTGCCGGAAAAAGCATCTCCTTCACGGGCGAAGGTCCGGGGGTCCCCTGGGGTCCAACTGCTTATACCTTTACTGGTCATGGTCCATAGCATCCCGGACCCTCTTGCTCCCTTAATGGTCCGCCATCCCTGGTTCGATGCCATTCCATGGTCCTGGCCCAGGACTTTGACCGGTCGAGCTGTCGAATCCAGGAGGATCGCTCCTTGCTTGATCGTTGTGACGACCAATGAAGCCCCCCAGGGATTCTTCTCAGGTTCGATAACGATCGTATGGTAGGCCAAGGCCTTGTTAAGGATGGGGGAAGGGTCCTTGTTGATCGGGGTGACCCGTTCATCGGGATCCTCTACTGAAGGTCCGTAACGATAACGATAAAATCCGCGGTTACGGGTTGCTACAAGGACCTCTTTTTTATCCGCTCGGATCATTCCGGGAACTCGATCGAGGACATTTGTAACGGGCATTTTTGAAAAGGGTTCGCTTCGGGGGAGTTTTGAGCTAGGGAGAAGCGTGTCGCCCCGGTAAGCTCCTTCCTTCAGGGGGATCTGATAAAGGCCCATCCCTCTGTCCTGGACCCATAAATTCCCGTCCACCTCATAGCTACGATAGAACTTGCCCCTTTTCCTTGGTGATATGGACTGGAGGGAGTCGTCCTCCAGGACGAACATGCGGTTATAGGCATTGAAGAAGACCCGCTCTTCCATTGCATGGACCTTCCATACGATGTTGAAATCCCGGAGACTGTCGGGGAGCAAATGGGTGAGGGATACATACTCCAAACTGCCGGTAGGCTTCTTGGTTCCATCGATCTTAGAGCTGTCGAAGGAGGCTTGGGCATCGATCTCATTTCCATTGGCATCGGAAGGGGGTACCGGCCTCAAGTAGCCGAATTCGCTTTGCCCACCGGCCCAGACCCTTCCCTTTTCATCGATGTCCAAAGCGAAAACGGACTTGCCGTTCGAAACGTGGATCTTTTCCCAATCCTCCCCATTGTAATGCAGGACGAACGCAAAGGTCCCGAAGAAGATGCCTTTAGTGGGATCCCTTTCTGCACAGAAAATTTGGGGGTGAGCCTTGTAAGCGGAAGGAGGAAAGCTTTTGATGGAAGGAACGAGGGGAGGCCCTTGGCCAAGGCTCCCCCCAGAGAAAAGCATCAGAAAAAGAGCGAGCAGTGAAAAAAACTTGCCAGAAAGAGGGTCCTTTTGGAGAGTGCTCATGATGCTTTTTGACGGTTATTAAGGTGAGGCAAAGTGCGAAGATAAAGGAGTGCTATCGGGCCTTGAGCCAAGCGCTTCCCCTATTTGGGCCACCGATCAACAGGATTTGCCCTGATCCTTTTCTTGGTCCGGATAAGCTCCTTCCCCACTCGCTCAGAGCCTCACCCCCATAATCACCACATCATCGATCTGCTCTTGTTCACTTTCCTCCTTCCATTCCTCGAAAGTGCGGTCCAGTTCCCGCTTCTGCTCATCGAGCGGCTTCTCGTGGAGGCGTGCCAATAGTTGTTTGAAGGGTCCGTAGCGGAACTTCTTGCCTTTCGGGCCACCGAACTGATCCGCATAGCCGTCCGAGAAGATGTAGAGCATGTCGCCTTTTTGAACTTGGAGCGATACGGTCGTAAAATCCCCTTCTGCATATTCATCGTAGCCCACTGGCATCGGATCCCCCTTGATCTCGATGCCGTCGGGGCTTTTCTTGAAGGGTTTCACCCTTCCATCGGGCAACACGTGTGTCGCCCCTACAGCCCCTTCGACGGACAGTGGATGTTCAGCGATCCCTTTCCGGATCACGTACAAGGGATTCTGGGCCCCAGCGAACGCGATCGTCTTCGTTCCCTCTTCGTCCAGCGGGATCCTAAGGAGGGCTACGTCCATGCCGTCCTTCGCCGTTTCCCCGAACTCGGAACCGCTGAGCTCCCGGACCACCCGTTCACGGAGTTCGGTGAGGATCGCTCCCGGCGTCAGGAGCTCGTCAGTGGCCATGATCTCGTTGAGCTGGCTGATCCCGAGCATGGACATGAAGGCACCGGGAACGCCGTGGCCCGTACAGTCGACGGCTGCTAAATAAAGGTGCCCTTTGTGCTCACGGCCCCAATAAAAGTCTCCAGAGACTTGGCTCTGGGGCTTGAAGAGAATGAAATGTTCAGGGAGATGGGGAGAGACATATTCCTCCGTCTGAAGAAGGGCATATTGGATCTTTTGCGCATAATCGATGCTGTCCTGGATCGAACGGTTCTTTTCTTCAAGCTGTTCGTTCTTCCATTGCAGTTCCGCGGTCCGTTCCTTCACGGTCCGCTCTAATTTTTCCTTGTCCCGTTCCAATTTGTAGGTAGCGATCTTCTGGATCCCGATCACGAAAAGGAGACTGAACAGATACACCCCTCCATAAACCCCATACTCCATGTAAGAAAGCAGGTTGAAGCGGTATTCATAGAGGTACCATTGCGGACCGTTCTGGACGGACAGTCGAGGGGGGTCATCCTCGTTCTTTCGGAGGCTCAAATGATGGGAATGGAGGGAACTGGACCGACTGGGAACATCGATCGTTAGCACATGGCTCAGATCATTCCGCACGATATGAAGGATTTGCTCATCAGCCCCTTTAAAGAGCAGTTCCCGTTCCCCTTCCCCATCCAGATCCCTCCGAGCGAGGAACTCGATATGAGCTTGGTCCACGGTAAGCTCCTCAAGGACCTCGAGCTCTTCGTTCAACCGCTTGACCGTCCCTTTAAGGTCCTTCATGTACAACCGCTTTCCTTCCCTGGCATGGAATATCTGGCGTTTGTTGTCCTTCTTCTGGCTTTCAATGACCCGTTCCCGGACCTTTTTCCCTTCGCTATCGTAGAGCTGGAGTTTATGACCTTTGTCCCTTTTCCCTTTGTATTGATACAATACGGCCAAGTAGGTCCGATCGCTCACCCGAAAAGGGGCCATCCCCACATAAGATTTGAAGCCGGGGAATTCGACCGGGTCAAAAAGGAAGTTCAGTTCACGGTCAAAGACCATGGCCCAAGCGCTGGTATCCCGGTAGGGCATCGAGAGTTCCGGAGGAATATTCCCATATGCACTACCCTTTCGAGGGAGTAGTTCCTTCTTCCCGTTCCCTGTCAGATCGAAGAAGGTCAGGCCATTAAAATGAGCCCCACTCTTAGGGGAGCGCCGAATACTGTCCGCCTCCTCCTCATAGAGATAGAAGTTGCGCGGTTGCAAGCAAAAGGAGGTCATAAGGGAGAAGGCGAGTTCCCCTTTCCCATCGCCATCAAGATCGTGACCTTTTAAGCCGGTTATTTTTCCTTGATATTCCCCATCCACCGGATAGGCGATGGTATCTATGAACTCACGGTCCAAACGGTCTTCGACCTCCTTTTCGAATGGATCGATCCGCTGAAGGAAAAGCGAGTCCGCCTTTTTTGGGAAGCAAAAGATCTCTTGGACACTGTCCCCATCCACATCCACTGCTTCAAGCGGATCCACCCCCATCAGTCCCCGAGGAGGTGGAATATTGATCTGATCCAATAATCCCCCTTGTTGGTCTTTGATCTGGACGGAACTGAACTTTTCCTTTATCCACAAACGGACCCTTTCGCTTATACCATCCTGATCGATATCGGAATAAAAGCGAGAGACTTCATTCTTGTTGACGTTCTCCGGATTATACAAACCTTCCCTTTCGATAAGCTCAGCCTTGTAATTTTCAAAAGCATCGGGAATGAACGGAAGGATCAAAGCAGTAACGAGCAAAGCGATAAAGAAGGGAGAGCCAATGAGAGTAGTGAATTTCCACATGATCCTTTTACTCCTGAAGGTTTTTTTGAGACGGAAGGCCCTAGAAGAGGTTCAAGATCCAAGTATATCCTTACCCGATCAAAGATGGTACATAACGAATAAGAATAGCAAATCAAGACCTATGAACATCTAGACCCGAATTCTTTGAATTGGAGCTCATTCCTGTTACGGCCTTTTGCGACCGTTCCAGGCTGGGTCCTATTAAGCGCAGGGAGCCCACAGGGAACGCGTAAAAGCTCCAAGCTCAAAGGGTTGATATTCAACGGATGAGCCGGAACTCCTTTTTAAAGCTTTGAACTTGAGCTTTCCCGCGCCTTGATAAGCCGAAAGTCCTCGGACCGACCGAGCATGCCGGGAATTGTCATTTGGTCGAGCTACCGTCAAATGAGGAAGGAAAGCCAAGGAAAAGCGTGCAAGCAAACGCATGATCCATCCGGTCACTCCCTAAAAGTTGAGAAATGGATGGTAACTGGAGGTCAGGGGATCTTGACCGTTGATAAAAAAGGGCCACGAAACCGCAATGACCATCAAGGCTCCCTAAACCTTTGATCGGGGGGAAGGGCATGTATTAGGAGTCAGGGTTCACGATCCAGGATCCCCGCTCTTAATTGCGAAACGCTTCCACAGGAATTACCCCAACTCAAGGTCGTACCTCGAGCTTTCTTCCAAGATCTTTATTTTGGAAGGAAGAAAAGTCGAAAACTTTGTTTCCTAAGCTTAACCCTTTTCCTCGAGCACCTCAGGCTTTTTTCCTATTCCTTCTCTTCTTTCTTGGATCTCCCCTGAAAGGGCATTCCCAAAAACTCCGATCGGAGATCCGAAAGATGAACTCCTCCGGTTTCTCCGTAAGCCCTGTTTGCACCGAGATCCTCCCTGGAGGAGCTATAGCGAACGGCGGCCAAGGAATGGTCCACCTTTTCGATGGGGAAACGAGTAAAAGGGTCCGGGTAGGGGCCTCCAAAGTGGTCTATTCCATGGACCAGGACTCGCTGGGTCGGATCTATGCGGGAGGAAGGGAGATGGGGGTGATCGTTCCGGACCCCGACGGAGGACGGACCTTTCATTCTTTCCTTCCGATGCTTCCCGATTCGATCCGGGAGTCGGTTCAGATCCCCCAGGTCCTATGTGCTCCCGAAGGTCCGGTTTGGTTCCTCGGGGATATGGGTAAGACCCTTTATTGCTACGATGGTGACACGCTCACCTATTCCCGATTCTCCAAATACGCCCGCCTCGATAAGATCGATGGTCGGATCATCATGAGCCGGACGGACCGGGGCCTTTTCGAAGTGAAACAGGGGATGGATCTGGATCTTCTTGAAGGGTCGCGTCCTTTGCTCGAGGGGCGAAAAATGGTGGCTGTTCATCCCCATCCGAGCAAAGAGGCTGTTTGGACGGCCTTCACGAAGACCGATGGGCTGTTCAACTTTCATCCAGGTAAGGGGAAAATAAAAGCGGTAACTCCGGAAAGGGAAAAGGGAGGAAAGAAGGATCGATGGATGTCCACCGAGATCAGCGACGCTTGCCCGATGGATCCCGACGCCAATCCTTATGGAGCAGCGTACGCTCTTGGCACCAGCGACAAAGGGGTGATCCTGATCGACGCCAAAGGAGAGCAACTCTATCGCTTCGGAAAGGAAAAGGATGTCCTATCCTCTTTTGTTTGGGATGTGACCCTGGGTGAGAGCGGAGACCTCTGGGTAGCCACCCGGGACGGCCTGACCTTTATCCACACCGGTGTTCCCTTCACCTACGCCAAGAAAGGGAAAACCCTCCAGGGGACCGTCTGGGATATCACCCGCCCACCTCATAAAGGGGCTCCCCTATTGCTGGGTACCATGCAGGGGGTTTGGCATTGGGAGGATCAAAAGCAAAGCTTTTCCAGGGTAGGTGGCAGAAAGGATATCGGATGTTATCAACTCCTTTCCTGGCCACCGGTCGGACCCGATGAAAGATCGAGCGGAACGTCCCGCCCATCCCCGTCCGCCTCAAAGGTCTATTTGCCCGATCGGGACCGGCTCCTGACCCTTTCTTTCTCGAAAGAGGACCCGGGCAAGCCGGGTGAGGTGCGGAAGGTCCTTTCGGAGGGCACGAATTCGATCGCTCCCATCCCTTCCGAGATCATGGGAGCCCCCGATAGCAACCCTGGTCTCTTGATCGGAGGGACCGATAAGCTGTTCGTCCTTGAGCCGGGAAAGGGAAATGATCCCCGGGGACCGGACGTCCTTTTCCAGCACCCCATCCCTGAAATGGCGCCCGGTGTCCAGATCGAAAAGAAACAGCCCCAAGGGGACTCGCTCCGGATCTGGGTAGGGCTGTATTCTCGAGGGGCCCTTGCGATCGACACGGACACGAGCTTTTCGGACCACAGAACCACCAAATATGATTCGACCGACGGGCTCCCTTCCGGTATGATCATCCTATTCCCCGGCGCGAAGGGGAAAGGAACCCTTATGAGCACTTATAAGGGATTGTATCGCTTCGAGAACGGGAACTTCGTCCCTTACGATCGCTTTCCTCATACCTCGCGATCGATCTTCGATCTGGAATGGGGGGCGAACGAAAGGATCTGGATCGCCCAGAACGAAAAGACCCCTATCAAGGGATGGAGCTATAAAGGTGAGAAGGATGAGCTCATCGGGGATACCGTCTTCCGAGGCATGGCGATCAACACTGTCAATGCGATCGAAGATGAAGGAGATCGGGTCTGGTTCGGGGGCACGGAGGGATTAGCACGGTATCATCCCGATATGAGGACGGACATCGAGAGGGATTGGACTTGTTCGATCAGCCGCGTGGAGGGTATGGACGACAGCTTGATCTTCAAAGGGGTTTATTCCGAACATGCTCCGCAACATGGGATCCGTGCCGGGGACACCGTACTCGAAAGGATCGCGGTCCAGCAGCAACCCGAAGCCATGACCCCGGAACTCCCCTATTCCCAGAACCGACTCAAGTTCCGTTTCGCCGCCCGCTCTCCGGATGACCAGGAGGCGGTCCACTATCGTTACAAACTCGTCGGACACGATACCGCATGGAGCGAGCTCACCCATGAAACGAAGAAGGAATACACCAACCTTTGGGAAGGCAGCTATACCTTCAAGGTGAAAGCGGTCAATATCTACGATAAGGAAAGTTCGACCGCTACTTACCGCTTTCGCATCCTCCCCCCTTGGTATCGCACCTGGACCGCTTATTCAGGGTACAGCCTGGCAGGAATAGGCTTCATATGGCTCCTGCTATGGCTCAACAGCCGCCGCCTTGTGGCCCATAAACAACGTTTGGAACGGATCGTCCGGGAACGCACACAAGAGATCCGAGAGCAGCAAAAAGCGACCGAAGAGCAGAAAGAAGAAGCGGAGAAACAGCGGGACCTTGCTGAAGAACGAAGGGCCAAGATCGAAGAAGCCCATGAGGAGATCACCCAGAGCATCGAGTACGCACGGAAGATCCAATACGCCCTCCTCCTATCGGAGGAACATGTCTCCCCCCACCTTCCCGAGCACTTCATCCTATTCAAACCGCAGGCCACGGTCAGCGGAGACTTCTATTGGGCGAAGGAACATCACGGCTTCCTCTACTTCGCAGCGGTGGATTGTACGGGCCATGGCGTACCGGGTGCTTTCATGAGCATGCTCGGGATATCGCAGCTCAACGAGATCATGAATACAGATGCGACCCCAACACCCGGGGATATCCTCACCGAACTCCGCGATCGGGTGGTCAGGGAATTGAGCAGTGAGGACCCCGAAAGTTCGGCCAAAGACGGGATGGATGCAGCGATGGTGAAACTCCCGGTCTCAAGGTCCAAATCCCAAACCCCAAATTCCAAAAAGATCGAATTCGCCGGCGCGAACAACCCCCTCTATGTGGTGAAGACGGGGATCGCTGATCATCTTCCGGCGGTCGAAGGCGTGGATCCTGTAGGGTCGACACATGTGTCGACCGATCAAAAGATCAAACCCTTCAAAAAGACAACCGATGGTTTCGAGGTCAAGGGGGATAAAATGGCCGTGGGCTACGAACCGGATGCGACCGATGCCTTCACAACGACCGAACTGGAAGTTCCTGCGGGTGCTATGCTCTACATGTTCTCAGATGGCTACGCCGATCAGTTCGGAGGGCCCAAAGGGAAAAAATTCCGCTACGGTCCTTTTAAAGAGCTCTTAGCAAGGGTCCACACTTTGCCCCCCGAAGAACAAAAAGCCGAACTCGACCGTGTTTTCGAGGAGTGGAAAGAAAACCAAGAGCAGATCGATGATGTTTGTGTCATCGGGATCCGCATAGAGGGATGAGATCCTGAACTTAAAAACCGGGTCCTGAAGGAACCTGCTATGATCCAGCTGCCGGAGCCGGGTTGTCGATATGCACGCCCATGATGCAGATATCGTCGATCTGTTCCCGTTGCCCCTTCCACTCTTCCAGGGCTTTTTCCAGGGTCTCGCGCTGTTCTTGCATGCTGAGACCTGAATGAGCGAGCAATTCTTCCTTGAAGCGTCGATAACCGAACTTTTTATCTCTTGGACCTCCGAATTGGTCCGGGAGTCCATCGGTAAAAGTATAGAGCCGATCACCCTCTTGTAGAGGGATCTGCAAGCTGGTGAAAGGATCGGGCGCCTTCCCCTCTTTCTCGCCCAAAGCGACGGCTTGCCGGTCCCCCTTGATCTCGATGC